>JBOHDE010000172.1:0-8465 GCA_050699035.1 Nocardioidaceae bacterium | reverse complement strand
CCGGGGGTCGAAGATCGTCGTCCCGGCGGCCGAGCTCGCGGCGCTGCCCTCGGCTGTCGTGCTGGCCGGCCTCGCGCTGGCGTGACCACGGTCAGGCGAAGCTGAACTGCCAGATCGCCACCACGCCGACGACCGCTATCGCGACCCGGAGCACCATCGGCGGCAACCGGCGGCCCACTGTCGCCCCCACCATCCCGCCGACCAGCGACCCGGCGGCGATCAGTCCGGCGATCGCCCAGTCGACGTCCGCGACGACGGCGAACAGCAGCGCGGCGACCAGGTTGACCACCAGCGCGAGTACGTTCTTCGCGGCGTTGATGCGCTGCATCGTCTCGTCCAGGCCGAACCCGAGGATGGCGACCAGCAGCACTCCCTGGGCCGCACCGAAGTAGCCGCCGTACACGCCGGTGGCGAGGACCAGCACCCAGACCCATACCGAACCGTGCGCGGGTGGGTCGTGCCGGCGCGCGACCCGCGACGACACCCACGGCTGGACCAGGACGAGGGCGCAACCCACACCGATCAGCACCGGCACGATCGTGGTGAACGCACTCGCCGGCAGGGTGAGCAGCAGCATGCCGCCGGCCAGCGCACCGATCAGCGAGCCGGTCCCGAGCCGGATCAGCCGGGTGCGCTGCCCGGCCAGCTCACGCCGGTAGCCGAAGGAGCCGGACAGCTGGCCCGGCACCAGCCCGACGGTGTTCGAGACATTCGCGACCACCGGCGGGTAGCCGAACGCCAGCAGGGCCGGGAACGTCACCAACGTCCCCGACCCCACCATGGTGTTCATGGTGCCGGCCGTCACTCCCGCCGCGAGTACGGCCAGGGCTTCCCACCAGGTCATCCGCCGAGATCGTCCCCACCGTCGGCGTCAGCCGTCACAGCGGTGGGCCTTCGTCGTCCTCCTGCGCGGAGTCTGGCTCCGGCGTCGAGGTCTCCTCGGGCTCGTCCGGTGCGGGCCGCTTCGGCTCTCCGGTCAGGCTGGACGGGAGCGAGCTCGGTTTGCTCCGGCCCTGCGCGGCCGCCTCCGCCGACGCGATCGCCTCGGCCACGGCGTCGTGCGCGCTCACCACCGAGTCGCGCTGCAGGTCGGACAGACCCGCGGTCGGGCCGGCACCGAGGTCGACCCGCTCGCGCGGACCCTCGGACTTGGCCGGGATGCCATCGATCGCGCCGATGGACGACCCGAGGCCCTCGAGCGCCCGGCCGATCTCGCTCGGCACGATCCAGACCTTGTTGGCGTCGCCCTCGGCGATCTTCGGCAGCATCTGAAGGTACTGGTAGGCGAGCAAGGACTGGTCCGGTGACCCGTCGTGGATGGCCTGGAAGACCGTCTGGATGGCCTGGCCCTCACCCTGCGCCCGTAGGATCTGGGCTTCCCGCTCGGCCTGGGCGCGCAGGATCTGCGCTTCACGGTCACCCTCAGCCGACAAGATCGCGGCCTGCTTCTGGCCCTCGGCGGTGAGGATCTGCGACTGCCGCTGACCCTCGGCGGTGAGGATCGCCGCCCGCTTGTCACGGTCGGCGCGCATCTGCTTCTCCATCGAGTCCTTGATCGACGGCGGCGGGTCGATGCCCTTCAGCTCGACCCGGTTGACCCGGATGCCCCACTTGCCGGTGGCCTCGTCGAGCACCCCGCGCAGCGCCCGGTTGATCTCCTCACGGCTGGTCAGCGTCTGCTCGAGGTCCATGCCGCCGATGATGTTGCGCAGCGTCGTCATGGTGAGCTGCTCGATGGCCTGGATGTAGTTGGCGATCTCGTACGTCGCACTGGTCGGATTGGTCACCTGGAAGTAGATGACGGTGTCGATGGACACGACCAGGTTGTCCTCGGTGATCACCGGTTGCGGTGGGAACGACACCACCTGCTCGCGCAGGTCGATCACGTAACGGACCCGGTCGACGTACGGCGTCACGACGTTGAGCCCGGCCGAGAGGGTGGTGCGGTACTTGCCGAACCGCTCGACGATCCCGGCCCGGGCCTGCGGGATGATGCGCACCGCCCTCAGCAGCGTCACGACCACGACCAACGCGAGCAGCACGAGCACTATCAGTACGGCCATTCCCATGGCGCCCTCCAAACGTGTCGATGATGCGGCGGATGTGTCAGGGTGCTTCCGCGTCGGACGGGTACACCACGGCCGTGGCGCCCTTGATCTCGAACACGTCGACCGTCACGCCGACGGGGATCGTCATGCCGTCGTCGTACGGCCGCGCGGTCCAGACCTCGCCGGCGAGCCGGACCAGTCCGGTGTGCGACGTCACCTCCTCGGTCACCAGAGCCTTGCGGCCGACCAGCGCCGCGTGGCCCATGGTCAGCTCGGGCCCGGAGTGCATCCGGCGGACGACCGAGGGCCGGACGAACACCAGCGTGCCGAGGGCGACCACGACCGCCACCAGCACCTGCACAGGCACCGGGGCTCCGAGCGCGTCGGTGGCACCACCGCCGAGCGCGCCGAACGCCAGCATCAGCAGCACGAAGTCCATACTGAGCAGCTCCGCGATCGCCAGCAGTGCGGCGGCACCCACCCACACGGCCCACCCGTTGTTCCCGAGCCAGTCCAGCATGCTTCGACCCTATCCGAACGTAAAATCGTACGGCGAGCCCGCGGGTCCCCGGGGTTTCACCGTCCTCGATGGGCGGGCACCCGACGGCGTGCATGCCACCGACCGTCGGCGTGCTCGAGCAGAAACGGCATCCCGAACGTCTCCGACAGCGCGGACTCGGTCAGGCAGGTCTCGATCGGCCCACACTCGACCATCGTGCCGCCGCGCAGCATCAACACGTGCGTGAAGCCTGGCGGGATCTCCTCCACGTGGTGGGAGACGAGCACGATCGCCGGAGCGTCGATGTCGGCCGCGAGCAGCGCCAGCGTGCCGACCAGGTCCTCGCGGCCGCCGAGGTCGAGGCCGGCGGCAGGCTCGTCCAGCAGCAGCAGCTCGGGGTCGGTCATCAGGGCGCGCGCGATCTGCACTCGCTTGCGCTCGCCCTCGGACAAGGTCCCAAACGTCCGGTCGGCGAGTCGGGCGACGCCGAGCTCGGCCATCAGCCGACCGGCCCGCTCGTGGTCGAGGGCGTCGTACTCCTCACGCCAACGGCCGACCACGGCGTACGACGCGGTGACCACCACGTCACGGACCCGCTCGGAGCGGGGGATGCGCTCGGCCACCGCGGCACTGGTGAAGCCGATCCGCGGCCGCAGCTCGAACACGTCGACCGTGCCGAGGACCTCGCCGAGCAGTCCGGCCACGCCGGTGGTGGGATGGATCTGCGCTCCCAGGACCTGCAGCAGCGTCGTCTTGCCCGCGCCGTTCGGGCCGAGCACCACCCACCGCTCATCCTCCTCGATGGTCATGCTGACCGAGTCGAGGATGGTCTGCTGGTCGCGCACCACGGAGACCTCGGCCAGTTCGATGACGCCGGTCATTGCTCTTCTGGCTCCCGCGAGGTCGAGGTGTCCGTTGATCGGGCGCAGCCAGGCTACCGGTCCACCCGTACGCTGCTGCGCATGATCACCGGCACCCTCGACCTGCCCCGGTCCGGGCGGCTCGCGTGCTGGCTCCAGGCCCTGGTGGAGGCCCGGGTCAGCCTCGACGACGCGCTGACGGCCGTCACCGCGGGAGACGCCGCGCACCATGTCGCCGGGCTGACCGCGGGCGCCGACCTCGAGCCGCTCGCCCTGGCGCTCGGCCGGCTGCGCGCGACGACCAGGTGGACGCATACCGTGATCCCGGTCGCCGGCGACCCCGCCGGGCTGGCCGGCCCACCGGCGTTCAACGTAGAGGCGATCGAGGTCGGTGAGGGCATCGTCTTGGGGGGCACCGGCCGCGGCGTCGTGCCGCACCGCACCGGCGCCGGCGTGGTCTGGCAGGTGTACGAGGCGGCTGAACCATCGCCGTACGACGTCGCGGAGGCGCACCGCTGCCTGCGCCGCGCCGTCGTCGAGACCGCGGACGCGCTGGCCGCCCTCGACGTCGCCCGCTGGGGCCCGGACGCCGCCGACGCGTTGCTCAACCTGCGCCGCCCCCTCGACCTCGACCTACCGCCGGGCTGGCCGGCGGAGACGGCCGCCCTGGCTGTCCTCGGCGTGCGCTGCCGCGCCATCGTGGCCGCTGCGCTGGCCGACGACGGCGCCGCAGTCAGCGCGTCCGAGGCGGAGCTCCGAGCCGCGGCGCTGCAGCCGCTGGCCCGCGCGTCCCGGGCCGCGGTCGGCGCCGCCTGCTCCGGCCGCCGCGACCGGTAGCGTGGCCGCCGTGCCCACTCCCGCAGACGAACGCCCGACGCTGCTCGTCACGCTGGTCGGCAAGGACCGACCGGGGCTGACGTCGGCGATCTTCTCGGCGTTGGACGTCCACGGCGTCGAGGTCCTCGACATCGAGCAGGTGCTGCTCCGCCGCCGGCTCGTGCTCGGTGTGCTCGTCACCCGGCCGCGCGACGTCGCCGGCGTCACCCGGGCCGTCGAGCAGGTCGCGGCGGGCCTCGGTCTCGACGTCGACATCGAGACCGGCACCGGCGACAACCAGCCGCGCCGAGAGGGCCGCAGCCACGTCACCGTACTCGGCACGCCGCTGCAGCCGGCCGCGGTGTCGGCTATCGCCGGCCGGATCAGCGACACCGGCGCCAACATCGACCGGATCGTCCGGATGGCGCGCTACCCCGTCACCGCGATCGAGCTGGACGTCTCCGGCGCGGACCCGCAGCGACTGCGCTCGATCCTCGCGGCCGAGGCGGCCGCCCAGCAGGTCGACGTGGCCGTGCAGCCGGCCGGCCTGCTCCGCCACGGCCGCAAGCTGATCGTGATGGACGTCGACTCCACCCTGGTGCAGGGCGAGGTGATCGAGATGCTCGCCGCGCACGCGGGCACGGCCGACCAGGTGCGCGACGTCACCGAGCGGGCGATGCGTGGCGAGCTCGACTTCGCCGCGTCGCTGGTCCAGCGGGTGCAGACCCTGGCGGGCCTCGACGCGAAGGCCATCGACGAGGTCTACGCCGCGATCGAGCTCGCCCCCGGGGCCCGCACCCTGGTGCGCACGCTGGGCTCGCTCGGCTACCGGTTCGCGATCGTGTCCGGCGGCTTCTCCCAGATCACCGACCGGATCGCCGCCGACCTCGGGATCCACTACGCCGCTGCTAACCGGCTCGAGGTCGTCGACGGCCGGCTCACCGGCCGGATCACCGGCCCGCTCGTCGACCGGGCCGGCAAAGCGGACGCGCTCCGCCGTTTCGCCGCGGAGGCCGGGGTCGCGATCTCCCACACGGTCGCGATCGGCGACGGAGCCAACGACCTCGACATGCTGTCCGCCGCCGGGCTCGGGGTGGCGTTCAACGCGAAGCCGGTCGTGCAGCAGGCCGCCGACACGTCGGTCAACGTGCCGTACCTCGACACCATCGCCTACCTGCTCGGCATCACCCGGGAGGAGATCGAGGCCGTCGACGCGGAGTCCGGCCGGGTCACGCCCGCCCCGCCCGTCTAGCCCGAGCCTGGGGTGGCCGCCAGCTCGGTGAGCCGGCGTTCGAGGAAGCGTCGTTCGGCACCGTCGCCGGTGAGCTCTCTCGCCCGGCGATAGGCGTCGCGCGCCTCATCGATGCGTCCGAGCCTTCGCAGCAGCTCGGCCCTGGTCGAGTGCAGGTAACGAAAGTCGTCGAGTCCGAGCCCATCGATGATGCGCAGGCCTGCCTCCGGTCCCTCGGTCTCGGCGATGGCGATGGCACGGTTCAGCTGCACGACGGGCGAGCCGGTTAGGCGGGCAAGCTCCCCGTACAACGCGGCGATCTGCGCCCAGTCGCACGGCGTCGCGGCGTGCAACGAGCCGATGGCGGCCTGGAGCACGTAGGGCCCGCGGCCGCCCAGAGCGAGCGCGCGATCGAGCTCGACGCGTCCTGCGGCGATCTGCGCCGTGTCCCACCGGGACCGGTCCTGATCGGCGAGCAGCACCAGCTCGCCGTCGCTGAACCGCGTCTCGCGGCGGGTGTCGTGCAGCAGCATCATCGCCAGCAGCCCGTGCACCTCGGGCTCGGCCGGCAGCAGCTCGGTGAGCGCGCGACCTAACCAGATCGCCTCGGCGGCGAGCTCGTCGCGGCCGCCATAGCCCTCGTTGAAGATCAGGTAGACGACGGCGAGAACGGCGTCGAGACGCTCACCGAGCAGGTGATCCGGGGGAACCCGGAACGGGATCCCCGCCGCTTTGATCTTGCGTTTGGCCCGCACCAGCCGCTGCGCCATCGTGGGCTCGGGTACCAGGAAAGCGCGGGCGATCTCGTCGGTGCTGAGCCCGCCGAGAGTGCGCAGTGTGAGCGCCACCTGCGCCTCGACCGCGAGCGCCGGGTGGCAGCAAGTGAAGATGAGCTCCAGACGCTCGTCCGGAAACGCGGTGCTGTTCATCGACACCTCAACCCGATCCCCGGCGGCGAGCAGGCCGAGCTTGGCCGCGAGCGCCCGGTCGCGGCGGATGCGATCTGTGGCGCGGTTGCGAGCCGTCCTGATCAACCAGGCGCGCGGGTTGGTCGGCACGCCGTCGCGTGGCCAGTGATCGGCGGCGGTCGCGAACGCCTCCTGCGCCGCCTCCTCGGCGAGGTCAAAGTCGCCGAGGAGGCCGATCAGGGTGGCCAGGACTCGGCCCCATTCCTCGCGGAAGACCTGTTCGAGCGGGGCTACCAATACACCTCCGAAGGGCGGATCTCGACGGCGCCACCATAGCGAGCCGCCGGGACGCGGGCGGCCACCTCGATGGCCGCGTCGAGGTCGTCGGCCTCAAGGATGAACCAACCGCCCACCGCCTCCTTCATCCCGACGAACGGTCCGTCCGTGGTCAGGGCCTTGCCGCCTTCGACCCGTACGGTGGTCGCGTTCTCGGCCAGTCCCATCGGCAGCCCGGGGGTGACGCCCGGCGTCTGGTTGATCCCTTGGTAGTCGGCGGCGACCTGCTTCTGCTCCTCCTCGGAGAGCGCGGTCTGTTGCTCGAGTGCGCTGCCTTGGTAGATCAGCATGACGTACTGCATTGCTTCCTCCTCGCCTTGATCAGACTGTCGCAGTAAGACGAACGGCGAGCCGCGAGATCGACACGCCGCACCGAAATCCTGCCTGCGCTCAGGTAAGACCGCCCGCTTGGTCAACGCTGCCTAGGCACGTCCACCTGGGTCAGCCGGGCCGACCCGGCCGCGACCTGGCTCCAGGCGCCCGACAGGTCGAACGCCACCAGCGCCGAGGTCGGCAGCCCCTCGGCGAGCGCAGCCTCCGCGGCGGGCTCGGCACCGGCCTCTGACACGTCGGCCAGCGAGTGGGCGACGACCTGGAGAGTCGGGTTGTGGCCGATCACGAGCACCGCGGCGCAGTCTGGCTCGACCAGGGCGAGCAGCTCCAGGACCGCCTCCGGGCCCTGGTCGTACAGCGCGCGGTCGAACCGTACGTCCGGCTCACTCCCCAGACCGACGCACACCGCCTCCCAGGTGTCCCGGGTGCGCTGGGCCGTGGACACGAGGCCGAGCGCGGGGAGGTCGCCGCGGCCCGCGAGCAGCCGTCCGGCCGCGGCGGCGTCGCGGCGCCCGCGGCGAGACAGCGATCGGGCGTGGTCGGTCGCCCCCTCCTGCTCGGCCTTCGAATGACGCATCAGGATCAGTCGCCGCATGGGCCACCCTTCGGGTCAGGAGATGCGTTGCGCACCCAGCACGTTGCCCCCGTCGGTCTGCACCAGCCAGGCAGCCGGCTGGAACTGGCCGCGGTAGCCCTCGTCCCCCTCGGGCGGCACGAACGTCACGGTCACCTGCCCCGCCTTGTCGGTGGGGAAGATCGCGCCCTCCGGGTACGGCCTGCGGGGCAGCGCCTGCGCGAACCGCTGGACGTCGTCGTTGGTGCCCCACGCGCAGTCGGGCACGCAGTCGTACCCGGTCCAGCCCGAGGGCACCGTGACCAGCACGTAGTAGTCGCCGCCGCTGATCTTCTCCGCAGCCTCCCAGCTCACCGTGACCAGCATCAGCCGCTCGGCCGGCAGGTCCTCTCGCAGCGGCTCGGGGACGCGGCGGTCCGCCGCCGACACGAACGCGATCGACGAGTCGGTCACCGCGAACGGCACCGCCTTCGACCGGCCCTGGAACCAGAAGTACGCCGCCAGGCCGAGAACTGCGACGGCTACGACGAGGGGAAGTGCAAGGTCGCGCCAACGCATCCCTGCATCCTAGGGCGTGCTTCGTCATGGCTAACGGCCTGTGGCAATGCGACTCGGCCGCGTCGCAGCGGGTCGAGCGGTGTGTGGTGACACGTCGTGGGATCAGCGCTGGGGCACGCAGCCGGTTGCACCATCTCGAGTCCCGGCAGCACGAGGGCGCTGAGGTACGAATGTCCGGGTATGAGAAGCCCTATGTCAACCCGCCGCGTTCTGGGCCGTGGCTTGGGCCGCGATGATGCGTCGGAGTGCGCGGTGCTGTTCGGGGTTGTAGGGGACGCCGTCTTGCCAGCAGTGCCAGATGA
>JBOHDE010000171.1:0-8659 GCA_050699035.1 Nocardioidaceae bacterium | reverse complement strand
CCGCCGGGACCGGGTGGAATTTTGCCCAATTGGGCAATCTTTGACACGCCCCTCCGGACGGTCGCAGGTTCTCGGCTAGCGGGGGCCGGCGTCGCGTGCGCGCAGGTGCTCGAGCAACGTCTCGAGGGTGTCGCGAAGCTGCTCCAGGTCGTCGCCGATCACGTCTGCCCAGAGCTCCTCGACTCGACGGCCCGCGGCCAGCGCGACCGGGCGTACGGATCGACCCTTGGCGGTCAGGAAGACGAGCTTGGCTCGCCCGTCGCTTGGGTCCGGGCGGCGCTCGACGTACCCGGCGCGTTCCATCTCCTCGACCGTCTGGCCCATGGACTGCTTACGTACCCCAGCATGCCTGGCCAGCTCCACGACCTGGATGCCGTCGTCGGGGACGAACGGGAACACGTTGGCGTAGTGCGGGCGGATGTCACCGAACCCAGCATCCCGCAACGCTCCGTCGACCTCCTGTGCGTGGTGTTGGTGCAACAGGCGGAGCAACAGCCCAAGCAGGGGCCGGGCCGGTCCGTGGGTGGCATCGGTCATTTGGTTGACATCCTCAGTCGGCAACCTAATATAGACAGGTGCCTTCCTAACAAGGCAGAGACGTCATTCCACCAGACCTTTGCACCATGAGCAATCGAGGAGACGCGCATGACCGATGACCGTACCTTTGGCCGCATCCTGGGCGAGACCGCCCGCAACGCCCACAACCTTCACCTCAAGCTACTGTCCGAGGCCGGCACCGACTTCCCCCGATGGGTCGCGTTCACCCTGCTCGCCGAGAACCAAGGCACGGCGGCACACGACGCGCTGGTGGATGACCTGGGTCGGCGGCTCGAGACCGACCGCTCGGCAGCCGCACAGATCGTCCACCGGATGCACGCCGACGGGCACGTCGCGCGGCGAGACGATGACGGCACGGACCGGGTCGAGCTGACCGCAGCAGGCGGCGAGTTCCTCAAGGGCGTCCGAGCGACCGTCAACCAAGCCACCAGCCGACTGATCGGTGACCTCGACCCCCAGGCAGTGGAGACGACGATGAGGGTGCTGCGTTCAGTCGACGACAAGGCCGCGGCCCTGCTCTGACGCACTAGACGCGCGGGTCGTGACGTAGCAGACGGGTGGAGCTGAGGGGACTCGAACCCCTGACCCCCTGCATGCCATGCAGGTGCGCTACCAGCTGCGCCACAGCCCCGGATGCCGCCGGTTTCCCAAGCAGCCCGAGCAGTGTAGCCAATCGGTTGTCGCCGCACGAAATCGAGTCAGCCAGAGTCAGGCGGACTGCTCCGCGCTGTCGGCAAGGTCGTCGGTGAGCACCGGCTCGGGCAGGGTGCCGGCGTTGTAGTCGACCAGCCGCCAGTGCCCGCCGTACGACTCCTCGAGCACGGTCCAGGCGCAGTTCGACATGCCGACCAGCACATGGGCGCGCTCGCGGGGCAGGCCGAGGAACTCCCACAGGCCCGACCGGAGCGAACCACCGTGGCCGACCAGCACGCCCAGCTGACCCGGCCCCAGCGTCTTCGCCGCGTCACTGATCGCCGCGGCCGCCCGTGCCGCCACCTCCGCGTCCGACTCGCCCCCGACCGCGGTCGGCAGCTCCAGACCCGACTGCACGGCGGCCCACACGCGCGGCATCGACCGCTTGATCTCGTCGACCGTGAGGCCCTGACGGTCACCCAGGTGGATCTCCCGCAGCCGTTCGTCGGGTACGACGGTGAGGCCGGTGATGCTGGCCAGCTCCTCGGCCGTACGCCGCGCGCGGGCCAGGTCACTCGACCAGATGAACGACGGGCCGAGCGCGGCCAGCCGCGGTGCCGCCTCCTGCGCCTGGGCGATCCCGACATCGTCCAGCGGGATGTCGGTCTGACCCTGCGCCCGCCGCGCGAAGTTCCAGGCCGTCCGTCCGTGCCGCCACAGCACCAGTCGGCGAGACGTCACGCCGACTCCCCCGTATCACCGCGCCCGCTGGTCACCGAGTCGGGCAGGTCGATCACCGGGCAGTCGCTCCACAGTCGCTCGAGCGCGTAGAACGTACGCTCCTCCTGGCGCTGCACGTGCACGACGACGTCGGCGTAGTCGATCAGCACCCATCGGCCGTCGCGCTGGCCCTCCCGGCGCAGCGGCTTCTCCCCGTACTCGCGCAGCCGTTCCTCGATCTCGTCGACGATCGCCTTGACCTGCCGGTCGTTGGGCGCGGAGCAGAGCAGGAAGGCGTCGGTGATCACCAGCTGCTCGGACACGTCGAAGGCGATGATGTCCTCGGCCAGCTTGTCCGATGCCGCCTGCGCGGCGGTGGTGATCAGACCCAGGGCGTGCTCGGTTGCGACCACAGGGCGTCAGCTCGATTCGGTCTTGTAGAGGGAGCGCTTGGCGATGTACTGGACGACGCCGTCGGGTACGAGGTACCACACCGGCTCCTCGGCCATCACCCGGTGACGGCAGGCCGTCGACGAGATCGCCAGCGCGGGGATCTCCACGATCGTCACGCGGTCCTTCGGCAGGCTCTCCAGCGTCACCTCGGTGATGTGGTGGCCGGGGCGCGTACAGCCGACGAAGTGAGCCAGCTCGAAGACCTCGTCGGCGTCTCGCCAGGTCAGGATCTGGGCGAGCGCGTCGGCACCGGTGATGAAGTACAGCTCGGCGTCGGGGTGCAGCCGGCCCAGGTCGCGGAGAGTGTCGACGGTGTACGTCGGACCGGCTCGGTCGATGTCGACCCGGCTGACCGAGAAGTGTGGGTTGGACGCGGTCGCGATGACCGTCATCAGGTAGCGGTCCTCGGCCGGAGACACCTTCTTCTCCGACTTCTGCCACGGCTCGCCGGTGGGGACGAAGACGACCTCGTCCAGGTCGAACCAGGCTTGCACCTCGCTCGCGGCGACGAGGTGACCGTGGTGGACGGGGTCGAACGTGCCGCCCATCACACCAAGGCGTCGCATGTCAGGAATGCGGCCGGCCCTTGCCGAACATCAGCAGCGCCACCATCAGCCCGAACAGGACGCCGAGCGCCACCACCCCGAACATCAGCGCCGGCATCGGCAACTCGGTGTGCGGCTCGGTCTCGGCGGCCAACGTGGTCAGAGCGTGGGACAGCTGCATGGGAGGGAATCTACCGGACGCTAGCTCCTGACCTGGCCCGACCCGACCACGACGTACTTGGTCGAGGTCAGCTCGGTCAGGCCCATCGGTCCCCGGGCGTGCAGCTTCTGGGTCGAGATCCCGATCTCAGCGCCGAAGCCGAACTCGCCGCCGTCGGTGAAGCGGGTCGAGGCGTTCACCACCACCGCGGCGGCGTCGACCCGAGCCACGAACCGCTGCGCGGCCGGCTGCGAACCGGTGACGATCGCCTCGGTGTGACCAGTGCCGTGCCGGCGGATGTGGGCCACCGCGTCGTCGAGCGAGTCCACGACCGCAGCCGCGAGGTCGAGGGAGAGGTACTCGGTGTCGAAGTCGGCCTCGGTCGCCGGCACCACGTCGCCGTACGCGCCGACCGCCTCGTCCCCGTGCACGGTGACACCGACCGCAGCCAGCTCCTTGAGCACGCGCGGCAGGAACGTCGCGGCGACGTCACGGTGCACCAGCAGCGACTCCGCGGCGTTGCAGACACTGGGCCGCTGCGCCTTCGCGTTGAGTACGATCTGCGTCGCCATCTCGAGGTCGGCGTCTGCGTCGACGTACACGTGGCAGTTGCCCACGCCGGTCTCGATCACCGGCACCGTGGAGCCCTCGACCACGCTGCGGATCAGGTTGGCGCCGCCGCGCGGGATGAGTACGTCGACCAGTCCGCGGGCCCGCATCAGGTCCTGGACCGACTCGCGGGTCTCGGCGGGCACCCCCTGGACGACGTCGGCGGGCAGCCCACTGTCCTCCGCGGCCGCGCGCAGCGTCGCGATGATGGCGGCGTTGGACGCCGTCGCCGACGACGAGCCACGCAGCAGCGCGGCGTTGCCGCTCTTCAGGCACAGGCCGGCGGCGTCGGCGGTGACGTTGGGCCGACCCTCGTAGATGATGCCGACGACGCCGAACGGCACCCGCAGCTGCCGCAGCTCGAGTCCGTTCGGCAGGGTGTAGCCACGCACGACCTCGCCGACCGGGTCGACCAGGGCGGCGACATCCTGCAGGCCCTGCGCCATCGCGGCGACGCGGTCCGGGTCGAGCCGCAGCCGGTCGATGATCGCCTCCGACGTACCCCCGTCCCTGGCTCGCTGGACATCCTGGGCGTTCGCCTCGGTGATGGTCGCGGTCGCTGCCACCAGGGCGTCGGCCATCGCGTGCATGGCGCGGTCCTTGTCCGCGCGCGACCTGACCGCCAGGTCGTCGGCGGCCAGCCGGGCTCGGGCGGCGGCTTCGTTCACGGCGTTCACGACCCCATCCTCCCGCGGCCGGTCAAGTCTGCGCGGGGTCTCAGCCCGTGGAACGGTGGGCCTGGTGCCGCGTGGAAGAATCGAACGTGTGCGCCTCCCCCCGCTCGCCCTGAGCGTTCCGCTGATTCTCGTACTCGCCGCCTGCAGCGCCGACGCCGACCAGACCGAACCGGACGAGCCCACCCGCAGCGCCGGCGCACCGACCGTCGCCGGCCTGCCGGTGTGGGAGGAGCGCACACCGATCGACACGCCGCGTGACGACTTCGCCAGCGCCGTCGTCGGCGACGAGATCTGGACCTTCGGCGGGATGACCGGCGCTCGGGGCAACCGCCTGACGACGAGCGAGGTCTACGACACCGCGAAGGACACCTGGCGGTACGGGCCCGACGTGCCGGAAGGGCTGGCGTCGTTCGAGGGCGCGGCGGTCGGCACCAAGATCTACCTGTTCGGCGGGCTCGACGCCGACGCCAAGGCCAGCGACTTCGCGGCCATACTCGACACCGCGACCGGGGCCTGGACCGACCTGCCCCCGCTGCCGCATCGCCGCTACGCCCACGACGTCGACGTCCTCGACGGCAAGATCTATGTCGTCGGCGGGGAGGGTGACGGGTCGACGACCGCACCCGTCGACATCTTCGACCCGGCCACCGGGGCGTGGAGCCAGGGCGCAGACATGCCGGACGCGCGGTCCTCGATCGACCTGGTGCCGCTGGACGGCGTGCTGTACGTCATCGGGGGCTGGGACGTCAGTGAGCCCACCGACCAGGTGCAGGTCTACGACCCCGCGAAGGACGCCTGGAGCATGGGTACGCCGCTGCCCGAGCCGATGTCTCGCGGCGGCGCCGCGGCGGTCGACGGCAAGATCTACGTGTCCCACCACGAGTTCTCCGCGGTGTACGACCCGGCCGAGGACCGCTGGTCGGACGCCAACCCGATGACGGTGCCGCGGCACGGGATCGGCTACCTCACCGTCGGCGACAAGATCTACGGCATCGGCGGCTGCACCGAGTCCCCATTGCGGGACGTGTCGTACGTCGACGTCCTCGACCTCGCCACCTGACCTCAAGGCACCCCAGTCCCAGTCCCAGCCCCTCCCGCCGAACGTAGGTCGCACTTCTTTGCGCCGAGGTTGCACGTATGTCGGCAGTCCTCCCGTCGAGGTTGCACGTATGTCCGCCGGCCGCGCCTCCCCGAACGGCACGGGCCCGTGCCGTTCCCGATCATCCCCACGTCTGCAGGCGTGGGGATGATCGGGTACGGGTGGGGGTGAGTCGCCACCGGTCCGACATACGTGCAACCTCGGCGCCACGGAACGGGTCAGTAGGGGCGGGGCACGGCGCCGGGAGTGCCCACCATCGCGGGTGCGCCGGCATGCGCGCGATGCTGCAGCGTGTCCCGCTCGAGCACCTCGAGACCCACGACCTCCCACTCGGGCAGACCGGCTGAGTCGCGGTGCTCGTTCCACAGCCGCAGCGCCAGTGAGGCAGCGTCCAGCATGCCCTCGGCCTGCTCCCAGTACTGCAGCTCCGCCCGGTTGCGCCGGTATCGCATCGAGTGCAGGAACGGCCGCTCCATGGCGAGCCGGGCGAGCGCGTCCCGAACCAGCTCGGCGTCGTGCTCCCGACCGGCCAACGTCACCGTCACATGCCAGTGCCGGTTCGGCTCGTTCACGGACACCTCGGAGTGCGGAGGGACTTGGCGACACCAGTGTCCTGTAACTCCGGGTTAGGTGTCAGCACTTCCCGCCGAATCGTGACGTGGTCATGACCTCAGCAGCACCAGGTCGTCGCGATGGACGACCTCCCGCTCGTATCCAGCGCCCAGCTCACGGGCCAGCTCGTGGGTGCTGCGGCCAAGCAGCCCGGGCAGCTCCTTGCTGTCGTAGTTGACCAGCCCGCGGGCGATCGCGGATCCGGTCGTGTCGACCAGGTCGATCGGGTCCCCGGCCTCGAACGTGCCGCGCACCTCGACCACTCCGGCCGGGAGCAGCGAGGCCCGTCGCTGGGCGACCGCGCGCACGGCGCCGTCGTCGAGGACCACCTCGCCGCGTGCCTCGGTCGCGTGCGCGAGCCACAGCAGCCGGGTGGGCCGCCGCCGTCCGGTGGGATGGAACAGCGTGCCGGCTTCCTCGCCCGCCATCGCCTCGGTCGCTGCGGTTGCCGACGCCAGTACGACCGGAATCCCTGCCTGCGTAGCAATCCTGGCCGCCTCGAGCTTGGTGACCATGCCGCCGGTGCCCACCGCCGAGGAGGCTTTGCCGATCACCACGTCGGCCAGCTGCGCCTCGTCTCGCACCTCGCTGATCCGGGTGCTCGCGGCCCGCCGCGGGTCGCCGTCGTACAGCGCATCGACGTCGGACAGCAGCACCAGCAGCTCGGCATGCACCAGGTGCGCGACCAGAGCGGCGAGCCGGTCGTTGTCCCCGAACCGGATCTCGCTGGTCGCGACCGTGTCGTTCTCGTTGACGATGGGTACGACGCCGAGGTCGAGCAGCTTGGCAAACGTCTGGTACGCGTTGCGGTAGTGGGTACGCCGGGTGACGTCGTCGACCGTGAGCAGGACCTGGCCGGTCCGCAGACCGTGCGCCGCGAACGCGTCGGTGTAGCGGTGCACCAGCAGACCCTGCCCCACCGACGCCGCCGCCTGCTGGGTGGGCAGGTCGCGCGGACGGCGCGGCAGCCCCAGCGGCGCGAGGCCGGCGGCGATCGCACCGGACGAGACCAGGACGACCTCACGGCCGCCACCGCGTACGCCGGCTAGTGCGTTGACCAGCGCGATCAGCCGAGCGTCGTCGATGCCGCCGTCGGTCGAGCTCAGCGACGACGACCCGACCTTCACGACGATCCGGCGGGCGTCGCGGACGAGCGGACGGATGGTCATCGGCCCTCCAGGCGACGGTCACTCCCCCGCGGCCCGCGCAGGATCTCCCCACCGGCGTCGACCTGCGGGTCGAAGTCGAACACGACTGCGTCGTCCTCCGGCCCGATCAGCACGGTGTCACCCGGCCGCGCGCCCAGCTCCAGGAGCCGTTTCTCGATGCCGACCCGGGCCAGCCGGTCGGCCAGGTAGCCCACCGCCTCGTCATTGCTGAAGTCGGTCTGGAATACCCAGCGCTCAGGCTTCTCGCCGCGTACCCGCCACTCGTCGCCCTGCCGTACGACGGCGAACTCGGGACCCGCCTGCGCCGGCGGCCGGATCACGATCCGGGTCGGCTCCGCGGCCGGAGCCTCGGCCCGGCGCCGCGCCACCACGGCCGCCATCGCGAACGACAGCTCGCGCAGGCCGTCACGGCTGGCGGCGGACACCACGTGGCACGGCAGCCCCCGCGCCTCGATCTCGGGCCGGACCAGCTCCGCGAGGTCGCGGGCGTCGGGCACGTCGGCCTTGTTCAGGGCCACCAGCCGCGGACGGTCGTCGAGCCCGCCGTACTGCGCAAGCTCGCGCTCGATCACGTCGAGGTCGCTCAGCGGGTCACGGCCAGGCTCGGGCGTGGCGCAGTCGATCACGTGCACGAGGGCGGCGCAGCGCTCGACGTGGCGGAGGAACTCGTGGCCCAATCCACGGCCCTCGCTCGCGCCCTCGATCAGGCCGGGCACGTCGGCGACGGTGTACGTCACATCGCCCGCGCTGACCACCCCGAGGTTCGGGACCAGCGTGGTGAACGGATAGTCGGCGATCTTGGGACGGGCCCGCGAGAGCGCCGCCACCAGGCTCGACTTGCCGGCGCTCGGGAAGCCGACCAGCCCGACGTCGGCAACCACCTTGAGCTCGAGGATGACGGTACGTTCCTCACCCGGCTCCCCCTTGAGGGCGAAGCCCGGCGCCTTGCGCTGGTTCGAGGCGAGGGCGTGGTTGCCGAGCCCGCCACGACCGCCCCGGGCGACCACCAGCTCGGTGCCGGCGCCGACCAGGTCGGCGAGTACGGCGCCGTCGGAGTCGCGGACGACGGTGCCATCGGGGATGTCGAGGACCAGGTCGGTGCCGTTGCCGCCGCTGCGGTTGTCGCCGGCGCCCTGTCCGCCGTTGGGGGCGCGCCGGGCCGGCGAGTGGTGGTAGTCGATCAGCGTGGTCACGTTCGGGTCGACCCGGACGATCACCGAGCCGCCGTCACCGCCGTTGCCGCCGTCGGGTCCGCCGAGCGGCTTGAACTTCTCCCGGTGGACCGACGCGACTCCGTCGCCGCCTCGTCCCGCGGCGACCTGGAGGGTCACCTGGTCGACGAACGTCGGCACTGCCATCGCGTCCTCAATCTGTCGGTCCCGCCCGGTGAGTGTGACGAGTTGGTGCGACACGCCGGCGTGTCG
>JBOHDE010000170.1:0-8882 GCA_050699035.1 Nocardioidaceae bacterium | reverse complement strand
TGTGGAAAGAAGAACAGGCCGACTTTGGTCAGCGGCGAGCAGACTTCGGTCCGGGCGGCCGGCGGGCTGTTGTGCTGGCGTCGCTGGTCGGGGAGTTCCTGTTCGGCAACGAGGCGATCAATGCACTGCCCAGGATCATCGTGCTCGCGCCGCCCTACGGCGGTGGCGCCCTGCTGATCCGAGAGGTGATGCGTCGATCGGGACGCAGGTGGCCCACCCTGGTGCCGCTCGCGGTCGCCTACGGGCTGTTCGAGGAGGGTCCGGTCGACCAGATGTTGTGGAACCCCGCAGTGCGGGGGCTTCGACATCGGCCTGGCGTACCCGCCGAGCCCGTGGGTGGTCGCGCAGCCGGGGCTGGGGAGGCACGCATCGGGTCGCGCTGGCTGGCGGAGGCCTGGTCACGTACGTGTGGGCGGGCGTCGAGGCACGCTAGTCGCCCAGCCGGAAGAGGTAGGCGAACGCGCTCTGGGTGTACGCCACCCCGGTCCCGCGTCGACGGATCTCCTCGGCAGTCTTCGTGCGACCTGGCTTCGGCTGCAGGTACGCATGCAGCCCGACGTCGGTCAGCTCGAACCCGCCGGCGCTCGTCTGCACCGCCGCGACCAGCCGCCACGACGGGTCGAGCGCCACCACGGACGCGTCGCCGTGGCTCGAGTTGGCGAGCAGCAGGCCGCTCGGCCGCAGGTAGCGACGGCAGGCGTCGGAGACCAGCCCGGCGAACAGCGAGATGAGCAGGTCGACCGAGCCGTGCTCGATCGGCAGGTCGGTCGTGTAGTCGGCGTGCACGAAGTCCACGCGAGGCGGAGTCGCGTACGTCGTCCGCCCGGCCAGCTCACTACGTACCAACGGCTCGTCGGCGAAGTAGCGGGCCGCGTGGTCGTCGGTGTCGACGTACGTCGTGTGCGGGAACGCGGTGGACGGCGCCAGGTCGACGTAGCTGCCGGGATAGAGCGCCGTGCGGACGTCGTGGGCAGCGGCGATCGCGGCGAACAGTGGGCTGCGGTCACCGATCCCGGTGCGAAACGTGCTCCAGCAGATGTTCGGCCCGGCCGTGGGACCAGCAGAGCACACTCCCGGCTAGCGTGAGCGCCGTGCGAAGAACACCTGCGACCGTCGTCAGCACGATCTGGTTCGCCCTCGCTCCCGGTCTGGTCTCCGGTGTGGTCCCCTGGCTGCTCACCGGTTGGCGACTCGGCCGCCCGATCGAGGACCTGTTCCCGCTCCGGCTGGCGGGGGCCGCGCTCGTGGTCGTCAGTGGTGCGGTGCTCGTCCATGCGTTCACCAAGTTCGTCGTGGAGGGCCTCGGCACGCCCGCACCTCCCGCGCCGCCGGAACGACTCGTGGTCGGTGGGCTGTACCGGTACGTGCGCAACCCGATGTACGTCGCGTCGGTGGCGGCCATCGTCGGCCAGCTGCTCGTGCTGTGGCGACTCGACCTGATCTGGTACGCCGTCGCGGTGACGGTGGCCGTCGTCCTCTTCGTCCATCTGTACGAGGAGCCGCGACTGCGTGCCCAGTTCGGTGCGCAGTACGCCGAGTACCAACGGAGAGTCGGACGCTGGTTCCCGCGGCTCCGCTAGCGCAGCCCGTACGCCCGGATGACGGTGTGCCGGGCGGTGGCCCCGTCCGTGCCGACCGCGGTCGCCCGCAGCGACACGAAGCCGGTCCGCCCGCGCGGCGCGATGTCGGCTTGCCAGCCGCGCTCCGGGTGGTGCTTCACCCGGACGTCCTGCCAGGAAGCTCCGTCGTCGAACGACACCTCGACGCCGAGGCTGCGCAGCGACACCGATGACGCCGGCGCAGCCAGCGCGGACTTGCCGCCCTTCTTCGGCGGGAGCGCGGTAGGACGGCTGAGCGTGATCGGGACCCACTGCCGGTGCCGAGCCGACGCATAGTTGCGGGTGTCGACCTCAGGCCCGAACGCCACCGTCGTCAGCGGCAGCATCGCCGGGTCGCCGTCCACCTGCTCGGAGTCGAAGGTCCACGCCGACGTCAGCCCGGTGGAGAACGCCGACACGTCGCGCTCGGCCGTCACCTCGAGCCGGTAGCGCCCGGGCTCCGCGGGTACGTCGAAGAAGCCGGCGCCCGGACTGCCACTCTCCCCGACCAGCACGCCGTCGCGGAACAGCCGGGTGCCGCCGCCGGTCATCGCCGAGACGCCGGGGTGACCCGACGCGTCACCGAACAGCGGGACCTCGATCGCGACGGCATCGCCCGCGCGGACGGCGTACCCGCTAGTCGGCGAGAAGAAGGGTCCGAAGACCGCGTCGTTCCAGCGCTCGCGGGCGGTCGTGCCGGGCAGCTGGTCGACCACGCCGCCCAGCAGCCAGCCCTCGAGGTTCCGGTCGGCGTCCTGCAGGTCGAGCTCGCTGCGCCAGGGCGTGTCGGTGTTGCGGAGCTCGGTGCGGCTGAACGGCAGCGGTGTGGTCTGGGCGAAGCCGCTGCCGCCGCCGTGCTCGGGCAGCGCGATCCAGAACTTCACCCCGTCCTTGGCCTCGCCGTGAGCGTGGTACGTCGCGTCGACCCGAGCCAGCTGGCTGTCGGCCACCTGCTTGGCGAAGCCGTCGATCACCTGGCCGTACTCGAACCACGCCAGGTGGTAGAGCCGCTTGCTGCGCGCCAGCTCGCCGTCGGAGTCGGGGACGCCCCACAGCCCGCTGACCTCGGACACCAGCTCGTCGTCGGGCAGCCGTGGACCGAGATGGCCGGACCGTACGCCGTCGAGGGTGTCGGTGATGATGCCGTAGCCGAGCAGGACCTGCGGAGTGCTGTGGTCGTACCCGACGACCATCAGCCCCGGCGCGACGCCCGTGTGGTCGATGTCGACCGACAGCGGCGCCGCCTCCCGGGCGTCCAGCGCCACCGTGGTGTCCTCGGTGATGTCCAGCTGCGGCTGAGCCAGCAGGGCGATCTCGTGATCTCCAGGCCCGGCGATGAAGGAGCTCAGGTGGTAGCGACCGCGCGGGATCCGGACCGTCACGCTGCCGTCTTCGTCGTACGGCTCGAAGGAGCGGACGTGCTCCAGGTCGAAGACCTCCAGCGAGTATGCACCGGTCGCCGCGCCGCTCGGATCCTTCACCTCCAGCGTGAGGTCGTAGCTCTCCGGCTCGCGGTGGACGGCGATCGGCGTGCTCACCCGGGTGTCACCGGCCGCGGCGACGACCCAGGCCGAGTAGTACCCGTCGGCACCCTCGGGTCGGGTGTCGACCGTGACGTCGACCGACGCGGTCCCACCCGCGGGCACGGTCACCGACGACCCCGAGATCGTGAACATCCCGGCGGGTGCCGCCGCGCCGTCGGGGCCGAGGGTCTGCAGGTCGAGGTCGAAGGCGAGGGTCTCCGACCCGGGGTTGTGGTACGTGAGGGTCCGCGTCTGCGGCACGTCGTCCCCGTGCGGCCACACGGTGAGCCCGGCCGACCAGGCCGCCGGCTCGGCGTACGCGGTCTGCTGCACGCCACGGGCGACGTCGACCCGCCCGGCGCCCTGGGCGAACGCTCCCTGGTCGGGCTGGGGCTCGGCCGAGCCCATCAGGGCGGCCTTCAGCCGGCCGGCCGTCCAGTCCGGGTGCTGCTGCGCCAGGATTGCCGCGGCGCCGGCGACGTGCGGCGTCGCCATCGACGTACCGTCGAGCGAGGTGTACGCCTCACCGGGCTCGCCGAGATAGCCGTCCTTCGCATTGGCGGCGACGATCGACACCCCGGGCGCGGTGAGGTCCGGCTTGAGCCCGGTGTCGCCGAGCCGTGGTCCGCGGCTGGAGAAGCCGGCCAGCTGGTCGGACTTGTCGACCGCGCCGACGGTCAGTGCCGCGTCGGCGCTGCCGGGCGAGCCGATCGTCTCGTCGGCCCCGTCGTTCCCGGCGGCGATCACGAAGAGCGTTCCGTACGCGGCGGTGAGGTCGTTGACCGCCTGCTCGAGCGGGTCGATCTCCGGGCCGTCCGTACCGCCGAGGCTGAGGTTGACCACGTCGGCGCCGGCGCGCGCGGCCCAGTCCATCCCGGCCAGGATCGCCGAGTCGGCGCAAGACTCGGTCTCGCAGACCTTGCCGATCAGCAGCGTGGCGTCCGGTGCGACGCCCTTGTACCGGCCGCTGCTCGCCGCGCCGGTCCCGGCGATCGTCGAGGCGACGTGGGTGCCATGCCCGACCGTGTCGTTGGCGTCCGGCGCGGCCGAGAAGTTGCGGACCTCGCCGAGCCGGCCGGCGAAGTCGGGATGGGTGGCGTCGATGCCGGTGTCCAGGACGGCGACCTTCGTGCCCAGGCCGGTGTAGCCCGCGGCCCACGCCTCGGGTGCGCCGATCTGCGGGACGCTCTGGTCGAGCAGCGCCCGGCGCCTGCCGTCCAGCCAGACCCGCTGGACCCCGGCGCGCAGTGTGCGGGCCCCGTCGGTCGTCGGCCGGGGCTGGGTCAGCGACCGCCAGAGCTCGCCGGTGGTCGCCTTCGGCTGCCGGACGACCGTGGTGTCGAGACTCACCAGCCGCCGCGTCACCCGGGAGTCGGCGCCGGCCAGAGCCGTCCGCGGTTCGGGTCCCTGCACGAGCAGGGGGAGATCGGCGCGACCGTCGTCGTACCCCAGCTCGATCAGCCCGCTGACGTCGAACAGCCGCGGGTCGAGCCGCCCGGTGCCGAGCAGCGTGAGTGCGTCACTGGGTACGACCTGGATCCGGTCGCCGACGCGCCGGCGCTGGAACCGGATGTGCTCACGGCCGGAGCCCGGGCGGACCTGGGTCAGCACGTCGTCGCCACGCTGGTGGACGTCCACCCGATCGCCGGTGAGCAACGTGACGGTCCAGCGCTCGGTGGTCGGGGCGGCGCTCTCCGCCGCCTCCGGCTCGGCCGGCGCTCCTGGGGCCGCGGCCCCGAGTAACAGGACGGCGGCCACCAGAACCGGTGCCGATCGACGTGGTCTCACTGCCCTACCCCCTGCCGGTGCGACGGCTTCCGAGCCATGCCTACCACCGGAACCGGCCGGGCAGGGTGGCGAATGGGCGCCGTGGCGGGAGTGCGCCACGGTCGCGGTCGAGATGGCTCTGCGGCAAGTGAGATGCGTGCTCGTGTTGCAACAGTGATAGACTTGCAACACAGGATCGGACCAGGGATCGGTGGCGATGATCTTCGACCACATCGAGTGGGACGAGGCGAATCTCGACCATGCGACGGTCAGGCTCACCGCGACCGAGATTGAGCAGGCGATCTTCAACGCCGAGCGAGCGACGCCGCATCGCCACTTTCCGGACCGCGTCCTGTTCCCTCCGTCACCGACGGAGGGAAGCGGGTGCTGATTGTGGCGCAGATCGTGCGTAACGGATTGAGGCCGATCACCGGTTGGGAGGAGTGAACCGACATGGCGACCAAACAGTCGAGTGTCACTGAACGCGAGTTGGCGAAGCAGTACGACGAAAGTAGGGTCGTGTCCGACTTCGACGAGTCGGCGAGCACGCGCGTTGAGGTGCGGCGCAACGTCACGATCTCGATCCGGTTCGCTGAGGACGAGATCGAAGAGCTGCGCCGACGTGCCGATCAGGCCGGCGTGAAGGTGACGGCGTTCATCAGGGCGGCGGCCTTGGAGGCGGCGGCACCGGTCGACCGCGCGGCGCTGAAGCTCGCGCTCGGTCGACTTGAGGAACAGGCACATGAGCTCGCGGGGTACGTCGTCCAGGGTGGAGCCGGGCGATAACGATCTGACCAACGGGTTTCGCAGTTGGCCCTCTCACACCGCACAGTTAGATCACTGTCCGTATCGAGGTGCCGAGGAGCCGTGACCAGCCCGAACGTTCGTCGCCGCGTGCTCGCTGCCGCCGCAGCGGTCGCGGTGATGCTCGGGATCGCGGCGTACGACCCGGCCGGAGCCGGTCCCGAGCGGGTCGGCGTGCGGTGGGTCGGCAGCTGGGCGGTCGCAGTGACCGCGCCGTCGCCGGGCGGGTTGTCGGCCCGGGGCGTCGACGACGCGACCCTGCGCCAGGTCGTGCACCTGTCGATCGGCGGTGACGCCGTACGCATCCGGCTGTCCAACGCCTTCGGTGCCCGGCCGCTGCGCATCGGTGCGGTGACGCTCGCACCGCCGGACGGTGGGCCGCTGGGTACGCCGAAGATCGACGCCGAGCGGGCCGTCCCGGTGACCTTCAGCGGCCGGACGGCGGTGACGATCGCGCCTGGTGCCGAGCGGCTGTCCGACGCGGTCGGCCTGCCGATGCTCCCCGACAGCGACCTGGTGGTGAGCATCTACTTCCCGACCGCTACCGGGCCGCTGACCCAGCACGCGCTGGGCTCGGCGACCGGGTTCGTGGCCGCTGGAGATGCAACCCGGTCGCCGGGTGGCGTCTACCGCCGATACGGCACCGCCCGGCTCGTCATGTCCGCCATCGATGTGCAGAGAGACGTACAGAGCGACGTGGGGTCGGTGGCGTTCTTCGGTGACTCGATCACCGACGGGTTCGGCTCGACGCTGGACGCCAACGGGCGCTACCCCGACGTGCTGACCGACCGGATGCTGGCGCTGCCCGAGGACGACCACTTCGGCGTGCTCAACGTCGGGATCAGCGGCAACCGACTGCTGTCGCACCGGTACGCCGCCGGGATGTCGGGGCTGTCGCGGTTCGACCGTGACCTGCTGGCCCGGTCGGGTGTGCACACCGTCGTGCTGCTCGAGGGCGTCAACGACATCAACGGCGCCGGCGGGTCGTTGCGTCCGCGCGACCTGGTCCGTGGGTACCTCGCCTTCATCGCCCGGGCGCACGAGTCCGGGATCCGGGTGGTCGGCGCGACGATCACTCCGTACGAGGGCTGGTCGGCGTTCTCCCGCGCCACCGAGGCGGACCGCCGGGCGGTCAACCGGTGGATCCGTCGCTCCGGGGCGTTCGACGCGGTGGTCGACCTCGACGCGGCGGTCCGTGACCCGAGCCGGCCGACCCGGCTGCTGCCGCGGTTCGACAGCGGGGACCACCTCCACCCCAGCGACGCCGGATACGCCGCGATGGCCGCCGCCTTCGACCTGGCCGACCTGCAACCGACCCCGTAACCCCCCGGTGAGTCCGGTGAGTGTGACGAGTTGGCGCGACACGCCGGCGTGTCGCAACCAACTCGTCACACTCAGCGGGTTCGTTAGACGCCGAGGTAGGCGAGGACGGCGAGGACCCGCCGGTTGTCGTCGTCGTGGACCGGCAGGTCGAGCTTGGTGAAGATGCTGTTGGAGTGCTTGCTGACCGCCTTCTCGGTCACGAACAGCCGCCCGGCGATCGCCGCGTTGGACCGCCCCTCCGCCATCAGCGTGAGCACCTCGCGTTCGCGCGGGCTCAGCCGGGCCACCGGCTCGTCGGACTGCCGGCGGGCGAGCAGGGTCGAGACGACCTCCGGGTCGAGCACGGTGCCGCCGTCTGCCACCCGGCGCACGGCATCGACGAACTGCGCCACGTCGGTGACCCGGTCCTTCAGCAGGTAGCCCACCGCCCCGGCGCCGTCGGACAGTAGCTCACGCGCGTACAGCTGCTCGACGTACTGCGAGAGCACCAGGACCGGCAACGCGGGTCGTTCGGCGCGAGCCTCGATGGTGCAGCGCAGACCCTCGTCGGTGAACGACGGCGGGAGTCGTACGTCGACAACGGCGACGTCGAGCTCGAGCTCACGCAACGCGCGCTGCAGCTCGGGGGCGTTGTCGACCGCCGCGACGACCGTGAACCCGTTCGCCTCGAGCAGCCGGGTCAGCCCGTCCCGGAGGAGGGCGAGGTCTTCGGCGATGACAACTCGCACGGCACCTCCATGGACACAGAAGTCGGCCCTCCGACGGGGCTCGACAGGTCCATCGTGCCGTCAAAGACCGCGAGCCGTCGTGCGACCCCCGCCAGCCCGCTGCCCTTGTCCATCGCCGCGCCGCCGATCCCGTCGTCGTCGACGACGAGCCGCAAGCGGCCGTCGTGGTGGCCGATCGACACCCACACCTGGGTGGCCGCACTGTGCTTGCCGGCGTTGGCCAGGCACTCCGCGACCGCGAAGTAGGCCGCCGACTCGATCGGCGCTGGCGCCCGGCCGTCCAGGTCCACGGTGATCGTCACCGGTATCGGGAGCGAGATCGCGAGCGCCTCGACCGCACCGGCCAGGCCGCGGTCGGCCAGCACCGGCGGGTGGATCCCGCGTACGACAGAGCGCAGGTCGCTGAGTGCGGCCGTGGTCGTGGACCTGGCCTCGACCAGCAGCCTGCGCGCCGCGTCCGGGTCGACGGCGAGCAGGTCGTCGGCCATCCCGAGACTCATCCCGAGGGCGACCAGCCGGGCCTGCGCGCCGTCATGCAGGTCGCGCTCGATCCGGCGGAGCTCGGCGGCGGAGAAGTCGACCGACTCGGCCCGCGACTCGGTCACCTGCTGCACCCGCTCCGCGAGCTCCTCGGTCCGGGCGCGACCGAGCAGAGCACGGTCGATCCGAGCCTTGGCCCGGACGAGGGCCGGCGTGACCCACCACCACAGCAGCGCGAACACGACGGCCACGACCCACATCCCGAACGACTCGGACAGCGTGTCCAGCGGGATGAAACCGAACGCCAGGTCGAAGACACCGGCCGGTGTGACCCACCACAGGAACGGATAGATCAGGTAGAACACCGTGGACAGCAGCAGCGACACCGCGAGTACGGACATCACGAACCCGGCCGTGGCCGAGACCGCCGTCCAGACGTAGTCACGCCAGCGCGCTGGATCGGTGGCCCACCCGATGATGCGCCGCAGGCCGGGCTCGGTCGACCGGTAGGGCCGCGGCACCGGCGTACCGAGGACCCGACCAGCGATCCCCCGGTGCGCGTTGGCCATGCCCTGGGTGAGCGGGACCGCCACCAGGAGCAGCGGGATGCCCGCGGTTACCAGGACCAGTGGTGTGCCGACGGTGGTGAGGACGAACGC
>JBOHDE010000169.1:3302-8883 GCA_050699035.1 Nocardioidaceae bacterium | reverse complement strand
GCACGGGCAGCAGGAGAGCTCTATTTCGAATGAACCGGCGCAGAGTTCAACGGCCCGCCGCACGTGTTTTGCCGACACGTGTCCGCAGAATGCACGCGGGTCCGCCCACCGGCACTCGGTCACCACACCGAGGCTCGATGGTCGGGCGACGCTGATCGGACTCATCGGCGCGCCCCTGCTGCTGACCTCGAACCTGCTGACGTTCTTCGGCCACAACACGCAGACCGGCGGATGGACGATGCTCGCCACCATGCCCATCGCGGCCGGGGAGCTGTCGGCCGCCATCGGGGCGATCAGCGAGCGCCTGGCCAGATGACGGAACCGACGGTCATCACGGCCACCGACAGGCAGACAGCAACCGCCAGCCAGATCCAGGGTCCAGGTGTACGCCGGGCGCCGTTCGCCATCGCCCAAGGCGCCACGAACACGATGCCTGCCGAGAACAGCAGGAAGATCTCCCCGGTGAACCAGAAGACGATGGACTGGATCAGCATGAGCGCGGCCGCAAGCCAACAGGTCAACCGGAACGTTGACTCGCGTCGGGCCAACAGTGGGCAAAGAGCAGTCACGAGAAAGGCAAGGGAGAAAACGCCGAAGTCGGCAGAGTGGAGGAGAAGCCAGACCACCAGAGGAAGCGTCGCGGCGACCGCGAGCAGGACCAAGACTCGGCCCCAGCGGAGATCGGCAACTGTCGGTGCTGTCGCTGCCGCGGTCACGTAGCGATTATGCCCGGAGCCTCGACCTCTCACCGATGGGACCGCGCAGTCAGGGGTGTTCGGCGTCGTAGGCGGCGAGGGCACGTTGGTCCGCGCGCATCCGCCAGGCCTGCTCCAGCAGCGCGCCGACCTCCGCCCAGTCCGGGCTGACCCGGTACAGCTCGACACCGACCCACCCGCTGACATACGCCGGGACGAAGTAGCGGCTCGGGTCGGCGGCGACCAGCGTCTCCACCTCGCCGCGTGGCGCCTTCACACACAGCGCGAGCCGACCGTCCCCATGATGATCGATGAACAGCCACGCGATTCGCCTGCGCTGCAACAGGAATCCGGTGTGCCCGAACGAGTCCTCAGTGACCACACCAGGGAGCCCGGCGACCAGCTCCACCAGCCGATCACGCACCCGTTCGACGTCCGCGTCCGTCCACTTCGCAGCCACGATCGTCAGCCTAGAGCCGCACGTACGCTCAGCCACTTTCGACGACCTCGTACGCCTCGCCCTCCACACGATCGGGCTGCCCGGCTGTCGACACGCCGAGGTACCGTCCCGGCATCGGAAGTCGAGCCGGGGAGGCCGCGTGATCGTCGTTGCTCATGTCAGCGACACCCACGTCGACGCCGGCCAGCGGAGCCAGGAGCGCACCCGCCGCGTCATGCAGTACCTCGACGCCTTGCCGGGTCACCTCGATGCCGTACTCCTCACCGGAGACATCGCCGACCACGGGAGTGAGGCCGAGTACGAGACGGCGCGGAGCCTGCTGTGTGCGCGGCACCCCGTGCTCGCCTGCCCGGGCAACCACGACGACCGCCGTACGTACCGGCAGGCGTTTCTCCGGGTGGCACCCGACGACGCGCCGATCAACCGCGCACACCTCGTCGGCAACGCCCTGTTCCTGATGTGCGACTCGACCATCCCCGGCGAGGACGGCGGGTACGTCGCCGACGAGACCCTCGAATGGATGGACCGGGAGCTGACCCGGGCCGGGCCGGACACGCCGGCCGTCGTCTGCTTCCACCACGCGCCGGTCATGCTGCAGCTGCCCTACGTCGACGAGATCAGGCAGCGCGGCGAGGACCGCCTTGCCGCCGTCGTCGACAAGCATCCCCAGATCGGGGCGTTCCTCTGCGGACATGCGCACACCGCTGCGGCGACGGAGTTCGCAGGTCGGCCAGCGTTTCTACCGGGTTGTCACGGCCGGGTGAGACCCGGCTTCTTGTCGTACGGATGTGGCACGGTGGCCGGATGGACTCGTCTGCCGCCGCGGCACCGCGGTTTGTCCTGCACGAGCATCGCAAACCGCGCCCGCACTTCGACCTACGGCTCGAGGAGGGCGGCGTCCTGCGCTCGTGGGCCGTGCCTCGTGGCCTGCCCGACGACGCCGACGACAACCGCCTCGCGATCGCCGTCGCCGACCATGACCTCGAGCACCTGGCCTACGAGGACGCAGACAAGTCCATCGCGGACCACGGCACGTGGGAGGTGCATGACCGCTCCGACCGCCGGCTGCTGTTCACCCTGCACGGCGTGAACCACAGCCGCCGCTACGCCCTCATCCGCACCGACCAGGGCTGGCTGCTGCACCTCACCAAGGACCAGCCCTGACGCGCGACGCTCGGAGTGAGCCCGCGCCGGGTAGCGTGGTGGGGTGACTCTCTCTGATCGCAAGGTCCTCATTCTCGCCGCCGACCTGTTCGAGGACATGGAGCTGCTGTACCCGCTCTACCGTCTCGGCGAAGAAGGCGTGTCCGTGACCGTCGCCGGGCTCGACGACCAGCGCGTGACCGGCAAGAACGGCTACCCGGTGGCTGTCGACACGACGGTCGACGACGTCTCGGCCGACGACTTCGACAGCCTGGTCATCCCCGGCGGGTTCGCCCCGGACAAGCTGCGCCGGTCCGAGACCGTGCTCGCGTTGGTGCGCGCCTTCGATACGGCGCAGAAGCCGATCGCCTTCATCTGTCATGCCGGCTGGGTGCCGATCTCGGCCCAGATCCTCAAGGGCCGCCGGGCGACCAGCGTCGGCGCGATCCGCGACGACATGGTCAACGCCGGGGTGGACTGGGTCGACGAAGCGGCCGTCGTCGACGGCAACCTCATCTCCGCTCGGACCCCCGCCGACCTGGGTCCCTGGATGAAGGCCCTGCTCGCCGCCCTGGAGTCGTGAGGACGCATCGACGCACGGTCCCCTTCACCACGCTGAAATCGTCACGAGTGCTCGGGGGGCTGGCGCCGAACCCGTATCCGGGGAAATGTTTGTCCGTGCCCGCCGGCCACAACGTCACCCCCCGAACCGACATTCTGAGCCCGGAATCGGGGCCGAAAGTAGCGGTTCGAGGGGTGAAGTCGCCGATCCACACCGGTCCGCACGTCGCACATGATCTGCCCGACACCTATCCGCAGAATGCACGTGCGAAGTGCCCGACATACGCGCAACCTCAGTGCGAGGGGCGGTGGCGTTCGCCCTGGGCGGTGGGCCACGAAGTGAACGATAGTGCTGCGATCAGCGACAGCTGACAACCATTTCGTTCACTTGGTGCGGAGCCTGGGTCGGACCGGGCAAGTCGGGGCGAGTATTCGGTCGGCCTGGGTTCATTTCATCCCAGACGTACCCGCGAACCACGAGTAGCGTGGCGGGCGACCAGATCGACGACGAGGAGAGGGGTCGACGATGCTGAGCCAGTACCGGGTGGGGGCGGCGATCGCGGTCTCCGACATGCACCGCGCCAAGGAGTTCTACGAGGGCCGGCTCGGCCTGTCGGGCGGCACGGACTCGTCCGACGGCGGCCGGACTTACACGTGCGGCGGCGACACGACCGTCCACGTCTTTCCGTCACCGCAGAACGTCGGCTGGTCGACCGCTACGCAGCTCGGCTGGGAGGTGGACGACGTGGAGCGGGTCGTCGACGCGCTCACGGCGAAGGGCGTGGCGTTCGAGCAGTACGACCAGCCGCCGGTCGTGACCGACGCCAAGGGCATCGCCGCCTTTCCGGACGGCAAGGTCGCCTACTTCAAGGATCCCGACGGCAACATCCTGTCCATCGGGGAGCGGCTCGGCTGAACCCGCGAGGTCTTGCGGAGTGGCCAGAACCGGCGCATGGTCTCACCGACACAACCGTGCACTCCAGGAGGATCACCATGGCTGGTTTCGTACAGATCGTCGAGGCGAAGACGTCGCGGATGGACGAGGTCAGGGCGCTGGGCGAGGAGATGCAGGCCGCACCGAACGAGGGTTCCACGGTACGTAGGGCGACGATCACCACTGACCGCGACCGCCCCGGCTACTTCCTCAGCATCATCGAGTTCGACTCCTACGAGTCGGCGATGCAGAACTCCGACCACCCGGAGACGCAGAAGTTCGCGGCCCGGCTGGCCGAGCTGTGCGACGGCCCGCCGACGTTCTACAACCTCGACGTCACCGAGACCTGGACGCTCTGAACGTCACCAGTTCGCCTGGTCCGGCGCCTCCGGCAACCGCTTGCCGTTGGGTGCGATGACGTACGCGATCCCTCCGCTGTGCGGCAGCCAGGCGTTCTCGAACTGCAGCCGGTCGTAGGTCACCTCGACCTCGTCGTTGTCCGGGATCAGGTGCGACGCCGGGTCGTTGGCGACGACGTTGCCCTCGGCGTCGAACCCACGGATCACCATCAGGTGGCCGTTGGTGCCGTAGCCGGCGCCGTCCAGCTCGTCCGCCTCGAACGACATCGACACGACCAGCGGGATCCCGGCCTTGATGAACTGCTCGGCCTCGGTGAGCGACCGTAGCCGGGTGACGAACGCGTTCATCCGGTAGCGGCCGGCATAGGCGGTGTTGTACGGCCAGTTGCCGGCGCCGTCGTAGGCGTAGTCGAACGTGTGCCGCGCCGCGTGGTCCACCCACGGGTCGTTGTCCGGGTCCACCCAGGCGTAGTCATCCGGCCGCGGCCCGGACTGCCAGTAGCGCAGGACCATCGCGGTCGACGTGGGGCTGCACCACGCCTCGCCGCCGTCGTCCCACTGCGGGTAGTGGCCGATGTGCGTCTCCTGGGAGTACGTCGGTACGTCGAGCACGATGCCCTCCGCACCGCCGAGCGGGCTCGCCTCGGTGGCCGCCGCGGTGTCCGGCAGGTGCGACGCCATCGCGCCGACCGAGTGGACCGTCGGCGACAGCTGGCTGCCACTGGCCCGCAGCAGCGTCACCCGGAGCTGGTAGCTGTCCATCTCGTGGTCGTCGGCCGCGACGAACGTGTCGATCGCGACCCGGCCGTCTGCGTCGCGCTGGCTGCCGGCAGAGGTGCGGTGGAGGTACGTGTCGTCCTCGGCCCAGCGGCCCAGCACGTACCACTTGCTGGTGCTGCCCTGCGTCGTCGTGCCGCGCATCTCGATCTCGACCCACGTGTCGCCCGGCGTCCGGGCCGTCCAGGAGGCGACCAGTTCGCTCAGCGCGAACCCGGGCTCCGTGGTCGGCGACGTCCAGCGCGCGTAGTCATAGCTGCGCGCGCCCGCGTCGTCGAACGGGTCGTCGTAGTCACGGGTGCCGACCGAACGGGCGAACCGCAGGTCGCCGTGCGTCGCGCGGGTGCCGTCGTGCTCACCGGCGGCGAGCTGGTCCGGGCTGGAGAAGCCGGTGTACGCGATGTTGCGCGGCTCGTCACCTTGCGCGGGCGCCGCGGTCAACCCGGCGGCGAGCACCGCCAGCACGACCAACCCCACCCAATGGGCCGATCTCCGGCTGCGAGTTTTCCCCATCACGGCGCCCTCCCCGTCCAGCGGTCGACTGTCGGTAACAGTGCGAACGCTAGGTGTGCCCGGCCCCACCGTCAACGACACACGTCAACGACCGGGGCAGATGCCGTGGGTCGAGGTGGAACTTTGCCCAATTGGGCAA
>JBOHDE010000169.1:0-3202 GCA_050699035.1 Nocardioidaceae bacterium | reverse complement strand
TCGAGGTGGAACTTTGCCCAATTGGGCAATTTTCGACCTGCGGCGGCGCCGTGGCTCAGCGGCCGGCCTCGGACTCGGCGACCTTGGCGCGTACGTCGTCCATGTCGAGCTCGCGGAGCGCGACGATCAGCTGCTCCAGCGCCGGTGCGGGCAGCGCCCCGGCCTGACGGAACACCAGGATCCCGTCGCGGAACGCCATCAGCGTCGGGATCGACGTGATCTGCGCCTCGCCGGCGATGCTCTGCTCCGCCTCGGTGTCGACCTTGGCGAACGCGATGTCGTCGTGCTGCTCCGACGCGGCCTCGAAGATCGGGCCGAACATGCGGCACGGACCGCACCACTCCGCCCAGAAGTCGACCAGCACGATGCCCTTGCCGGTGACGGTCTGCTCGAAGTTCTCCGCCGTGGCGGTGATGGTGGCCATGCACATGCTCCTCGCGTCGCTATCGGGGTCCTCACGGATTCAACCAGGTCACGGCGTCAGATGTTCCCCGTAGGCTGCGGCTCGATGTCTCGCCCCCGACTCGACCTCATCAACGACCAGGCCGGTGCGACCGACCTGGTGGTCCTCGCGCACGGCGGCCAGGAGCACTCGCGCGAGGACCCGCACGACCGAAGGCCGTCGCTGCTGCGGATGTGGCCGTTCGCCGCGGCCGCGCACCGGGCCGCACCTGAGGCGTCCATCGGGCTGATCCGCTACCGCTACCGCGGCTGGAACGGCGTCGACGCGGACGCGATGTCAGACCTGCGGCAGGTGCTCGACGGCCTGCCGGCGCGGATCCGGCGCGTCGCCCTCATCGGCCACTCGATGGGTGGTCGGGCCGCGATGCGTTGTGGAGACCGCCCACGCGTGGTCGGCGTACTCGGGCTCGCACCTTGGCTGCCCGAGGGTGAGCCGGTGCCCGACCTCGGCGGTCGGCTGGTCGTCACCGCGCACGGTGACGAGGACCAGATGACCAGCCCGCGGGCGACCGGACTGTTCGTGCAGCGGCTACGGCGGCAGGGCACCGAGGTAGCGGAGTTCGCGGTGGCCGGCGACACCCACGCGCTGCTGCACCGGCACGGCGACTGGGACGAGCTGGTCCGCCGGTTCGTGGCGAGCTGCTTCGGTGTCACCGTCGACCCGGAGCTGGCGCTGGCGCTGGCGCCTGACGCAGACCGTCCCGCGGCCCCGCTCCCCCGCTGGAGCCGGTCGCGCGGGCGGCTCGGCGCCGTGGTCAGCATCGCCCGCTCACGGGCGCGCGCGCCGCGGTAGGGCTTCGGGCCGGGGCGATGATCCGGTTGAATGGGCTCCGGTGGTGGGTTCGCCACCCGTCGTACCCCGTCCGCGACCTGAGCATCAGGAGGGCGTTCGATGACGACCACCGCAGGGGAACAGGGTGTCGCACCCGACCCGTCGAATGAGCCGGTCGACCCGGCGATCTGGCCGGACGTGGCCGAGCGGCCACGGCCGACCGCCGCCGCGGCGATCGCCCGGTCGTTCTTCCGCCGCGCGATCCGGCGGTTGCCGGTGCGGGTGACGCTGCCCGGCGGCGAGCGGCTCGGTGGCGGGGGTGCCGATGCGCCGGAGATGGTGCTGCACCGGCCCGGCGACGTCTTCGGACGGGTCGGCGCGCACCAGTTGACCGGTTTCGGCGAGGGCTACATGGCCGGCGACTGGTCGGCCGGACCCGGCACCGACCTGGCCGACCTGCTGACGCCGTTCGCGGCGCGGCTGACCGGGCTGGTACCGAAGCCGCTGCAGCATTTGCGCAGCCTCGTCGACAAGCGGCTGCCGGCGAACGAGGCCAACACGGTCGCCGGCGCACGGGACAACATCCACCGGCACTACGACCTGTCGAACGACCTGTTCGCGACGTTCCTCGACCCGACCATGTCGTACTCCTCGGCCTGGTTCCCCGACCGCCTCGACGGCGACGACGACCGTGACCTCGAGGCCGCCCAGCTGCGCAAGATCGACGGGATCCTCGACTATGCCCGGGTTGGCGCCGGCACCCGGCTGCTTGAGATCGGCACCGGCTGGGGTGCGCTGGCGATCCGGGCCGCCGAGCGTGGCGCGTACGTCACGACGATCACCATCTCCCGGCAGCAGCGCGAGCTGGCCCGCCGGCGGATCGCCGAGGCCAGGCTCGACGACCGGATCGAGGTCCGGCTGCAGGACTACCGCGAGGTGGAGGGTGAGTACGACGCGGTGGTCAGCGTCGAGATGATCGAGGCCGTCGGCGAGGAGTTCTGGCCGACGTACTTCGCGACCCTCGACCGGCTGCTCGCGCCCGGTGGCCGGGTCGGGCTGCAGGCGATCACGATGGACCACGACCGGATGCTGGTGACGCGGCGGACCTACGGCTGGGTCCACAAGTACATCTTCCCGGGTGGGCTGATCCCGTCGCTGCGGGCGATCGACGCCAACCTCGCCCAGCACACCCGGCTGCAGGTCGCGGAGCAGCGTGAGCTCGGCTTGCACTACGCGGAGACGCTGCGACAGTGGCGAGCGCGCTTCGTCGACGGCTGGCCGCAGGTCCGCGACCTCGGTTTCGACGGGACGTTCCGCCGGATGTGGGAGTTCTACCTGGCCTACTGCGAGGCCGGCTTCCGCACCGGCTACCTGCGGGTGCAGCAGCTCTCCCTCGCCCCGCGCCCGACCCCCTGACCGCCCGAGTTTTCGTCTTGGGCGCCCCCGTGACGATACGTTCGTCACGGGGCGCCCCGTGACGAAAAACTCGGGTCAGTCCCAGAAGATGCGGTCCACGACGGAGCGGGCCCGCCGGGTCACCCGGAGGTACTCGTCGACCAGGTGCTCGGCACCCTCCGCGCCGTACCCACACACGAACGCCACCCCGGCCCGGTCCCGCAGCTCCCGTGGCAGCGAGTCGGAGGACTTGTTCCGCACCAGTGTCATCGCGTTACGCACCCGGCTGACCAGCCGCCACGACTCGGCCAGCTCCGCGGCGTCGTCGTGGTCGACCAGACCCTCGGCCGCCGCCGCCCGCAGCGCCTGCAGCGTGCTGGTGGTACGCAGACCGGGCACCCGTCCGGCGTGCTGCATCTGCAGCAGCTGCACGGTCCACTCGATGTCGGCCAGCCCACCGCGGCCCAGCTTGGTGTGTGTCGCCGGGTCGGCCCCGCGCGGCAGTCGCTCGGCGTCGACCCGGGCCTTGATCCGGCGCACCTCGGCCGCCCCCTGCGCGGACAGCCCTTCCGA
>JBOHDE010000168.1:0-8888 GCA_050699035.1 Nocardioidaceae bacterium | reverse complement strand
CGGGGGCCTGCGCGGCGGGTGCCTGGTCGGCGGGTGCCTGGTCGGCGGGTGCCTGGTCGGCGGGTGCCTGGTCGGCGGGTGCCTGGTCGGCGGGTGCCTGGTCGGCGGGTGCCTGGTCGGCGGGTGGCTCATCGGCGGGTGGCTCGTCGGCGGGTGCTTCGGGTGCGGGCGGGTCGGCGGCCGGCGGCTCCGGGGCCTGCGTCTCCGGGACCCGCGTCTTGGGGACCTGCGGCTCCGGGGTGGAGGCGGGGTCGTCGGCGTCGCTCATGGCTCGGAATCCTACGGGGGTCGGCTGGCTCGCTCGCAATGAGATACTTCCGCACGATGTCTGACACTTCCCCTGAGGCGTATGCCGCCGTCGAGGCCGCGATGCTCACCCGCTGGCCCGAGACCCGCATGACGCCGACCCTCGACCGGATCCGGGCGCTGTGCACGCTGCTCGGCGACCCCCAGCATGCGGCCCCCGTCATCCACCTGACCGGCACGAACGGGAAGACGTCGACGGCCCGGATGGTCGACGCCCTGCTGCGGACCCGCGGGCTGCGCACCGGGCGGTTCACCAGCCCGCACGTGGAGTCGATGCGAGAGCGAATCTGCATCGACGGTGAGCCACTGACCGAGGACCGCTTCGTCGAGGTGTTCGGCGAGGTGGCGCCGTACGCCGAGGTGGTCGAGCGCACGGCGCAGCATCCGGTGTCGTTCTTCGAACTGATCACCGCGATGGCGTTCGCGGCGTTCGCCGACGCCCCGGTCGACGTCATCGTGCTCGAGGTCGGCCTCGGCGGGACCTGGGACGCGACCAATGTCGCCGACGCGCAGGTGGCCGTCGTGCTCCCGGTCGGCGTCGACCACGCGCACCTGCTCGGGGGGACCGAGGAGGAGATCGCCGCGGAGAAGGCGGGGATCATCAAGCCGGGCACGTTCGCCGTACTCGCGCAGCAGCCGGTCGAGGTCGCCGAGGTGCTGCTGCGGAGGATCGTCGAGGTCGAGGCGACAGTCGCCCGCGAGGGGCTGGAGTTCGGAGTCGCCGAGCGCCATGTCGCCGTCGGCGGGCAACAGGTCAGCCTCAAGGGTCTGGCCGGGCAGTACGACGAGATCTTCCTGCCGCTGCACGGCGCCCACCAGGCGCACAACGCCGCGGTCGCGGTCGCTGCCGTCGAGGCGTTCGCGGGCGGCGAGGCGATGGACATCGAGGTCGTGCGCGACGCGTTCGGGCAGTCGGACTCCCCGGCCCGGCTCGAGGTCGTACGCCGCAGCCCGACCGTCCTCGTCGACTCGGCCCACAACCCCCATGGCGCGCGGGCGACGGCGGAGGCGGTGCAGGAGTCGTTCGCGCTGAGCCCGCTGGTCGGCGTGCTCGGCATGATGGGCGACAAGGACGTCGAGGGCGTACTCGAGGCCTTCGAGCCGGTGCTCTCCGCCGTCGTGTGCACGCAGAACTCCACCGCCCGCGCGATGCCGGCCGAGTCTCTCGCCGAGCTCGCCCGGGGGGTGTTCGGCGACGAACGGGTCGAGGTGATGCCCCGGCTCGACGACGCGATCGAGCGGGCGATCGGGCTGGCCGAGGAGGGCGGGCGGCTCGGTGAGGCGATCGGGTCCGGCGGTGTGCTCATCACCGGGTCAGTGGTCACGGCGGGCGAGGCACGCTCGATGCTGCAGCGGCCGGGGCGCTGACATGCGGGTGATGGCCTCCAGCGTGCTCGCGCTCGAGTCGGTGGTGCTGATGCTGGTGACGATTCCGATGATCACGCTGTACGACGTCGCGTGGACGACGGCCGTACCCGTGTGTCTCGGCCTGGCTGCGGTGGCGATCGCGACCTGTGGCCTGCTGGGGTCGCGGACCGGGATCGTGACCGGGTCCCTGGTGCAGGTCGCGGCGTTTGCGCTCGGCTTCGTCGTGCCGGTGATGTTCGTCCTCGGGGTGATCTTCGGGGCGCTGTGGGTGGCTGCGGTTGTGCTCGGCCGCCGGGTCGACGCGGCCAAGGCGGCGCGCGGTGAGTGACCCGCGCACCGGGCCGCTACAGTGCGGGCCATGTCTCAGCGCACGCTCGTCCTGCTCAAGCCCGACACCGTCCGCCGGGGCCTGATCGGCGAGGTCCTCGGCCGGTTCGAGGCGAAGGGTCTCACGCTGGTGGCGATGGACCTGCGCAGCATCGACGCGGCGCAGGCGGACCGGCATTACGCCGAGCATGTGGAGCGCGACTTCTACCCGCCGTTGCGGGAGTTCGTGACCAGCGGGCCGCTCGTCGCCGCCGTACTCGAGGGTGACGAGGCGGTCGAGGTGGTGCGGGCGGTCAACGGCGCGACCGACGGACGCAAGGCCGCCCCCGGCACGATCCGCGGCGACTTGTCGCTGTCGAACCGCGAGAACCTCGTGCACGGCTCCGACTCGCCAGAGTCCGCGGAGCGCGAGATCGCCCTCTGGTTCCCCGACCTGGACTGACCAGAACCCGCCCACTGGGCGGCGTTGTTCCAATTCCCGATTGGTACGGGGGGTGACGGGGCCGGGCGGGGTGGATGAGGCCGGTGGGGCATGCGTGTCCTCCCGGGATCACGGTCGGCGTCGACCTAACCTGAGCACTGCAGCCGTGGGCACAGGGAGTCGACAGTCGATGGCGAACAGTTTTCTCGGTCGGGACATGGCGGTCGACCTCGGCACCGCCAACACGCTGGTGTACGTCCGGGGCCGCGGCATCCTGCTCAACGAGCCCTCCGTGGTCGCGCTGAACTCCCATACCCGCGAGATCCTCGCCGTCGGCTCCGAGGCCAAGCAGATGATCGGCCGGACGCCCGACACGATCACCGCGGTCCGTCCGCTGAAGGACGGCGTGATCGCCGACTTCGAGACCACCGAGCAGATGCTCCGGCTGTTCATCCAGCGGGTGCACCGGCGCCAGTTCTTCGTCAAGCCGCGGCTGGTCGTGTGCGTGCCGTCGGGCATCACCGCGGTGGAGCAGCGGGCGGTCAAGGAGGCCGGCTACCAGGCCGGCGCGCGGCGCGTCTACATCATCGAGGAGCCGATGGCCGCGGCGATCGGTGCCGGGCTGCCGGTCCACGAGCCCACCGGCAACATGATCGTCGACATCGGCGGGGGTACGACGGAGGTCGCCGTCATCTCGCTCGGCGGCATCGTGACCAGCCAGTCGATCCGGACCGCGGGCGACGACCTCGACCAGTCGATCATCTCGTGGATGAAGAAGGAGTACTCCCTGATGCTGGGGGAGCGGACCGCCGAGCAGATCAAGGTCGCGCTGGGTTCGGCGTTCCCGCTGCCCGACGAGCCGGAGGCCGAGATCCGCGGCCGCGACCTGATCTCCGGCCTGCCGAAGACCGTGACGATCTCCTCGACCGAGGTACGCCAGGCGATCGAGGAGCCGCTGCACGCGGTCATCGACAGCGTCCGCACCACCCTCGACAAGACGCCCCCCGAGCTGGCCGGCGACATCATGGACCGCGGTCTCGTGATCACCGGCGGCGGTGCGCTGCTCCGTGGTCTCGACGAGCGGCTGCGGCACGAGACCGGCATGCCCGTCCACGTCGCGCCCGACCCGCTCGACTCGGTCGCCTTCGGGGCCGGCAAGTGCGTCGAGGAGTTCGAGGCGCTGCAGCAGGTCCTCGTCTCCGAACCGCGCAGGTGACGCGATGCCATCCGAGCCTCGGCGGCCCTCGAACCGGCGCGCACGCACGGTGTTCGGGGTGCTGGTGCTGGCCGCGCTGACCGTCATCACCCTCGACGCCCGACCGTCCGGCGACTCGCCCGTCGACCCGCTGCGGGCCGGCGCCGGTGCGGTCTTCGGACCGCTGGAGAGCGGCGTCTCGGCGGTCGTCCGGCCGGTCGTCGACCTGCCCGGGTACTTCGGCAGCGTCGACGCCCTCGAGCACGACAACGCCCGGCTCGAGAAGCAGAACGCCGCGCTGCGGGCCGAGCTCCGTACCAGCGCCCACGCCCGACAGCGGGCCGGCGAGCTCGACCAGCTGCTCGGCGTCACCCAAGACACCGGCACGTCGGTCGTGCCGGCCCGCGTCGTGATGATGGGAGCAGCGCAGGCCTTCTCGCGTACGGTCATGATCGACGCCGGCCGACGAGACGGCGTCCTGCCCGACATGACGGTCCTCAACGGCGACGGCCTGGTCGGCCGGGTCATCGGTGCCACCCGGACCACCGCGACCGTGCTCTTGATCATCGACGCCAAGTCGGTGGTGGGCGGGCGGCTCGGCAGCAGCTCGGAGCTTGGTTTTCTCAACGGAGACGGCGATATCGGCTACGACGGCCGGCTGTCCCTCGAGCTGGTCGACGACGTGCGTGAGCCCGGCAAGGGCGACACCGTCGTCACCTGGGGGTCCCGCGACGACGCCCCGTACGTCGCGGGCGTGCCGATCGGCACGGTCACCCAGGTCCGCAGCAGCCCGCGCCAGCTGTCCAAGACCGCGGTGGTGGAGCCGTTCGTCGACTTCTCCGCGCTCGACCTGGTCGGCGTGGTCGTCGGCACCGAAGGCCGCGGCGCGCGGGGCGTCGTCGACCGGGCGGCGGGTGCGGGCCGATGACGTCGTTCCGAGCCACCGCCGTGGCCGCGATGGTCGTGGTCGCCCTGACCCTGCAGCTCGGCCTGTTCCCGTCCCTCGCGATCGCGGGGGTGGTCCCCGACCTGGTCCTGCTCGTGGTGATCTCGCTGGCGTTGTCGCGCGGCCCCGAGTACGCCGCGGTGGTCGGTTTCCTGGCCGGCCTGATGCTGGACCTCGCCCCGCCGGCCGACCACACCGCCGGTCGCTGGGCGCTGGCGTTCGTCGTCGTCGCCTACCTGGCGGGACTGGCCCGGCGGGACGCGCCGTGGTCGACCGGGGCGACGGTGGCCGTCGTCGCGGCCGGCTCGTTCGTCGGCACCTCGCTGTTCGCGCTGTCCGGGCTGGTGCTCGACGACCCCGGAGTCACCGTCGCGGGCGTGGCGGCGGTCGTGCCGCTCGCCGTCGTGTACGACCTGATCCTCACGCCGTTCGTTGTACCCGTGGTGCTCGCGGTGATGCGGCGGCTCGAGCCGGTCGCCGCCCGGTTCGGCACTCCCGGGTTCGCGGCGGGTCGGACATGACCGACCATCGCCGGCTCCGCCTGCTCGTCGTCCGGGTGCTGGTGTTGTCGCTGTTCGTCACGCTGTTCGCCCGGCTCTGGTACATCCAGGTCGTGGCCGGCGACTCGTACCGGGCGCAGGCCGCCGACAACGCGGTCCGTGAGGTGATCACGCCGCCCGAACGCGGCCTGATCGTCGACTCGGCCGGTCGCACGCTGGTCGCGAGCCGTACGTCCTGGGTGATCACGATCGACCGTACGACTCTCGACAAGATGGCCACCGACAGGCGGTCCGAGGTCCTGCGCCGGGTCGCGCAGACGACCGGTATCCGCTACTGGACGATCGTCGCCAGGACGAAGCGCTGCGGGGAAGCCGGGGCCAAGCCGCCGCCGGTCTGTTGGAACGGCTCGCCCTACCAGCCGGTGCCGGTGGCCCAGGACGTCGACCCCGAGGTCGCGGTCTCGGTGCAGCAGCAGACCGAGGACTTCCCCGGCGTCGCCGCCGAGCCGTGGCAGGTACGCGCCTACCCCACGCCGGAGGGCGTCAACGCCGCGCACCTGCTCGGCTACCTCTCGCCGATCACCGAGGAGGAGCTGGCGAAGGCGGAGGAGGACAAGGACACGTCCCTCAACCCGGTGTCGGTCGTCGGCCGGGCCGGGCTCGAGCGCAGCTACGACACCTGGCTGCGGGGTGTCCCCGGCGTGGAGAAGAAGGCCGTCGACAGCCGCGGCCGGGTGCTCGACACCGTCGGCGTCCAGGTGCCGTCGCCGGGCGACACCCTGGTGACCAACATCGACGCGAAGGTGCAGTCGGTGGTCGAGAGGCAGTTGCGGAAGACCATCCTCGACACCCGCAAGATCGTCGACGAGGTGACCGGCCGAAAGTACGTCGCCGACGCCGGAGCGGCCGTCGTGCTCGACGTCAAGACCGGTGGCGTGGTGGCGATGGCGAGCTTCCCGACGTACGACCCGGACGTCTGGGTCGGCGGGATCGGTGACGGCGAGCTCGACCGCCTCTACTCGACCGGAGCCGGGACGCCGTTGCTGTCTCGCGCGACGCAGGGGCAGTTCGCTCCCGGCTCGACGTTCAAGCCGTTCATGACGGCCGGCGCCTTGTCGAACGGGTACGACACCGACACCCGGCTGAACTGCTCGTCGTCGTTCCGGGTCGGCAACCGGGACTTCAAGAACTACGAGTCCGGCGCGTACGGCCCGATCGGCTTCGCCCAGGCGCTGCAGCTGTCCTGCAACACGTTCTTCTACCGGGTCGGCTACGACTTCTGGCAGCGCGCCGGCGCGGATGCGAAGGACGTCACGTCGAAGGACGCGCTGGTCCGGATGGCCGAGGCGTTCGGCTTCGGTGAGGAGACCGGCGTCGACGTCTCCGGCGAGGCGTCCGGCCGGATCGCCGACCGGCGCTGGAAGCTGCAGTACTGGAAGTCCAACAAGGACTACTACTGCAAGCTCGGCAAGGAGGACGGCTACGACTTCATCCATCGCTTCGCCCGCGAGTTCTGCGTCGAGGGCTACCAGTTCCGCGCCGGCGACGCTGTCAACTTCGCGATCGGTCAGGGCGACACGATCGTCACCCCGCTGCAGCTCGCCACCGCGTACGCCGCGCTCGGCAACGGCGGCACGCTCTGGAAGCCGCGGGTGGGCAAGGCGATCGTGTCCCCCGAGGGTGACCTGGTGAAGCGGATCAAGCCGCAGAAGGCCTCCAAGCTGCCGGTCTCCAAGGCCGACTTGCGCTACATCGACGAGGCGCTGAAGGGCACGACGCGCACCGGGACGTCGTCGTGGCGGTTCCTCGACTTCCCGCTCGACGAGGTGAAGGTCCGTTCCAAGACCGGTAGCGCCGAGGTGCACGGCAAGCAGAGCACGTCCTGGCTCGCGTCCTACACCAACCAGTACGCCGTGGTGATGATGGTCAGCCAGGGCGGCACCGGCTCGGGTACGTCCGGCCCGGCCGTACGCAAGATCTGGGAGTCCCTGTACGGCGTCAAGGGCACCGACGTACGCACGGCCAAGGCGGCGCAGCCGGGGGCGAGGCCGCCGGCCAAGCTGCCGCGCTTCCTGCCGGACGGGTCGATCGAGGCCCCGCGCGGCGCACCGAGTTGGGCAGCCGCCCGATGACGCTCGCCGCCGATCTTCGGCCAGCTGCCCGGCGACCGCAGGTGACACCGACCCGGCGGCGCTCGGTCTGGAGCCGGGTCGACTGGCTCCTCGTCCTCGCCGTCGCCGGGCTGGTCGGCATCGGCACGCTGCTGGTGTGGTCGGCGACCTTGCACCGCGTCGACCTCACCGACGGCACGTCCTACGCCTACGGCCTGCGGCACCTGATCAATGCCGGGATCGGGGCTGTGCTCGGCATCGTCGTGGCGGCCACCGACCACCGGTGGGTGCGGATCTGGACCCCCGTCGTGTACGCGCTCGCGATCGTGGGGCTGGGGTTCGTCCTGGTCCCCGGGGTGGGCCGGGAGATCAACGGCTCGCTGTCGTGGATCGACGTAGGCGGCATGAGCATCCAGCCGGCCGAGCTGGCCAAGCTCGGCGTGGTCGTCACGATGGCGCTGCTGGTCGCGGAGCGGTTCGAGGGCCGCAAGATCGGCCAGTCGCTGCGTGACCGCGACGTGCTCGCGATGCTGTCGATCGCCGCGGTGCCGGCGGTGCTGATCATGCTGCAGCCCGACCTCGGCACCATGCTCGTGCTGAGTGCCACGGTGTTCGGCGTGGTCGCGGTCGCCGGTGCGCCGAAGCGCTGGCTCGCGCTGTTGGTGGCGGGTGCCGTCGGCACGGCGCTGGCGGCGGTCGCGCTCGGCGTACTGAAGCCGTACCAGCTGGACCGCTTCGGGGCGTTCGTCAACCCCGGCCTCGACCCGCGCGGCGCCGGCTACAACACCACCCAGGCCCGGATCGCGATCGGCAACGGCGGCCTGACCGGTCAAGGGCTGTTCGACGGCACCCAGACCCAGGCCGGGTTCGTCCCCGAGCAGCACACCGACTTCGTCTACACCGTGGCGGGGGAGGAGCTGGGACTGGTCGGCGCGGCCGCCATCATCGGCCTGTACGTCCTGCTGCTGTGGCGTGGGCTGCGGATCGCGCTCAGGGCGGGCGACATGTTCGGCCGGCTCGCCGCGGCAGGGATCGTGTGCTGGTTCGGCTTCCAGGCGTTCCAGAACATCGGCATGTGCCTCGGCATCATGCCGGTCACTGGGGTCCCGCTGCCGCTGGTGTCGTACGGCGGCACGTCGATGTTCGCCTCGGTGATGGCGGTCGGGTTGCTGCTCAACATCCACCTCCGCACCGACCGCCCGCTCGGTCTCGGGCTCGGCGTCGTGCGGTCCCGGGTGCTGCGCTCCCGCTTCTGACCACCCCCCTCCCCGGTGAGTGTGACGAGTTGGCGCGACACGCCGGCGTGTCGCAACCAACTCGTCACACTCACCGGGGGATTCGGCGGGGTCGGCTGACCGGCGTACCCTGGTATGTCCCCACCCGAGATCCGGAGCCGCCACCCCATGCCTGTCGAGTCTGTGTTCTCGCGCCTGGAGCCGTTGCTCCCGACCGTGCAGAAGCCGATCCAGTACGTCGGCGGCGAGCTCAACTCCGCGGTGAAGGACTGGGACTCGGCCGACGTGCGCTGGGCCCTGATGTACCCCGACGCGTACGAGGTCGGCCTGCCGAACCAGGGCGTCGCGATCCTGTACGAGATCCTGAACGAGCGGGACTGGATCCTGGCCGAACGCACGTACGCCGTGTGGCCCGACATGGAGCAGGTCATGCGGGACCACCAGATCCCGCAGTTCACCGTCGACGGTCACCGCCCGGT
>JBOHDE010000167.1:0-8945 GCA_050699035.1 Nocardioidaceae bacterium | reverse complement strand
GCGGACACTCGCAGCGGGACCCCTTGCCGACCAGCCCGCCGCACGGGCAGGGGTTGGCCGCGAGCACCAGCACGAACTGGGCCGGGAACCGCGACCCCTTCTCGGCCCGGCCGATCACGATCTCGCCGCTCTCCAGCGGCTGCCGCAGCGCCTCCAGCACGTCGGAGTGGAACTCCGGTGCCTCGTCCATGAACAGCACGCCGCGATGGGCGAGGCTCATCGACCCCGGCCGGATCACCCGGCTGCCACCGCCGACGATCGACGGGGCTGAGGCCGTGTGGTGCGGGTCGAAGAAGGGCGGCCGGGTGATCAACGGGATCTCCGGCGGCAGGACACCGGCGATCGAATGCACCGCGGTGACCTCGAGCGCCTCGTCGGGGTCGAGGTCAGGCATCAGACCCGGCAGCCGCTCGGCCAGCATCGTCTTGCCGGCACCGGGTGGCCCGTCGAGCAGGAGGTGGTGGCCACCGGCGGCCGCGACCTCGATCGTCCGCCGGCCCTCCGGCTGACCCACCACGTCGGACAGGTCGAGCCCCATCGTGCGCTCCACCCTGCTGCCGACGAGCCGGGACTCACGGGGCAGTGGAGCGACCGGGGGCGCGTCCGGCACCGGGTCGCCGCACAACCACGCGACCACCTGCGCCAGTGACCGCACGCCCACCACCTCGACACCCGAGACCAGCCTCGCCTCGTCGGCGTTGGGCTCCGGCACGATCACCCGGTCGATGCCCTCACCAACCGCGGCGATGACAGCCGGGAGCACTCCGGGCACCGCGCGCAGGCGACCGTCGAGCGCCAGCTCACCGAGTACCACGACGTCGGCCACCGCGCGTGGCGGGATCTCGCCGGCCGCGGCCAGCACGGCGAGCGCGATGCCCAGGTCGAAGTGCGCTCCCTTCTTCGGCAGCTCGGCCGGCGACAGCCCGATGGTCAGCCGCCGGTTGGGCCACGGCAGCGCGCTGTTGGCCACCGCCGCCCGGCAGCGGTCCCGGGCCTCGGCCAGCGACGCGTCCGGCAGCCCGACCAGGGTGACCTTCGGCAACCCCTGCCCGATGTCGGCCTCGATCTCCACGAGGTGGCCACGCACGCCCTGCAGGGCGACCGACAACGCCTTGGCGAGGGACATCACGCCACCCCCCGCAGGTGCTCGACCACGGCCGAGCCCCGCGGCCGCACCAGGACGCCGACGACGTCGATGCGGATCGCGTCGGGATGCATGCCGCTCTCACGTACCCATTCGGCCGCCAACCGCCGCAGCCGGGCCAGCTTGCGGTAGGTGACCGCCTCCAGCGGGCTGCCGAAGTCGAGCCCCCGGCGGGTCTTGACCTCGCAGATGACCAGCGTGTCGCCGTCTCGCGCGATCAGGTCGACCTCGCCGAACGAACAGCGCCAGTTGCGGTCGAGCACCACCATGCCCGCCGCGACCAGATGACGCGCCGCCACGTCCTCGCCGTACTGCCCGAGCGCGCGCCCTTGCTGCCTGCCAGCCACCGAGACCACCTCCGCGAGAAGCCTCTCGGCTCGGCGGCCGGACCGACAGCGGGCGACGGCCGGCTGTGGATAACCTCCGCCTGCGCAGCCCTGTGCACGGAAACCGGCCCGGCCTACCCTGCCGATATGGCGAAGAAGTCGAAGTCCGCACGCGTCCCCAAGAAGGCGTACGAGGCCGAACTGCTGAGGCTGCAGGCCGAGCTCGTCACGATGCAAGAGTGGGTACGCGACACCGGCCACCGCGTGGTGATCGTCTTCGAGGGCCGCGACGCCGCCGGCAAGGGGGGCACGATCAAGCGCGTGACGCAGTACCTCACGCCGCGGGTGGCGCGGATCGCGGCCCTGCCAGCGCCGACGGAGCGGGAGAAGACCCAGTGGTACTTCCAGCGGTACGTCGAGCATCTGCCCGCGGCCGGTGAGATCACCCTGTTCGACCGGTCCTGGTACAACCGGGCCGGCGTCGAGCGGGTGATGGGGTTCTGCTCGGCCGACGAGTACCACCGGTTCCTGCACCAGTGCCCGATCTTCGAGCGGCTCCTGATCGAGGACGGGATCACGCTGCTCAAGTACTGGTTCTCGGTCAGCGACACCGAGCAGCAGTCCCGTTTCGAGTCACGGATGGGCGACCCGATGCGGCAGTGGAAGCTGTCGCCGATGGACCTCGAGTCGCTGACCCGCTGGGAGGACTACTCCCGGGCGAAGGACGAGATGTTCGTCCATACCGACATCCCCGAGGCACGCTGGAACGTGGTCGAGAGCGACGACAAGCGGGCCGCGCGGCTCAACATGATCGCCCACCTGCTCGGCTCGGTGTCGTACCAGCCGGTCGAACGCCCGACGCTCAGCCTGCCGGACCGGCCGCGGCCCAGGGGGTACGAGCGCCCGCCCCGCGAGTCGCAGCAGTTCGTACCCGACCATGCAGCCACGATCGGCTAGCCGGCCGCGATCTCAGCGCGGGAACTCGCCCTTGGCGGACGGGAAGTCGGCCGGCGAGAACTCCTCGATGTTGACGTCCTTGAACGTCATCACCTTGACGTTCTTGGCGAACCGCGCCGGGCGGTACATGTCCCAGACCCAGGCGTCGGACATGGTGACCTCGAGGTACACGTCGGTGCCTTCGGTGCGCACCTTGAGGTCGACCGCGTTGCACAGGTAGAAGCGCCGGTCGGTCTCGACGACGTACTTGAAGATCGAGACCACGTCGCGGTACTCGCGGTAGAGCTGCAGCTCCATCTCTGCTTCGTACTGCTCGAGATCCTCGGTGCTCACTGGACCAGCTCCCCCTCGAGCTCGTGGGCGCACGGGACATTCGCCCGGCGTACGTTGACGAACCGCTGCCGGTGTTGAGGGCAGGGTCCGTGCTCGTGGAGGGCGGCCTGATGCTCCGGGGTGACGTAGCCCTTGTGGGTCGCGAAGTCGTACGCCGGGAACCGGTCGTGCAGGTCAGTCATGATCCGGTCCCGGGTGACCTTGGCGACGACCGATGCGGCCGAGATGCACGCGGCGACCCGGTCGCCCTTCCACATCGCCAGGCCGGGAAGGCCGAGCCCGTCGACGGGGAAGCCGTCGGTCAGCACGTACGACGGCGGCGTGCCGAGGCGGGCGAGTGCCCGGCGCAGCGCCTCGACGTTCGCGACGTGCATGCCGAGCCGGTCGCACTCCCCCGACGGGATCACCACGACCGACCAGGCCACGGCGCGGCGCACGACGTGCTCGTAACACCGCTCGCGCGCCTTCTCGGTCAGCAGCTTGGAGTCGGCCAGGCCGGGGATCTGGCCGCCCTGGCCCTCCCGCAGGATGGCTGCCGCCGCCACCAGCGGGCCCGCGCACGCACCACGGCCGGCCTCGTCGACGCCCGCGATCGGGTCGAACCCGGCCCGCCGCAGGGCACGCTCGTAGCCGTACAGGCCGGCGTCACGGCGCACCGTCACTCCCCGCGGCAATGCAGTCATGATGATCGAGACTAGTTGACTCAGCGCCGGGCATCGGAGCGGCCCGGCGGCGCGTTGACGACTGGCTCACCCGGTGCCGGCTTCGACGGCTTGGGTACGGCCTCGAACGTGGTCGGGCGGTCGAGCCAGCGGGTGTCCCCGATCGGCCACACCGCGGCGAACGCCCGGCCCACGACGTTGTCCATCGGGACGAACGCGGTGCGGTCCTCCGGCCCCAGGTGCACCCGCGAGTCACCGGAGCTCAGCCGGTGGTCGCCCATCACCCAGACCCGGTCACGCGGCACCACGACGTCGAACGGCTCCTCCGACGGCTTGTTCCCGGTGAAGAGATAGTCGGTCTCCGCGAGCGGCTGGTCGTTGACGGTCAGCCGGCCGTCGCCGTCACAACAGACCACGTGGTCGCCGGGCAGGCCGATCAGCCGCTTCACCAGGTAGCCCTTGTCGCTGGGCGGCAGCAGGCCGACGAACTCCATCCCACGCCCGAGTACGCCCGTACGCCGCTGCGGACGCTCGGCCGGCGGCAGCCAGGCGGCCGGGTCCTCGAACACCACGACGTCGCCGCGCTCGACCTCGCCGAACTTCTTCACCACGATCCGCTCGTGCTTGTCGATGGTCGGCTGCATCGACCCGCTGGGTACGAAGAACGGCTGCACCACGAACACCCGGAGGACGGCCGCGACCACCACGGCCAGCGCGACCAGGAGCACGGACTCGACGACGAACCGCCACAGGCGGCGCCACGGTCGCTCGGCTGGCTCGTCGGTCACGACCCAGCCTTGGACGGGACTCCGTCGAAGGCGGTCGGGTGGTCGGTCACGGACGCCCGGTTGAGCGGCCACACGGTCAGGAACACCTTGCCGACGACGTCGTCGACGGGGATGAAGCCGCCGCCGGGGCTGCCGAGGTGGGCGCGGGAGTCGGCGGACTCGGCGCGGTTGTCCCCCATCACCCACAGCTTGTCCTTGGGCACGTTGACCTCGAACGTGCCGTTCTGCCCGGCGCCCGGGGTCATCCCGGGCTTGAGGTACGCCGACTCGTCGAGCGGCTCACCGTTGATGGTGATCAGACCCTGCTTGTCGCAGCACTTGACGGTGTCGCCCTCGACGCCGATCACCCGCTTCACCAGGTGGTCGCCGGTGGGGTACAGGCCGAAGAACTCCAGCGCCCGCGTGACACCGGTGGGGGTGGGGGTCGCCGCGTCGCCGATCCAGCCACCCGGGTCCTTGAACACCACGATGTCGCCGCGACCGGGCTCGGCGTCGAACCAGTACGACACCTTCTGCACCAGGATGCGGTCGTTGACGATCAGGGTGTCCTGCATGGACTCGGACGGGATGTAGAACGCCTGCACGAACAGCGACTTGAGCAGGATCGCCAACCCGAGGGCGAGCGCCAGCAAGACGATGACCTCCTGCCACAGCGGCAGCTCCTGCTTGCCGGACTTGCGGCGGCGTCCGGCAGCACGCCGGGCACCCTTCCGCGCGGCAGTTGGCTCGTTGCCCCCCGAGGGCAATGACGACCGCGTGGTGGCGTCGGAGTCGTCAGCGTCGATTGAAGTCACGCAGCGAGCCTAGTCGGCACGGCTCATTTGACCGGGGCGGTCGCGCGCTTCTCTTTGATCTTGGCGGCCTTGCCGCGCAGGTCGCGAAGGTAGTACAGCTTCGCCCGGCGGACGTCACCGCGGGTCACGACCTCGACCCTGTCGATGATCGGCGTGTGCAGCGGGAAGGTGCGCTCGACGCCCACACCGAAGCTCACCTTGCGGACGGTGAAGGTGCGGCGGATGCCCGACCCCTGCAACCGGATGCAGACGCCCTGGAAGGCCTGGATACGCGAACGGCTGCCCTCGACCACCTTGACGTGGACCTTGAGGGTGTCGCCGGCGCGGAACTCGGGGAGGTCGTCACGGGCGGTGCCGGCGTCGACTGCGTCGATGGCGTTCGTCATGATGCATCGCTTCCTCGCAAGTGCCACGGGTCACGCACGAATGTGGGAGTGTCATCCGATCGACGCTGCGGATATCGGCCTCCCCCCATGGCAGGAGGACCGCGGCTGCTGTGAACCGGGCGGCAGCGCCGACGGACCAGTCTGCCACAGGCAGGCGTTCCGGCATAAATCGCAGGGTCAGTGCAGCGGGCGTCAGGATCGCCGGGGCTTGGTCAGCAGGACCACCCCGGGGTCGTCGGTGCCGCCGCGCAGCGGGCGGTAGCCGGCCTTGCCGTACCTCCGGAGGTTGTCGTCGCTGCTGGCTCCGGTGATCAGGGAGTACGTCGAGACACCGTCGGGAGCGGCACCCTCGGCGTACTCGAGCAGTCGACCGCCGAGCCCACGACCGTGCAGGTCCGGCACCACCATCAGGCGCCCGACCACCCAGGTGTCGGACTCGCGCCGCCACCGCACCGAGCCGACCAGGCGTCCGTCGAGACGTACGACGACGGTCGTCCACACGTCCAACCCGGCCCGTACGTCCGCCAACGTCTCGACCAGCGGCGGGATGTCCAGCGCGTCGTTGGCCTGCGCCTCGGCCACCCAGCAACAGCGCTGCAGGGTCAGGATCTCGGCGGCATCGGCCGGCACCGCCGTCGTGACCACAAGCCGCTCGTCGAACGCCGCCACGACGTCGTCACCAAGCGCCTCCGACGGGCTGACCAGGTCGGGCCGCCGGGCCGCCGTACGCCGCAACGCCTGCTCCTGCCGCCAGCGCGCGACGCGGCCGTGGTCGCCGGACAGCAGCACCTCGGGTACGTCGAGGCCGCGCCACAGCGGCGGCTTCGTGTAGACCGGGTACTCCAGCAAACCGCCGGTCGCGTGCGACTCCTCGGCCAGCGACTCGGGGTTGCCCAGGAAGCCCGGCAACAGCCGCGCCACCGCCTCGATCACCACCAGCGCGGCGACCTCGCCCCCGTTGAGGACATAGTCGCCGACGCTGATCTCCTCGACCGGCATCCGGGTACGGGCGTACGAGACGACGCGCTCGTCGATGCCCTCGTAGCGGCCGCAGGCGAGCACCAGCCACGGCTCGGCTGCGAGCTGTTCGGCGGCCGCCTGGGTGAACGGCCGACCCGAAGGCGTCAACACCAGCAGCCGCGGCGGGCGCTCGGTGCCGGAGGGGACCAGGTCGTCGAGCGCCTCGCCCCACGGTTCGGGCCTCATCACCATGCCGGCGCCGCCGCCGTACGGCGTGTCGTCGACGGTCCGGTGCCGGTCGTGGGTCCACTGCCGCAAGTCGTGCGTGCGCAGGTCGAGCAGCCCAGACTCACGGGCCTTGCCGACCAGCGAGAGGTCGAGCGGCGCCAGGTAGTCGGGGAAGATCGACACGACGTCGACGCGCATGGTCAGCCCTCCGCTGAGTCGGCCTCGTCGGGACGCAGCAGACCCGGACGGTCGGCAACCACCAGCCGGCCGGACGCGAGGTCGACGTCGGGCACCAGCGCCGTGACGAACGGCACCAGGGCCTCGCCGCCGTCGTCTCGCCGCACGACGAGCAGGTCGTGCGCCGGCGCCGACTGCACATCGCGCACCTCGCCGACCTCGTCGCCGGCTTCAGTGACGACCCGCAGACCGACCAGCTGATGGGGGTAGTAGCCGTCGTCGCCGGCGTCATCGTCGATGTCGGCGACCAGGAGTACGCCGCGCAGGCCCTCGGCCGCGGTTCGGTCGGCGACCTGCTCGAACTGCACCAGCAGCCGGCCGCTGTGCGGGCGGGTGGCCGTGATCGTGAGCGGACCGGCCGACGCCGGGTCGGTCGCGACGACCGTACCCACCGCGAAACGCGCATCTTGGTCGTCGGTGCGGACGTCGACCGACAGCTCGCCCCGGATGCCATGAGCGCGGCCGATCCGCCCGATCACCAGCTCCACATCGTCTCCCTGCAGGTCCGTCGGCTAGCGCCTCCGGTCCACATCCACGCTGAGCCCATGCTTCGTTCCTGCGGCCCGTCGGCTAGCGCCTCCGGTCCACATCCACGCTGAGCCCATGCTTCGTTCCTGCGGCCCGTCGGCTAGCGCCTCCGGTCCACATCCACGCTGAGCCCATGCTTCGTTCCTGCGGCCCGTCGGCTAGCGCCTCCGGTCCACATCCACGAAGTCGACCCGCGCACCGCCCTTGCCGGCCAGGGCACCGATCACCGTGCGCAGAGCGGTCGCCGTACGGCCGGCGCGGCCGATCACCTTGCCGAGGTCGTCCGGGTGAACACGTACCTCGAGCAGCCGGCCACGACGGGTCTCCTTCGAACGCACGCTGACGTCGTCAGGACTGCGGACGATGCCGCGTACCAGGTGCTCGAGAGCCTCCGCCAGCACTGGATCAGGCCTCGGCCTTCTCGGCGTTGACGAAACCGGCCTTCTCGGCCGCCTCCGCCGTACGGAACCACACCTCGGCGACCGTGCGGTCGTACCACGGGCTGCTCGGAGCGTGGAACTTCATCGAGTCGGCGTTGCCCTTGATCTCGAAGCCCGCCGGCGCCGAGCCGTCCTCCAGCGCCGCGGCCGAGTCGGGACCATGCGGCCCCTCGGCGACGGCCTTGTCGGCGACCCCACGCGGCTGGTCGGCCTCGTCAGCCTTCGGCTCCGCGGCGTCCCCGGCCTTCTCAGTCGTCTCGGCGTTGACGAAACCGGCCTTCTCGGCCGCCTCCGCCGTACGGAACCACACCTCGGCGACCGTGCGGTCGTACCACGGGCTGCTCGGAGCGTGGAACTTCATCGAGTCGGCGTTGCCCTTGATCTCGAAGCCCGCCGGCGCCGAGCCGTCCTCCAGCGCCGCGGCCGAGTCGGGACCATGCGGCCCCTCGGCGACGGCCTTGTCGGCGACCCCACGCGGCTGGTCGGCCTCGTCAGCCTTCGGCTCCGCGGCCTTCGGCTCCACGGCCTTGGGCTCCGCGGCCCTCGACTCGTCGGCCTTCGGTGCCTCGGCCTTCTTGGCCCGGCGTTTGGTCACGGCCTCCGACTTGGGCTCGGACTGAGCCTCCTTCAACGCCTCGTTGAAGATCTCGGTCTTGTCCTTCTTCGGCTCGGCGACGAGCAGCGGCGGCGGGGCCGGCTCACCCTTGTACTGCTGCCAGTCGCCGGTGAGCTTGAGGATCGCGGCAACGGGCTCGCTGGGTTGCGCGCCGACGCCGAGCCAGTACTGCGCCCGCTCGGAGTTGACGTGGATGACCGACGGGTCGGCCTTGGGGTTGTAGGTGCCGATCTCCTCGATGACCCGACCGTCACGCTTGGTGCGCGAGTCGGCAACGACGATGCGGTAGAACGGCGCACGGATCTTGCCCATGCGCTTCAGGCGAATCTTGACGGCCACGGGTGTGGTGTCTCCCTAACGGTTTTGGTGTGGGTGAGGGCCATACCCACGCGTGGGGACACGGGGCGGAACGCTCGGTGGACGCGGCGTACCGGGTGAGAGGGACCACAGCACGTCGGACTCGACCCGCCATTCTGCCAGACGGCAGAGCATTCCCTCCAATCGCACCCAGACCCATCCCGTTGAGTGTGACGAGTTGGCGGCGAC
>JBOHDE010000166.1:0-8948 GCA_050699035.1 Nocardioidaceae bacterium | reverse complement strand
TCCCTTCGTCCCTGACCAGAGAGAAAGCGAAGTTCGTTGACTGACACGCTCCCCGCGCAGGCTGTCCAGGACGCCGTCGAGACGGTCGCCAGCCACCTGCACCCCGTCGGGTCGTTCGACCTGGCCGACCACCCCGTGCCTACCGGCCGGGAGGAGATCTGGCGCTTCACCCCGCTGAAGCGGCTCCGCGGAGTGCACCAGGACGCCCCGCTCGACGGAGACCTGGTCAGCGTCAAGGTGCAGGCGGCCGACGGCGTCACCGTCGCCACGGTCGGCGCCGACAACCCGCTGAAGGGCACCAGCGGGTACGTCCCGTTCGAGCGGGTCAGCACGCGTGCCTGGCACGCCGCCGACACGTCCCTCACCGTCACCGTCCCCCAGGACACCGAGGTCGCGGACTCCACCATCGTGACGGTGACCGGCACCGGCACCGAGACGGCGACGGCGGGTCACGCGGTGATCGTCGCCGAGCCGAACAGCAAGGCGACGGTCGTGCTGCAGTTCGAGGGGTCGGCGACGTTCGTCGACAACGTCGAGGTGGTCGTCGGCGACGGCGCGCAGCTCACCGTGGTCAGCGTCCAGGACTGGGCCGACGACGCGGTGCACCACACGCACCACCACACCCAGGTGGGCCGGGACGCCCGCTTCCGGCACGTGGCGGTGTCGTTCGGTGGCGACCTGGTCCGGATGAACACCACGGTCGAGTACGCCGGCCCGGGCGGCGAGGTCGAGCTGCTCGGCCTGTACTTCGCCGACGCCGGCCAGCACCTCGAGCACCGGCTGTTCGTCGACCACAACGCCCCCAAGACCAAGAGCAACGTCGACTACAAGGGTGCGCTGCAGGGCAAGGGCGCGCACTCGGTCTGGATCGGTGACGTACTGATCCGCAAGGCCGCCGAGGGCATCGAGACCTACGAGTCCAACCGCAACCTCGTGCTCACCGACGGCTGCCAGGCCGACTCGGTCCCCAACCTGGAGATCGAGACCGGCGAGATCGTCGGCGCGGGCCACGCGTCCACGACCGGCCGATTCGACGACGAGCAGCTGTTCTACCTGGAGAGCCGTGGCGTGCCGGAGCGCGAGGCGCGTCGCCTGGTCGTGCACGGCTTCTTCCGGAACCTCATCCGGCGGATCGGCGTACCCGAGCTCGAGGAGCGGCTGATGGCCGCCGTCGAGGCAGAGCTCGAGGCAACGGTCGGGCTGGTTCCTGCGGGAGCCGCCCAATGACTGAACGAGTGAGCGCGCCGGCGGCCGTGCTGTCCGACGTCCCCGAGGACGGCGCGCTGGCGGTCGAGGTCGACGGCGTCGAGGTCGCGCTGGTGCGGCAGGGCGAGGAGATCTTCGCCATCCAGGACGAGTGCTCGCACGCCGCCATCCCGCTGTCCGAGGGCGACATTGAGGGCGGCGAGATCGAGTGCTGGCTGCACGGGTCCCGCTTCGATCTGCGCACCGGCAAGCCACTCGGGCTCCCGGCCACCGAGCCTGTCCCCGTCTACCCCTGCACCGTCGACGGCGACGCGATCTACGTCGACGTACACAACCCGCTGAGCAACGACAACACAAGCGATACGGAGTCCTGAACACCTATGGCAACTCTCGAGATCCGCGATCTCCACGTGACCGTCGACACCGAGGACGGCGCCAAGGAGATCCTCAAGGGCGTCGACCTCACCGTGAAGTCCGGTGAGACGCACGCGATCATGGGGCCCAACGGCTCGGGCAAGTCCACGCTCGCCTACTCGATCGCCGGCCACCCGAAGTACACCGTCAGCAGCGGCTCCGTGACGCTCGACGGCCTGAACGTGCTGGACATGAAGGTCGACGAGCGGGCGCGGGCCGGGCTCTTCCTCGCCATGCAGTACCCCGTCGAGGTGCCCGGTGTGTCGGTCGCCAACTTCCTCCGTACCGCCAAGACCGCCCTCGACGGCGAGGCGCCGAAGCTGCGCACGTGGGTCAAGGAGGTCAACACCGCGATGGAGAAGATGTCGATGGACACCGCCTTCGCGCAGCGCAATGTCAACGAGGGCTTCTCCGGCGGCGAGAAGAAGCGCAACGAGATCATGCAGCTCGAGCTGCTGAACCCGACGTTCGCGGTGCTCGACGAGACCGACTCGGGCCTCGACATCGACGCCCTCAAGGTGGTCGCCGACGGCGTCAACCGGTTCCGTGCGCAAGGCGACCGCGGCGTCTTGCTGATCACGCACTACACGCGCATCCTGCGTTACATCAAGCCCGACTTCGTGCACGTCTTCGTCAACGGACGGGTGGCGGAGGAGGGCGGCCCCGCGCTCGCCGAGCAGCTCGAGGCCGAAGGCTACGACAAGTACGTCAAGGCGGCGACTGCCTGATGACCGACCTGCTCGACGTCGAACGGATCCGGAAGGACTTCCCGATCTTGACGCGACGGCTGGCCGACGACCATCCGCTGGTCTACCTCGACAGCGCCAACACGTCGCAGAAGCCACGGCAGGTCCTGGACGCACTGCACGACCACTACACGTTGCACAACTCCAACGTGGGCCGAGCCGTGCACCAGCTCGGTGAGGAGTCGACCGAGGCCTACGAGCAGGCGCGGGTCAAGGTGGCAGCCTTCGTCGGTGCGCCGGACCCGTCCGAGGTGGTGTTCACCAAGAACTCCTCCGAGGCGCTCAACCTGGTGGCCAACGTGCTGGCGTGGGTCCGCGGCCCGCTGGCCGTGGGTCCGGGCGACGAGGTGGTCATCACCGAGATGGAGCACCACTCCAACATCGTGCCGTGGCAGCTGCTCTGCGAACGGACCGGCGCCCGGCTCCGGTGGTTCGGGCTGACCGACGATGGCCGGTTGGACCTGTCGGACATCGACACGCTCATCACCGAGCAGACCAAGGTGGTGTCGCTGGCCTGGGTGTCCAACATGCTCGGCACGGTCAACCCGGTCGCCGACATCGTTCGCAGGGCTCACGACGTCGGGGCAGTGGTGGTCGTGGACGCCTCCCAGGCCGTGCCGCAGCTGCCGGTCGACCTGGCCGCGCTGGGCGCTGACTTCGTGGCTTTCACCGGTCACAAGATGGTCGGCCCGACCGGAGTCGGCGTGCTGTGGGGGCGTCGTGAGCTGCTGGACGAGCTGCCGCCGTTCCTGGGCGGCGGGTCGATGATCGAGACGGTCGTGATGGAGGGGTCCACCTGGGCCGCGCCCCCGGCCAAGTACGAAGCCGGCACGCCGCCGATCGCGCAGGCCATCGGCCTGGGCGCAGCGGTCGACTACCTGGACGCGCTCGGGATGGACAACGTCGCGGCCCACGAGCACGCCGTCACGGCGTACACGCTGGAGCGGTTCGCCGAGATCGACGGGCTGACCGTGCTCGGGCCTACCGAGGCGGTCGACCGCGGCGGTGCGGTCAGCTTCGAGGTCGACGGGATCCACCCACACGACGTGAGCCAGGTGCTCGACTCGCTCGGCATCGCGGTCCGGGCCGGGCACCACTGCGCCAAGCCGGCGCACCAGCGGTTCGGGGTGCAGGCGTCGACCAGGTCCTCCGGGTACCTCTACACGACGACGGCAGAGATAGACGCGCTGGCGGACGGCATCCAGTACGTGAAGAAGTACTTCCGGGTGGGCTGATGGATCTCAACGCGCTGTACCAGGAGATCATCCTCGACCACTACAAGAACCCGCTCCATGCGGGGCTCCGGGAGCCGTTCGGGGCCGAGGTGCATCACGTCAACCCGACCTGTGGCGACGAGGTCACGTTGCGTGTCCAGCTGGCCGAGTCGGCCGACGGCCCGGTTGTGCACGACGTGTCGTACGACGCGGTCGGCTGCTCGATCTCGCAGGCCTCGGCGTCGGTGATGGCCGACCTGCTGATCGGCAAGCCGGTGGCCGAGGCCCTGTCCGTACACGAAGACTTCCTGGCCCTCATGCAGGGCAAGGGACAGGTCGTCCCCGACGAGGAGCGGCTCGAGGACGGCGTAGCCTTTGCAGGTGTCGCGAAGTTCCCGGCCCGCGTCAAGTGCGCACTGCTCGCCTGGATGGCCTGGAAGGACGCGACCGCACAGGTCACCACCCCGCTGACCGAGGAGGAAGTACGATGACCGACCTTCCCGACGTCGACCTGTCCGGCGCGAAGCCGGTCGACACCGACGACGTGACGGAGGCGATGAAGGACGTCGTCGACCCCGAGCTCGGCATCAACGTCGTGGACCTCGGCCTGGTGTACGGCGTGCATGTCGACGACGCGAACAGCGCCGTGATCGACATGACCCTGACGTCGGCCGCGTGCCCGCTCACCGACGTGATCGAAGACCAGACCCGGCAGGCGCTGGAAGGCCTGGTCAACGACTTCAGCATCAACTGGGTGTGGATGCCGCCGTGGGGCCCCGACAAGATCACCGACGAGGGCCGGGAGATGCTGCGAGCGCTCGGGTTCAACGTCTGAGTACGTCACCCTGTGTGAGATTGAGTAGTTCCCTGGGTACAACCTCGGCCCGGGAACCGCATACAGTGACTCACGGTGGCCATGACGCCACCTCCAGCCCGACGTAATCATCCTCCAGGGGGATCCACCATGGCCTCGACCGCGCAAGCCTCACGCCGGGCCGGCGGGCAGTCGACGCAGTCCGGCGGGACTCGGCTGCCGTCGAGTCGTGAGCGTCGTCCGCTGCTGGCCGTCCTCGCCGTGCTGCTGATCGTCGGCGGCGCCGCGGCCGCCGGCATCGTCGCGCTGCGTCTCGCCGACCGCACGGAGTACGCCTACCTCGGCGTCGACCTCGGCCGCGGCCAGGAGGTCAAGTCCGGCGACCTGCGGATCATCTCGCTGACCGCCGACGAGGTGCCGCCGCAAGGCTCCGGCGTCTCCGGTCCCCACCTGGTGACCGTCGAGGAGGCCAACGACTACCTCGGCTGGGTGTCCACCGGCGACTACCCCGCCGGCACCTTGGCGAACGAGAAGATGTTCAGCAAGGAGAACGAGTTCCCGACCGACACGGCCGAGGTCGGCTTGGTCCTGTCGCGTGAGCAGGTCGTGTCGAAGGAGCTCGGTATCAACGACCGGATCCAGATCTACTCGACCAGCTCCGACGTCGGCACCGCCGCGACCTCGGTCGGCAGCGGCACCATCGTCGACATCGCGCGGCCGGGTGCCGACGGAGACCAGCCGGTCGGCGGGCTGTCCGAGGGCATCCACATCACCGTGCGGGTAGCCCAGGCCGAGCTGCCGCAGGTCGCACAGGCGGCCGGCAACGGCACCGCGTACGTCGCGGTCGTGGCCCCCGAACCGACTGAGCCGCCCGCGGACGAGCAGAGCGGCTCCGAGGAGAAGAACTGATGGCGCTCGTCGCGATCGCGTCGGCGAAGGGGTCACCCGGCGCGACCACCACGGCGCTCGTGATGGGCGCCCTGTGGCCCCGCCCCGTGGTCGTGGCCGAGTGCGACACCGCAGGCAGCGATATCGCCGTCCGCATGCCGGCCGCCGACGGCGGCGTCCTCGACGGTGACCGTGGCCTGGTCACGCTGGCCGCCGCCGGCCGTCGTGGCCTGCGTTCGGACCTGGTTCTGAGCAACACCCAGCAGGCGCTCGGCGGGCTCGACGTGCTGCTCGGCCTGCGGACGCCGGAGCAGGCGTCCGGCGTCGGCACGATGTGGCCGCAGTTCGGCGCCGTGTTCGACGGGCTCGAGGGCTACGACGTGATCGCCGACCTCGGCCGCTGCGGTGCACAGACGCCGCAGAACGCCCTGATGCGCTCGGCCCGGCTGTTGATCATGGTCTGCCGGGCGGAGCCGTCGAGCGTCGTGCACCTGCGCGAGCGGATCAGCGTGCTGGCCGAGGACCTCGACCCGGCGAACCCGCACGGCACCCCGATCGGCGTGATGGTGGTCGCCGACCCGAAGAAGCGGCGCGATGCGGTGCGTCAGGTCTTCCAGGCGGTCGAGCAGATGGACGTCCCGGTGGCCTACCGCTGGCACCTGGCCCACGACCCGGAGGGCGCCGCGGTGTTCTCCGGATCCGTCCGCAACCGACCCGACCGCTCGGTTTTGGTGCGCTCGGCGCGCGCCGTGACCGGCGAGGTCGCCCGGGTCGTCGCACCGTTCTTCGTCGAGGCGCAGGTCGGCGCCTACAGCTCCGCGCCGCCCGACGACGACGAGCCGGAGGGCCTGGCGCCACAGCCGTGGCAGCAGCCGGCCACCAACTCGGGGGTGACACATGCAGACTGACCACGATCTCGTCCGCCAGCTGCGGGTGGGGGTCGCCGAGCGGCTCAACGAGCAGCGTCGTCGCGACCAGCTGAACGGCTACCCCGCGATGACCGTCGAGGACGAGCGCGAGTTCGCCCGTTCGCTGATCGTGCAGGTGCTGGAGGACCACGCCCGCACCGAGATCGCCTCGGGCCGTACGCCGCCGGACTCCGACGACGAGGCCCTGCTCGCCACCGCGGTGCACTCGGCCCTGTTCGGTGTCGGCCGCCTGCAGCCGCTGATCGACGACCCGGAGGTCGAGAACATCGACATCAACGGGTGCGACCAGGTGTTCGTCCAGTACGGCGACGGCCGCGAGGTGGTGCACCCGCCGGTGGCCGAGTCCGACGAGGAGCTCGTCGACCTGATCCAGGTGCTGGCTGCCCATGCCGGTCTGTCCAGCCGCCCGTTCGATGCGGCCAACCCGCAGCTCGACCTGCGCCTCCCGGACGGCTCGCGACTGTCGGCCGTGATGGGCGTCTGCGCCCGGCCCTCGGTGTCGGTCCGCAAGGCCCGGATGGGCAAGGTCTTCCTGACCGACCTGGTCGCCAACGCGACGATGAGCCAAGACATCGCGTCGTTCCTGCGGGCCGCGGTCGCCGCCCGGAAGAACATCATGATCGCCGGTGCGACCAACTCCGGTAAGACCACGATCCTGCGGGCGCTGGCCAACGAGATCCCGCCGTCGGAGCGGCTGATCACGGTCGAGCGGGCGCTGGAGCTGGGTCTCGGCGAGTTCCCGGACCTGCACCCCAACGTCGTCGCGTTCGAGGAGCGGCTGGCCAACTCGGAGGGCAAGGGCGGAGTCGGCATGTCCGGCCTGGTCCGCCGCTCGCTGCGGATGAACCCCAGCCGGGTGATCGTCGGCGAGGTGCTCGGTGACGAGATCGTCACGATGTTGAACGCGATGAGCCAGGGCAACGACGGCTCGCTGTCGACCATCCACGCCAACTCGTCGATCGAGGTGTTCAACCGGATCGGCACGTACGCCATCCAGTCGGTCGAGCGGCTGCCGCTCGAGGCCACCCACATGCTGATCGCCGGCGCCCTCGACTTCGTCGTGTTCATGCGCAAGCGCAACGAGTACAGCGAGGGCGGCGGCCTGAGCCGTGTCGTCGAGAGCGTCCGCGAGGTCACCGGTGTCGACGAGCGGGTGCTGTCGAGCGAGGTCTTCGCCGCAGCCACGGACGGACGCGCCGTGCCGCACGCGCCGATCGCCTGTATCGCCGAGCTCGAGCAGGCCGGCTACCGGCCGGCCGTGCACGGAGCGTGGGCCTGATGGGTCTGTCGCTTCCGTTGCTGCTGGTGCTGCTGCTCGGGGCGATGGTGGGTGGCGGCGTCCTGCTGCTGGTGATGGCGATCCGCGGGGTCGAGCCGCGCGACCCGGCCGAGCCCAGCTTCTTGAGCTCGCACCAGCGGGCGCTGTCCGAGTCCGGTCGGCGGCTGCTGACCGGAGTGGCGGTCGGCCTGCTGGTCCTGGTCGTCACGGAGTGGATCGTGATGGCGTTCGCCCTCGGCTTCCTGGTGGCAATGTGGACCCGCATCTTCGGCGGCGCGTCGAGCGAGCGGGCCCAGATCGCCCGGCTCGACGGGCTGGCGTCCTGGACCGAGTCGCTGCGCGACACGATCGCGGGTGCGGTCGGCCTCGAGCAAGCGATCCCCGCGACCGCGGTGAACGCGTCCCCGACGATCAAGCCCCAGCTCAACCTGCTGGTCGACCGGCTGCGCATCCGTGAGCCGCTGCACGACGCGCTGATGAAGTTCGCCGACGACCTCGACGACCCGTCGGCCGACCTGATCGTGGCCGCCCTCATCCTCAACGCCCGGCTGCGCGGTCCCGGCCTCCGCGAGGTGCTGTCGTCGCTGTCGGAGTCGGCCCGCGAGGAGCTCGACTTGCGCCGCAAGGTGGAGGCGCAGCGCAAGAGCACCCGTCGCAGCGTCCAGGTCGTCGTCGCGATCACGCTCGGGGTGGCCGGCATGCTGGCGATCTTCAACGGCGAATACGTCGAGCCGTACAACTCGTTCACCGGCCAGATCGTGCTGGCCGTCTGCGTGGCCATCTTCGCCGGCGGCATCTTGTGGCTGCGCAAGCTGGCCGGCATCGAGGTGCCTGAGCGTTTCCTGGTGCAGAGCCGCAAGCAGCGCAGCCAGACCACCGCCGGCGACGTCGTGGAGGTGCGACGATGACTCTCGCCATCCTGTGCGGCGCCGTCGCCGGCTTCGGGCTGTTCCTGATCGCCCGCCAGTTCGTCCGCAGCGACCCGGGAGTCGCGGCCACGCTGGCCCGCATCGACGCCGGTCGCCGCGGCCAGCTGGCGGCGACCCGCAGCGCCGTCGACCGGCCGTCGCTGGAGTCGCTGGAACGACTGCAGAGCGGCCTGGGCGCCCGGCTGGAGGTCGAGGTCCTCGCCCGGGGCTGGAAGTTCACCAACATCCGGGCCGACCTCGCCGTACTCAACCGGCCGTTCGCCAACCATCTGGCGACGAAGGTGCTGCTGTCGATCGCGGGGTTCGTCGTGCTGCCGACGATGATGACGCTGCTCGGCTACGCGACGCTGTCGAGTGTCATCGTCGGGCTGTTCGCCGGCGCGATCCTGTTCCTGGTGCCCGACGCCCGGGTGAAGTCCCGGGCCGAGTCCCGGCGGCGCGACTTCCGGCATGTGATGGGCGCGTTCCTCGACCTGGTCGCGATGAACCTCTCCGGTGGACGAGGTCTGCCGGAGGCACTGATGACCGC
>JBOHDE010000165.1:0-9033 GCA_050699035.1 Nocardioidaceae bacterium | reverse complement strand
ACGCCGGCGTGTCGCGCCAACTCGTCACACTCACCGGGGGGTTTGGGGGGTCAGGTGAAGACGGCGACGGGTTTGGCGGACGAGCCGTGCTGCTCGTACAGCGCGAGGAACCGGCCGTCCGGCGCGAAGACCGCCACCGGCCCGGCCGTCGACAGCGCGACGTCGGGCAGCGGCCGGCCGTAGCCGACGGCAACGGCCTGCTCGGCCGACAGGGAGTACGCCGGGAAGGACGCCCGCGCCACCTCGCTGATCGGCACGAGCACGAGGTCGGCCGCCAGTGCGTCGAGCGGGTGCGCCTGAGACAGGTCGAACGGACCGACCCGGGTCCGCCGCAGCATCGTCAAGTGCCCACCCACGCCGAGCGCCACGCCCAGGTCACGCGCCAGCGCCCGGACGTAGGTGCCGCTCGAGCACACGACCGTCGCGTCGACGTCGACCACGGCACCGGCCCGCCGGACCTCCAGGACGTCGAACGACGACACCGTCACCGGTCGGGCCGCCAGCGCCACGGCCTCGCCCTTGCGTACCCGTGCATAGGAGCGCTGACCGTCGACCTTGATCGCCGACACCGCCGACGGCACCTGCATGATCGCGCCGACGAGCGGCTCGACCGCGGCCGTCACAGCGGCATCGGTCACCGAAGACGTGTCGACGCGCGCGGTGACCTCACCCTCCGCGTCGTCGGTCACCGTCGTCTCGCCGAGCCGGATGGTGGCGTCGTACGCCTTGTCCGTCAGGGAAAGATGGCCGAGCAGCCGGGTTGCCCGGTTGACGCCGACGACGAGGACGCCGGTCGCCATCGGGTCCAACGTGCCGGCGTGGCCGACCTTGCGGGTGCCGGCGAGGCGTCGTAGCCGGCCGACGACGTCGTGCGAGGTCCAGCCCGTGGGCTTGTCGACGACGACGACGCCGTCACCGACGCTCACGGTGCAGAGTCCTCCGCGGGCTCGTCGGCGACGGTGCGGTAGGGGTCGGCCTCGCCGGCGTACTGAGCACCGGCGGCCGAGCGGGCGACGTCGGCGTCGGACTGCCGCGCCTTGGCGAGCAGCTCCTCGATGTGCGCCGCCGTCTCGGGCAGCGCGTCGAGGACGAACTCCAGGGTCGGGGTGTGCCGCATGCCGAGCTGCTTGCCAACCTCGGAGCGCAGCAGACCCTTGGCGCTCTCCAGTGCGGCGGCGCTACCGGTGCGCTCGTCGTCGGTGCCGAACACGGTGTAGAAGATGGTCGCGTGCTGGGTGTCACCGGTGACGCGGACGTCGGTGATCGTGACGAAGCCGAGCCGCGGATCCTTAATCCGGCGCTCCAGCATCTCGGCGACGGTCACCTTGATGCGGTCGGCGATCTTGCGCACCCTCGCCTGACTCATGGTCCCACCTTCATTCGTCGTCGATGGAGCGCAGCCGCCGACGCACGGCGACCAGCTCCACCTCGGGTCTTTCGTCCCACCACCGGTCGATCCGGTCGAGCACCTCGGTGCAGTGCCGCGGGTCGCCGGACACGACCGCGACACCGATCTCGCTACGACGGTACAGATCGCGGTGGCCGGTCTCGGCGACGGACACCTCGAACCGGCGACGCAGCTCGGCCACCAGCGGCCGGACCGCGCCACGCTTGGTCTTCAGCGTCCTGACGTCACCCAGCAGCAGGTCGTAGGCCGCGAGCCCGACGTACACCCCGCACTCCCTTCAGGCCCGCGGCGGTCGAACCTCAGGCGCGCGGGATCTCCCGCAGCTCGAAGCTCTCGACCACGTCGTCGACCTTGATGTCGTTGTAGCCACGCAGGGTCAGGCCACACTCGAAGCCCTCGCGGACCTCGCTGACATCGTCCTTGACCCGCCGCAGCGACGACAGGTCGAGGTTGTCGGCCACCACGGCGCCGTCGCGCAGCAGACGCGCCTTGGCGTTGCGGCGGATGACGCCACTCGTGACCATGCAGCCCGCGATGTTGCCGATCTTGGAGGACCGGAAGATCTCGCGGATCTCGGCAGTGCCGAGCTGGACCTCCTCGTACTCCGGCTTGAGCATGCCCTTGAGGGCCGCCTCGATCTCCTCGATCGCCTGGTAGATGACCGAGTAGTACCGGATGTCGACACCCTCGCGCTCGGCGATGTCGCCGGCCTTGCCCGCCGGGCGGACGTTGAAGCCGATGATCACCGCGTCGGACGCGATGGCGAGGTTGACGTCGTTCTCGTTGATCGCACCGACGCCGCGGTCGATCACCCGGAGGTTGACGTCGTCGCCCACCTCGATTTGCAGCAGGGCATCCTCGAGCGCCTCGACCGAGCCGGACACGTCGCCCTTGAGGATGAGCAGGAGCTCTTGGCTCTCGCCCTTCTCCATGCTCGCCATGAAGTCCTCGAGAGTACGGCGGGCACGGCGCTTGGCGTTGGCCGCGGCCCGGGCCCTGGCCTCACGCTTCTCGGCGATCTGGCGAGCCATCCGGTCGTCGTCGACCACCAGGAAGTTGTCGCCGGCACCGGGTACGGCGGTCAGGCCGAGCACCAGGACCGGTCGCGACGGTGTCGCCGCCTCGACCGCGTCGCCGTGCTCGTCGAGCATCGCGCGAACACGGCCGTACGCCGGGCCGGCCACGATCGAGTCACCCACGCGCAGCGTGCCGCGCTGCACCAGGATCGTCGACACCGGACCCCGGCCTTTGTCGAGGTGCGCCTCGATCGACAGGCCCTGAGCGGGCTGGTCGGGGTTGGCGCGCAGGTCCAGGGCCGCGTCGGCGGTCAGGACGACGCTCTCGAGCAGACCCTCGAGGTTGAGCGCGGCCTTCGCGGAGACGTCGACGAACATCGTGTCGCCGCCGTACTCCTCGGGGACCAGGCCGTACTCGGTGAGCTGCCCGCGCACCTTCGCCGGGTCGGCCGCGGGGACGTCGATCTTGTTGACCGCGACCACGATCGGCACGTCGGCCGCCTTGGCGTGGTTGAGCGCCTCGATGGTCTGCGGCATCACCCCGTCGTCGGCGGCGACGACGAGGATCACGATGTCGGTCGCCTGGGCACCACGTGCACGCATGGCCGTGAAGGCCTCGTGACCCGGGGTGTCGATGAAGGTGATCGCGCGCTCCCGGTCGTCGACCTTCGTCGTGACCTGGTAGGCGCCGATGTGCTGCGTGATGCCGCCGGCCTCCTTGGAGACGACGTTGGCGTTGCGGACCGCGTCGAGCAGCTTCGTCTTGCCGTGGTCGACGTGGCCCATCACGGTGACGACCGGTGGCCGCGCCGCCAGGTCGGTGTCGTCGCCTTCGTCCTCTCCGAACTCGAGGTCGAACGACTCGAGCAGCTCGCGGTCCTCGTCCTCGGGCGAGACGACCTGGATGTCGTAGTTGAGCTCCTCGCCGAGCACGTGCAGGGTCTCTTCGTTGACCGACTCGGTCGCCGTGACCATCTCGCCGAGGTGGAACAGCACCTGGACGAGCGACGCCGGCTCGGCGTTGATCTTCTCGGCGAAGTCGGTCAGCGAGGCGCCACGCGGCAGGCGCACGGTCTCGCCGTCGCCCTTGCGTACACGCACACCGCCGATCGACGGCGCCTGCATGTTGTCGAACTCTTGACGGCGCTGCCGCTTGCTCTTCCGCCCGCGACGCGACGGACCACCGGGACGGCCGAACGCGCCCTGGGTGGAGCCGCGACCGCCGGGACGACCACCGGGCCGACCGCCGCCGCCGGGGCCGAAGCCACCGGGTCGACCGCCAGGGCCGCCGCCGGGACCACCGGGACCGCCGGAACGACCGCCGGGACCTCCGGGGCCACCCGGGCCACCCGGGCCACCGGTGCGACCACGGCCGCCCGGACCACCGGTGCGACCACCGGGACCACCAGGACCACCAGGGCCGCCCGAACGTCCGACGCTGGGCGAGGGCTGCTTGGGCATCATGCCGGGGTTGGGACGCGGGACGCCCGGAACACCGCCGCCGGGCCGGCGCTCGCCGCCCTGACGGCCACTGGGTGCACCGCCGTCGCGGGCCGCCGGCGGACGCGCCGCGTCGCCGGTGTCACGCGGCTTGCGCGACGGCTGCATGCCCTGCTGCGGCGCGAACGGGTTGTTGCCCGGTCGCGGCTGCCCCGGGCGTGGACCGGGCCGTGGACTCGGACGGGCGTCCGGTCGCTCCGGCGCGGGGCCAGGCTCCAGGTCAGGCGTCGGCGGACCCGCGGGGCCGGTGTCGACCTCTGGCTCGGTCACCGGTGCGCCGAGGTCCGGCGTCGTTTCGGTGACCGTGGGCTCGGCGACCGTGGGCTCGGTAACGATGGGCTCCTCGACAACGGGAGGCGTCGGGGCCTCGACCGGTGCCGGCGCAACGTCGGGCTCGACGGCCTTCGGTGCGGCCTTGGGGGCGGCCTTCTTCGCCGCGGACTTGGCGGCGGGCTTCTTGCCGTTGCCGCCCTTGGCGCGCAAATCGTCGCCGAACTGCTCGTTCAGGCGGCGTACGACGGGCGCCTCGACGGTCGACGAGGCAGTCTTGACGAACTCCCCCATCTCCTTGAGGGTCGCCAGGACGACCTTGCTTTCGACTCCGAACTCCTTGGCGAGTTCGTGGACTCGGACCTTGGCCACTGCTCTCCCTTTCGGTCCGAGCCAGAAAGTGGCGTGGACCGCTAGTTGACGGACGTGCTCATCGCGAAGAACTCATCGACGGTTCATGAGCGACTGCTCCGCTTCCTTGTGTCGTGCCCGTCCGGTCGGACGGGCGTGGGTGGTGCACTACGTTGTCACGCTGACCGAACGCTGGCCACCTGCGCCTCGACGTACGCCCGCAGCGCGCTGGTGTCGAGCGGTCCGTCGACCCGGAGGGATCGAGCGAACGCCCGCCGGCGCTCGGCCTGGTCGAGACACGTCGTCGTGGGGTGCAGGTGCGCCCCACGACCCGATGCTGTGCCTCGTGGGTCAGGACTCACGACCCGGTGGGGGCCTTGAGTGCTGACCACGAGTCGCAGCAGATCGGACTTGGCTGCGCGCACGCGACACCCGATGCACGTACGCATAGGATCCACGGCGACAACCACGGCGATCTCGGGGGTCGGTCAATCAGCCTGGAACAGTCTACCCGTTCGGATCAGCCGTCGCCCACCGGCGTCGATGTCGGTCCTGGTTCGGGCTCCACCAGCCGTCCAGCAGGGTCACCGGCTGGGTCACTGGCGGGGGCAACCTCGGTGTCGGGTCGGATGTCGATCCGCCAGCCGGTGAGCCGGGCCGCGAGGCGGGCGTTCTGGCCCTCCTTGCCGATCGCCAACGACAGCTGGAAGTCAGGGACGATGACACGGGCGGCCCGCGCGTCGGCGTCCACGATCTCGACGCTGCTGACCCGGGCCGGCGACAGTGCGTGCGCCACCATCTCGGCCGGGTCGTCGGCGTGGTCGACGATATCGATCTTCTCGCCGTGCAGCTCGGTCATGATGTTGCGTACGCGCTGCCCCATCGGGCCGATGCACGCGCCCTTCGCGTTGACGCCCGGCACCGTCGAACGCACCGCGATCTTCGTCCGGTGGCCGGCCTCACGGGCGATCGCGGTGATCTCCACCGTGCCGTCGGCGATCTCGGGGACCTCGAGCTCGAACAGCTTCTTCACCAGGTTGGGGTGTGACCGCGACAGCATCACCTGCGGGCCGCGCATCCCCCGGCGGACGGTCACGACGAGGCACTTGATCCGGGTGCCGTGCTCGTACCGCTCCCCGGGCACCCGCTCGGCCCGTGGCAGCAACGCCTCCAGCCGCCCGAGGTCGACCATCACGTCGTCGACGTTCGTGCCCTGCTGGATGATCCCGGAGACGATGTCGTTCTCCTTGCCGGCGAACTCGCCGAACTTCACCTCGTCCTCGGCGTCGCGCAGCCGCTGCAGGATGACCTGCTTCGCGGTGGTGGCGGCGATCCGGCCGAACCCTTCGGGGGTGTCGTCGTACTCAGGGCCGGGCTCGTCGTCCGCCCCGGACTCGCGGGCCCAGACCGTGACGTGACCGCTCTTGCGGTCCAGCTCGACCCGAGCCTCGTGCTGCGCACCCGCGGTGCGCTGATAGGCCACCAGCAACGCCTGCTCGATGGCCTCGACGACGACCTCGAAGGAGATGTCCTTCTCGCGTTCGAGCCCGCGGAGCGCACTCATGTCGATGTCCATCGGTCAGTCCTCCTTACGGTTGAACTCGACCTGGATGCTCGCCTTGGCGACGTCGTCGAACGCGACCACCCGAGTCGACCCGGCGACGTCGAGGTGCGCCGAGGTCTCGGCTGCGTCAAGGATCCGCCCGGTCACGGTCTCGCCGTCGTGGTCGGTGACCTTGACCAGCCGGCTCACGTTGCGTCGCCAGTGCCGGGGCTCGGTCAGCGGCCGGTCGGTGCCGGGTGAGGTGACCTCGAGGGTGTACGGCTGCTCGTCCAGCAGGTCGGAGTCGTCGAGGTGCTGGGAGACGGCGCGGGTCGCGTCGGAGATCTCGTCGAGGCTGATCCCACCGTCCTTGTCGACGATGACGCGCACCTTCCGGCGGCGGCCGGCCGGGGTCACCTCGACGTCCTCGAGCTCGAGCTGGAGGGCGGCGACGACGGGGCCGAGAGCCTTCACGAGCCGGTCATGGGTGGGAGCAGTGCTCACGGTCGACCTCCTCGTGTGCTGTTGTCATCGGACGCCGGCGGCAACCCCGTCAGGGTCACGCAGCCGGCGCCGTCGTCTGCTCACACCATATACACAGGAACCGGTACACCGGGACCCGGTAACGTCTGCGCCCATGCCGCCCGAGCCACCCGCCTCCGAACCGGCGGCGCACACCCGCCGCGCGGTGCTGACCGCGGCGCTCGCACTGCCGCCCTGGATGCTGGTGAGCGGGTGCACGCTGAGTGGTCCCCGCGACGACACCGGCAGCGACTCCGGCAGCGACGATGCCGGCAGGGACGGCAAGGAGGCTCCGGACGAGGACCCTGACGTGGCGGTGCTCGACGACGCCGTCGCCGTCGTCGCCGGTCTCGTCACCGGTCTCGAGCGGTCGGTCGCCGAGCGGCCGAGCCTCGCCCGGCAGGTCGACCCGGTGCTTGAGGCGCACCGGCGTCACGCCCAGGTGCTCGGCGAGGCGCGGCCGTCAACTGACGCTGGTACGCCGAGTGCCTCCGCCTCGCCGAGCGAGCCACCGGTCGGGCCCCGGCAGACCCTGGCCCGCCTGGCCCGGGCCGAACGGCAGGCCGCGGCGCGCCACCTCGACCACACGGCGCGGGCGACATCGGGCCAGTTCGCCCGGCTGCTCGCGTCGATCGCGGCGGCCGAGGCGCAGTACGGCGTCGTGCTCGGCAAGGCGGCCCGATGACCAGGGCCACGCCGAGCGGGTCTGGCAAGGCATCCGACGCCGGGCAGCGCGAGGCGTTGCAGGCCGCGCTGGCCGCCGAGCACGCCGCGGTCTACGGCTACGGCGTCGTCGGCGGCGTGCTCGGCAGCGGGTCTCGCGCCGCGGTGTCGTCGCACGCCGCGCACCGTGGTCTCCGCGACCAGCTGACGGCGCAGCTCGGTGGCGATGCCGTCGCGGCCGAGGCGGCGTACTCCCTGCCGTTCCAGGTGACCAACGCCACCCGTGCCCGCCGGCTCGCCCGTGAGCTGGAGGCACGGTGCGCGGCGGTGTACGCGGACGTGGTCGCCCGGACGACCGGCCAGACGCGCGTCCTGGCGGCGCAGGCTCTGACCGAGTGTGCGCTGCGGGGCATGACGTGGGGCAGCAAGCCCGAGCCGTTTCCCGGGCTGGACGAGCTATGAGCCTGGTCCCCGCCGACTTCGCGCAGATGATCGAGATCCGTGAGGGCGACGCCGGTGCGGAGTGGCTGGCCGCGCTGCCGGCACAGGTCGACGACCTGCTGCGGCGATGGTCGATACGGCTCGACGGTGCGACCAGCTATGGGTACGTCGGGATCGTCGTACCGGTGGTCCGGTTCGACGGCGTCCGCGCCGCGCTCAAGGTCGGCTACCCCGACGGCGAGTCAGCCGGTGAGGCGCCCGCGCTGGCGGCCTGGGCCGGTCGAGGGACGGCGTTGCTGCTCGAGCGTGACGAGTCGGGCTTCGCCCTGCTGCTCGAGCGGCTCGACCCCGACCGTTCGCTGTTCTCCGTGCCGGTCGACGAGGGCGTCGACGTGATCGGCGGGCTGCTGTCCCGGCTGCACCAGGTCGCCGCCCCGGACGGCGTACCCCGGCTATCCGTCGAGAGCGCGCGCTGGCTGGAGCAGGTGCCGGCGACCTGGGACCGGCTCGGCGTCCGGGAGGACCGGCGACTGCTGGAGGCCGCCCTCGCCACCTGGCGCGAGCTCGGCCCGGAGGCCGATGACCGGCTGCTCCACCGCGACCTGCACTACGGCAACGTGCTGGCAGGCGAACGCGAGCCGTGGCTGGTGATCGACCCGAAGGGGATGGCGGGCGACCCGGCGTACGACGTGGTCCCGGCGATCTGGAACCGGCTCGAGGTGCTGGTGTCGGCCGACGACCCCGCGGCGGCGGTGCGGCGTCGGGTCGACCGGCTGTGTGAGGCCGCTGGGATCGACCGCGAGCGGGCGTACCGGTGGACGGTGGCGCGCTGCGTCGAGGACCTGATGTGGACGCTCGAGACCGGCGAGTCCGGTCCCGGCGGCGAGGTCCTGATCGGCTCCGCCCTGCTGGCCCGGTTGTGACTCGCCCCTCAGGTCAGCCCCGGTAGGCCAGCCAGGACTCGTCCATCCGGGTGGACTGTCCCGCCGTGAACTGCGTGTAGCAGCTGTCGAACGAGTAGTCCATGTAGTTGTGGATCGGGTCGAGCCCCTCGGCCGGGCAGCTGTCGCGTCCGACCGGGCAACCCGACGTCGGGCTGGCCTGCGCCGGGGTGTCGCCGACGAAGTCACCCGGGTCCTTACAGCCGCCCTGGAATGTGTGGTAGAGCCCGAGCCAGTGTCCGACCTCATGGGTCGCGGTCTCGCCGTCGTTGAAGTTGGTCTGCGAGCCGCCTGGCAGGGTGGTCCACTTCACCCGGATGCCGTCGGTGGCCAGCGACTTGGTCCACGGGAACTGCGCGATGCCGAGATACCCGAAGT
>JBOHDE010000164.1:0-9067 GCA_050699035.1 Nocardioidaceae bacterium | reverse complement strand
GGCGAGGCCATCGCCTGCGCGGCCTGTGCCCAGTCCACCGCCTTAAGCTGCGGCCACTCCGTGACCAGGATCGCCGCGTCCACGCCGGCCATCGCCTCCTCCGGGGAGGGACACCTGGTAGTGAACACCCACGGCTCCACGGGGCCTGGGTGGGCCATCGGATCCCATGCCCGCACACTCGCCCCCTCAGCCTGCAGCCGTGCGGCGACGATGGCGCTGGGCGCCTCCCGCATGTCGTCCGTACCCGCCTTGAAGGTCATGCCGAGCAGCGCGATCGTCCGGTCCTTCAGCCCGCCCAGCTCCGTCTTCAGACGCTGGATAGCCCGCCGCGGCTGCAGCTCATTGACCTCGATAACCGCGTTCAGCAACTGGAACGGATACCCCGAGTTGGAGGCCATCGCGCGCAGCGCACGACTGTCCTTGGGGAAGCAGGAGCCGCCGTAGCCCAGGCCAGCGGCGAGGAAATGAGGACCGAGCCGGTGGTCCATGCCGACCGCCGCGATCACCTTGGTGACGTCGGCGCCGGTCGCCTCGCACACCGTGGCGATCTCGTTCGCGAAGGTGATCTTCGTGGCGAGAAGCGCGTTCGACGTCAGCTTGACCATCTCCGCCGAAGCGATGTCCATGATCTGCACCGGGCCGTCGATCCCCTCATGCAGCGAAGCCACCAGCTCCGCCGTGGCCTCGTCGAACGCACCGATCACGATCCGATCCGGATGCAGGAAGTCGGCGATCGCTCGGCCTTCCGCCGTGAACTCGGGATTGGACGCGTACGCGACATGCCCCAAGCCCGCGGCATCCAACGCCGTACGCACCCGCTCGCCGGTGCCCACCGGCACCGTGGACTTCACCACCACCGCCTTCAGATGCTCCGCGCCCTGCAGCGCGGTCACCACCGCCCACACCCGCGACAGATCCGCATCACCCGACGCGGTGGGCGGCGTGTCCACGCACACGTACACCACCTCGGCGTTCCGGACCGCCTCATCAGCCTCCAGCGTGAAGGCCAACCGGTCCTTGTTCCGCGTCAGCAGATCACCCAGCCCCGGCTCGAAGATCGGCACATCTCCGGCCTGCAGGCGGTGGACAAGCTCCGGCTGGATATCGCGGATCGCCACCCGGTGCCCGAGGTCAGCAAGACATGCCCCGGTCACCAGACCGATGTACCCGGCGCCGAAGACGGCGATACTCCGCTGCGTGCGCACCATGCGAGAAGCTCCATTCTCCGACCGGGGACACGGGCAAGCTCTCGACTACGGCAGTAGCACCTGCTGGATAGCCCATGGCCGCTCCACCCTATCCACGGCATCCATCTCGTGCTTCCCATGCGGCGCCCACGTTGCCTCCCAGTGGCACCCGCCGCCACCCTGTGCTCTCGGAACACGCTCGACAAGCCCGCCAGGCAGATTGTCGCCTGCCATGACCATGGGACCGGGCTGACCGGCTTTCTGCTAGCTTCATGGGACCACCTGGGCTGCCAGTCATGGGACCACCCTGTCCACCTCGCTACCGGCGGCTGGATCGACAAGGGCGAACCAACGAGCCCGGTGAACCTGAGCGCCAACTGATCGTCGAGGTGCGGCCGCCCTGGAACATCCGTTCAGGTCGGGCGCATCATCGCCTCCCCCCGACCGGCCCGTGGGCCGCGCCCGAGCTCGGCTGAAAATCCGCTCGTGCTGGGGGTTTGGTTGGCGGCGCTGGAGTCGCCGAGCAGAACGAGAGTTCGAAGGAACCAGAGTTCGAGCCGGTGACCCGCAGAGACCTCGCGCACAACGCGGGCGTCTAGGCAGGACGAACTAGGTGGAGACGAAGGGACTCGAACCCTCAACCCCCGCCTTGCAAAGGCGGTGCTCTGCCAGTTGAGCTACGTCCCCGCGGCCGTCGTGCCGCAAGGGGACGCGACGGTCAGGGAGTCAGCGCGACGAGTCGACGCTGTCGGTGGCCTCGGCCCACAGGTCTTGCGAGGCCTGCTGAGACTTGACCTTGTTGAGTGCAACGTACGCGCCGGCGGCTGCCAGCACGAGCAGCAGAAGCTTCTTCACGATCGTTCACCTCTCGGATGGGAAACGTGGGCCGACGAGGACTCGAACTTCTGACCTCTGGCCCGCCGGGACGGTACTCGATGCCTGCACGCCCGTCCAGCGACGTCCCCGATCGTACAGTCCCCGTGCCCCTCGGCCCCGGTGGGTCCGCCATTGACAGTGCGCCGTCCAGACGTGACGATTCCGGACAGAAGGCCGCCGGCGAGGGAGCTTCGCCCGCCCACGGCGAACGCTGTCGGCACCGCCCACGAGCACCCAAGGGGTGCCATGCGTACGTTCGCCCTCGCCCTCAGCGCCGCCTGCCTCGCCCTCGGCCTCGTCGCCAGCCCGGGAAGCGCCGCCGCGCTGCACTCCGCCACCGACGCCTGCGTCCCGAGCGTGGATGAGACCGACATCCTGGAGCCCGGGCCGGTCGACATCTGCTTCACCCTGTTCAAGCCGGCGTCGGCGTCCGCGCAGGCGACGGTGCCGATGGTCCTCCACAGCCACGGCTGGGGCGGGAGCCGCACCCGTACGGTCGACTCGTTCCGCGACTACCTCGACGCCGGCATGGCCGTCCTCAGCTTCGACCAGCGCGGCTTCGGCGAGAGCGGGGGCAAGGCGCACGTGGAGGACCCGGCGTTCGAGGGCGCGGACGTGATCGCGCTGGTCGACTACGTCGCCGGCCTGGACTGGGTCACAACGAACGGTCCGAACGACCCGGTGCTCGGCGCGATCGGCGGATCGTACGGCGGCGGCTTCCAGTTCGTCGGCGCGTTCACCGAGCTCATGCAGACCGGGCGCACCAGGTTCGACGTGCTGGTCCCGCAGATCACCTGGTACTCGCTGAACGAGAGCCTCGCCCCGCAGCAGGTCGTCCGCAGCACCTGGGCCAGCGCGCTGTACGCAGCCGGCGCCGACGCGCACACCTCCACCGTGCACGCCGGTCTCGCTGAGAGCGCGGCGACCGGCGACTGGCCGGCCACGATGGACGAGTTCTTCCGCGACAACGGGCCGGAGTTCCACGTCACGGCCGGACGCCGGCTCGACATCCCCGTACTCCTGTACCAAGGTGCATCGGACAACCTGTTCCCGCTCGACCAGGCGCTGAAGAACTATGACAACGCCCTCACCGACCGGGCCCGTCGCCAAAGCCTGCTGGTCGGCTACAACGGCGGGCACGCGCTCCCGAGCGTCCTCCCACCCGGGTACGCGACCGCGGGCGACGCCTGCTCGAAGACACTCGGCCAAGGGACGGTCGACGGCTTCCAGGACCTGGAACGGCAGTTCCTCGCCGAGAACCTGCTGGGTGCGCGCCGGGTCCTGACCGGCCATGGCCGCTACCACCTGACCACCGCCGAGGGGACCTGCGTCTCGGTCAGCTCGGTGGCGCCGACCCAGTCTTTCCGTCCGGGCCGGATCGTCACTCCCACCGCGGCCGGTGCGCCCCAGGCCGTCAAGCTGGCCGACGGTCCGCTCACCATCGCCGGCACACCGCACGTAGAGGCGCTCGTCACCGCGCTCGGTCTCGACAGCCGGGCGTTCTTCGCGCTCAGCGTCGGGACAACGGCCGCGGATGCGAAGGTGATCCAGAACAACGTGCTGCCCCATCGCGAACAAAGTCTCAACCTCGGGGCGCGGCGGACGATCGGGCTGCCGTCGGTCGCTGCCGACATCCCGGCCGGACAGTCGCTGTTCCTCACCGTCAGCCCGGTGTCGGACATGTTCGTGCTGCACGGCAGCCGGACGCCAGGTGCGATGACGCTGGACGACGTCACCGTGCGCGTGCCGGTCGTCGACTAGCGGTCCCTCGCGTCGGCCAGGACGCAAGCTCGGCCCCCCGCCTCGGACCGCACTCACCCGGGTCTGAGCCGGGTAACGTTCGTGCCCTCGGGAGGTGACAGGGGCATGAGCGGGTGGGACGTCGCGGTCGGTGGCGTCGCGTGTGCGCTGGCACTTACCTGGCTGGCGGTGGAGATCGGGTGGCGGGGACCGTACACGAAGATCGCGGAGGGGCGCGTGCCGCCCGGGCTGCGGCCGGCGATGGCGGCGATGTCGTTGCGTCACGCAACCCCCTATGTCGACGACAAGCTCGTGCTTGCGTTGGTGCTCGACCTCGCCCGACGGGGGGTTGTCCGGCTGCAGCGGGGGGATGACGGCGTGCTCGTCGCCGCGACCGACGCTTCACTGGATCAGCTGACCATCCATGAGGCAGCACTTGTGCACTGGTTGAGCAGCCAGGTCGACCGACGGACACACGTACGCGAGCTCAGCCGGAGCGTACGCGGGCCAGTCGCACAGGCCCTGGCCAACGAGGGCTGGGCGAGCGGCCTGCGGAGAGCAGAGCCTGCTGACTCGATGGTCCTGAAGCTCGCCGTGGCATTGATCGGATCGGTCATGGTGATGGTGACCTTCCTCCCGTCGGCGTTAGCGCTGTCGGGAGAGTCGGGCGTGGGTGCAGTGGCGCTCATGCTCGGCAGGGTCGGAGCCAGTCTGGTGACTGCAGCTGCGTTGATCACGATCGCTGCGGCGGTCGCGAGCATCGGCCGCTTCGATCGGCACCTAGCGGTGACCCGGAGGGGTCTGCGGTGCTACAACGACCTCGCTCGGCTGCGTGACTACTTGGCGGGGCAGGTCGCGGCTACTGCTGATTGGCGAGGAACAGCCCGCGCTGCTGTCCGGGTGGTGCGAGAGCTGCTGCCCTGGGTGGTCGCCTTCGGACTCCTTGACCGGCCGGCGATGTCGGACGATCGACGACGGGCTCTGCTCGCCATTGTGGAAGACGACGATAGGGACACTGAAGGATCCGAGGGCGGCCAGAGCGAGCTCGACGAGGACAATGTGGAGACTCCAGACTGCGCAGACGAGGTCGCCGCCGTGCGAGAGGTCTGCCAGCCCGCCAGCAACGCAGAGACCGAAACCTCATCCCCCCGCGACGAGAACGACCACACCGGACCGAGCTACGACTGGTCGGACACCGACGGGTTCGACCACGACTGGAACAGCTAGCCCATGGTCACTTCACCGTGCGTCTCAACCAAGGCCGTTGCCGGCCCCGAAGGGAGAAGCCTGATGACCGATGCAGATGTCGCGGCGGGCCAGCCGTTCGTCACCCGAGCAGGCGAGGGCACAGCGTTGTGGCACCTCGACAACCTGATGGTGTTCAAGGCGGTTGCCGCAGCGACCGGCAACCGGTTGGCCGTGTGGGAGGATCTGCTGCCTCGAAACCCCTCACCGCCGTTGCACGTGCACCACCACGATGACGAGGCGTGGTACGTGCTCGACGACTCGATCACTTTCCGCGTCGACGAGACCGAGATGACCGTCGAAGGCGGAGACTTCGTCTGGGCACCCCGAGGGCTCCCGCACACATTCCGGGTGGAGTCGCAGACCGCCCGCTTGCTCGGCCTGGGGATCCCGGCCGGCTTCGAGGAGTTCTTCCTCAGCACTGGGCGGCCGGCACCCGAGCTGGCCCTTCCTCCGGCAGCGAACGAGCCACCGGAGCTGCGGCGGCTGCTTCCTGCCGCACACGCCGCCGGATGCGACATCATCGGCCCACCGATGGACGGGGCACCGTAACCCAGGCCTCCTTGCGCCATGAGCGGCGGATCCGCGTGGCCCTGCATCAGCCAGGATCTGAACGACGCGACGAGCGTGGACTCAGGACCGTTGCTGACTTTCTGCTGCTGCGCCAGCCTCGGTCGAAGGGCGCTTTACTGGCCGACGCGGCCGTCGATGCACTCGCGCAGGAGATCGGCGTGGCCGCAGTGCCGCGCGTACTCTGCGATCTGCGCCACCAGGATGTCGCGAAGCTGCAAGTCCGCTCCGTCGGGGCCGAGGTCGGAGACGCCGGCGTTCATGGTGCCGAGGTCGGCGACTCCGGCCACGAACTGGTCGGTGAGCTCCATCTCGGCCCGCCACTGCCGCCAGGCGTCCTCCACGACTGCCGGGTCGGCGATCGCGCCGTTCCAGTCGCCGTCGCGGTCCTCGTCGGTGCAGTACAGCTTCGGCGCGTCCTCACCGGCCATCACCCGGCGAACGTGTCGCTCATCCTCGGCCAGGTGCCGCACTAGCCCGAGCAGGGACATCGTGGACGGTGGTACGGATCGCCGGGCGAGCTGCTCGGCGTCCAGGTCGGCACACTTCATCTCGAACGTCAGCCGGTAATGGCGCAAATAGTCGAGCAGTATGCCGCGTTCGTCGACGGCCTCGACAGCTGTTTCGCGCGGGTCGTCGTCCGGGTCGACCCACATGTCGCGGAACACGGTCGACTTCGTCCACCGCGACGTGACGGGTTCACTCGCATCCGAGATGGTCATCACGGCATACTCGGCCATTCCGGCCTCCGGGCGCCACCGAATATCCAGCGGCGGTCGTCGCTCGCTAGCGACTGACTCGATAGAGCAGATGCAGCACCCGGTCGCCCTGGATCACCGTGCGCGGGTCCTCGAGCAGGTGCTGGGCCTCGACCGACCCGAAGTACCGCTTGCCTGAGCCGAAGACCACGGGCACGACGTCCATCGCCACCTCGTCGACCAGGCCGAGGGCGAACGCCTGCCCGCCGACCTCGCCCGCCGCCACGGCGACGGTTCGCTCCCCGGCGAGCTCCTTGGCCTTCGCAATCGCCTGGGCCACATCATCGACGAAGTGGTACGACGCCTCAGGGTGCCACCCCTCGGGCTTGGGCCGGTGCGACACCACGACCACGTGCTCGCCCGCCGGCGGCGACCCCTCCCAACCGTTGGTCATGTCGAACAGGTGACGCCCGATCACCATCGACCCGATGCTCGCCCACATCGGCCGGACGTACTCGGCCGAGGCTTGCGACACCCTGAGCGCGCCACCTTCGCCGAGCTCGGCCTCGCCGTTGGAGTACCAGTCGAACAGCGGGCCGACCTGATCCTCCGCGTCGGCGATGAAGCCGTCCACCGACACGACGTTGTGCATCACCACAGTGCCCATCACATCTCCCGGTGTTTCGAGGGCTTGAAACGATGGCAGTTACGACTCCCACGGGGTGACGCTACGGTGCTGTGGACGTCGGCTGGGGCTGCTTTGCAAGGTCAGCTGCGACCTCGATGGCGATCTCGATCGCCCGTGCCGCCAGTGGGACTGGGCAGATCCGGCCGGCCAATGGAGATAGATCCCGCGGGCCAGCACTGGCCGCAGTTCGTGGATTCTGAGCCGGTCGTCGGACCAGGCGTCGGATCCGTGCAGGGCGAGCCACGGCAACACCGCCGATCCCATCCCGGCCCGCACCATCGACAGGATCGTCTCGTTCCCCGGGGACCGGAAGACGATCCGCGGTCGCGCACCGGCATCGGAGAGTGCCCGCTCCATCCACGGCTGGTCGCAGGTCGGATGGCAGCCCACCATCGGCTACCATCGAGCCGCTTCATTCGTACCTGGCCGTCGGGAAAGTCGCCCGGTCGGGCCACGAGCAGGTAGGGATCGTCGAGCAGCTTGACGTGCTCGAACTCGCCGTCGACGGGTACGTCGTAGAACAGCAGGTCCAGGTCGCCGAGGTGTGGATCGTCCGGGTCCACATCGGACATCCTGATCTCGCAGTCGGGGCGCTCGGCCGCCGACGGCTCTTTCCAGTGCGGCGATCTGCTGACTGACCGTCGACTGGGTGAAGCCGAGCCGCGCGCCCGCCCGCCCGAACGTGCCCTCCTCGACGATGGTGGCCATCGTCGTCAGGTGCCGCAGCTCCACAGAGCTACCACGACGTACCACGAGAGCTCGCCGAGGCGGCGATGAGCCACGAGCGAGCTCACCCGTCACAGGCCTCGATGGCCGAACCGTGGCCACTGGATGCCTGGCCGGACGTACCGACCAAAGTTCGTCCTGTGCAGCGAGGACCGCTTCTTCCCACCCGACTTCTTCCGCCAGCTGGTCGCCGAACGCCTGGGCATCGTCCCAGACGAGATTGCCGGCAGCCACTCCGTCGCCCTCAGCCGGCCCCAAAGAACTCGCCGACGTGCTGGAGAGCTACACGGCCAGGCCACCCTCCACGACCATGGGGGCGTGACCAGGCGCCCGGCGTACATACGCGCAACCTCGATGCGAGGAGTAGCGGCCTACAGGGCAGCACCGCCGCTGACCTGCACTTCTGTGGGGTGGGCCTAAGAGGACTTGAACCTCTGACCTCTTCCTTATCAGGGAAGCGCTCTAACCGTCTGAGCTATAGGCCCGCGTGGGGTGCCGGCCGCCAGTGTGGACCGAGCCGAAAGATTACCCCATCGCCAACGCCGGTCCCAAACCGCCAGGACCGCCCGGGCGACGGTCAGTTGTTGTCCTCAGCCAGGGTCACTTCGAGACCACCGAGCAGGCTCGCCGCGAGGTTGTAGAGGAACGCCCCGAGCGTGGCGATCGCGGTCAGCAGTACGACGTCGACGACCGCGAGCAGCATCATGAACGGGAGCACGCGGTCCATCCCGATGTAGTCCTCGATCTTGAACTCCGCCTCGATGACCTGCTCGACGGAGGTGTTGATCGAGCCGAACACGTTCGCCGCACCTAGCACGGACCAGACCACGAAAACAGCGACGACACACATGATCCCGAAGGCGATGGAGAGCAGGAACGACGTCTTCATCACCGACCAGGGGTCGACCCGCACCAGCCGCAGCCGGGCCCGGCGGGAGGCCGGGACCGACGTCATCCGCACCTTCGGTGCAACGCGGGGCACATTGTCGCGGTGCGCGGCGCGAGCGACCGGCGGCGCACTGACCTGGGTCGGCTGCTCGGTGTCGTCACCGCGGCTACGGGTGAGTCGCACCTTCGCTGCGGCGACCGCGGCTGCGGCCAGCGCGATCGGTGAGGTCGCCTCGGTGTCGTCCTCGCTCTCGTCGCGGCGACCCGGGGCCCGGGGCGGCTGCTGGGCCGACCGCGACGCCGGTCCGCCGGGTCGCGCGGGACCAGCACCTGGCCCCTGGCGAGGACCTGCCGGCGGCCCGGACGGCCGACCGGCCTGCGGGGGACCGGGACGGGTGCCGGGCGGCTGCTGCCGGCCGGGTGCCGGCGGGCGGGGCCCACCGCCGAGC
>JBOHDE010000163.1:0-9068 GCA_050699035.1 Nocardioidaceae bacterium | reverse complement strand
CTGATGCCGCTGGTCGTGCCGCAGCTGCGCACCATCACGCTCGGTGGGGCGGTTACCGGCCTCGGGATCGAGTCGAGCTCGTGGCGCAGCGGCCTGCCCCACGAGTCGGTGCTCGAGCTCGACGTGCTGACCGGCGCCGGTGAGGTCGTCACCGCCCGCCCCGGGCACAACGACGACCTGTTCCGGGGCTTCCCCAACTCGTACGGCAGCCTCGGCTACGCGACCCGGCTACGGATCGAGCTGGAGCCGGTCTCGCCGTACGTCAGCCTGCGGCATGTGCGTTTCGGCGACCCCGAGTCGCTGTGCGCGGCGGTCGAGCAGATCGTGCAGGACCGGGCCTGGGACGGCGAGGTGGTCGACTTCGTCGACGGCACGATGTTCGACCTCGGCGAGCTCTACCTCACGCTCGGTCGTTGGAGCACCGAGGCCGACACGACCAGCGACTACACCGGCAGCCGGATCTACTACCGCTCGCTGCGGGAGCGGCGCCGCGACACCCTCACGGTCTACGACTACCTGTGGCGGTGGGACACGGACTGGTTCTGGTGCTCGGGAGCGTTCGGGGCGCAGCACCCGGTGGCGCGGCGGGTGTGGCCACGGCGCTGGCGGCGCAGCGACGTCTACCACCGCATCGTGCGGTTCGAGAACCGCCACCAGCTGGTCGCCCGGGTCGACCGGCGGCGCGGGCGACCGGAGCGTGAGCGGGTGGTCCAGGACGTCGAGATCCCGGTGGGGCGCACCGCGGAGTTCCTGCGCTGGTTCGCCGAGCACGTACGCATGGCTCCGGTGTGGCTCTGCCCGTTGCGCCTGCGCGACCCGGCCGGCTGGACGCTGTATCCGCTGAGCGACGACGAGACCTACGTCAATGTCGGATTCTGGGGCACCGTCCCGATCGAGGCGGGGCGAGCCGACGGCGACATCAACCGGGCGATCGAGCAGTCGGTGGCCAAGCACGACGGCCACAAGTCTCTGTACTCCGACGCCTACTACGAGCCAGCCGACTTCTGGGCGGCGTACGGCGGTGACGGGTATCGCGACCTCAAACGCCGCTACGACCCCGACGATCGTCTGCTCGACCTCTACGAAAAGGTCGTGAACAGAGGCTGAGCCTCGTACTACCTTGTTGCCGTGACGATGACACGGACTGACACCCAGCCGATCGCCGACGCCTTCGCCAAGCTCGCGCCGGGCGCACTCAACTTCCGGTTCACCGCATACGACGGCAGCAGTGCCGGGCCGCCCGACGCCCCGATCGGTCTGCATCTGCGCAACCAACGCGGTGCCGCCTACCTGGTGACCGCGCGGGGCGAGCTCGGGCTGGCCCGGGCGTACGTCGCGGGCGACCTCGAGCTCACCGGCGTGCACCCCGGCGACCCGTACGACGCGTTGCGCCTCCTCAACACCTCGGTGCTGGGTGCGCGGCCGGAGCCCCGGGACGTGGCCCGGCTGGCTGCGTCGGTCGGCGTCCGCCAGCTCGTCCCGCCACCACCACCGCCGCCGCAGGAGGCGCTGCCCGACTGGCGACGGGTGCTCACCGGCTGGCGGCACTCCCGCCTGCGCGACTCCGACGCGATCCACCACCACTACGACGTGTCCAACCGGTTCTATGAACTGGTGCTCGGCCCGTCCATGACGTACACCTGCGCCTGCTACCCGGACGTCGACGCGTCGCTCGAGACCGCGCAGGCGCACAAGTACGACCTGGTGGCGCGCAAGCTGGGACTCACGGAGGGAATGCGGCTGCTCGACGTCGGTTGCGGCTGGGGCGGGATGGTCATGCACGCCGCCGAGCAGCACGGCGTCCGCGGCGTCGGCGTGACGCTGTCGCGTTCCCAGGCGACCTGGGCACAGGCGGAGATCAAGCGCCGCGGTCTCGACCACCTCGCCGAGGTCCGGCACCTGGACTACCGCGACGTGGCCGAGCGCGACTTCGACGCGATCAGCTCGATCGGCCTGACCGAGCACATCGGCGTCCGCAACTACGCGTCGTACTTCGGGTTCCTGAGAGACCGGCTGCGCCCGGGCGGCCGGCTGCTCAACCACTCCATCACCCGGCCGGAGAACAAGCACGCCGCGCGGGTACGGGCCGGCTTCATCGACCGCTATGTGTTCCCCGACGGCGAGCTCACCGGGTCGGGCACGATCATCAGCGCGATGCAGAATGTCGGGTTCGAGGTGCGGCACACCGAGAACCTCCGCGAGCACTACGCCCGTACGACCGGTGCCTGGTGCGCCAACCTGGTCGAGAGCTGGGACGAGTGCGTCGCCGAGGCCGGCGAGCCGACCGCCAAGGTGTGGGGCCTCTACATGGCCGGGTCACGTCTCGGGTTCGAGACCAACCAGATCCAGCTGCACCAGGCGCTGGCGGTCCGGCTGCACCCCGACGGCCGGTCGGACTACCCGCTGCGGCACACCTTCGGCGTCTGACCGGCAGGCCCGCCTTCGCCTGCGGTAGAAGATTGCCCAATTGGGCGATCTTCGACCCGGCTCTGCGCGGATCGAGGTGGAATTTTGCCCAATTGGGCAATCTTCGACGGGCGGAACAGGGTCTGTGAGCGGCGGCCGTACACGGGGCAACGTCGGCGCGAGTAGGCGGGCCGGATCGTGCACTGCTGCCGAGCTCAGCCTGCGCCGCTCATCGACTGGCGCGTTGCGTAGGCCCAGCATCCGGTTTGTCCCTACGGAACGCGCCAGTCGATGAGGGCCAGGTCAACGACCGTGCTCCACAATGGTGCGATGGCACGACCGGACCCGACCGACACCGCGCGGGCGCTGGTCGCCGATCGGTTCGCCACCGCTCGCGCCGCCTGGCTCGGCGGCAGCGTCGTGCGCGATAACGCGACCACGACGTCCGACCTCGACATCACGGTGCTGCTGCCCGGACCGCCGGCGCCGTTCCGCGAGTCGCTGCTGCACGACGGCTGGCCGGTGGAGCTGTTCGTCCACACCGAGACCTCGCTCGCGCACTATCGCGGCACCGACCTGGCGCGTCGTCAGCCGACCCTCATGCGGCTCGTCGGCGACTCGTTGGTGCTGTTCGACGTGGACGGTTCGGGCGCGCGGCTGCAGGCCGACTGCCGAGCGCAGGTCGCGGCCGGGCCCGAGCCGCTCACCGCCAACGAGCTGGCCTCGGCCCGCTACGCGGTGACCGACCTGCTCGACGACCTCGCCGGGGCGACCGAACAAGGAGAACGGACCGCCGTCGCGGCCGCCCTGTGGCAGCAGGCCGCGGAGCTGCTGCTGACCGGAGCCCGCCGCTGGTCGGGCACAGGCAAGGGGCTACTCCGCGACGTCCGCGCCTTCGACCGGGCCACCGGGTCGACGCATGCCGACGCACTGGTCGCCGGCCTGCACGCGGCGACAGCCGGCGAGATCGCCCTGCTGTGCCAAGTGAGCGAGCAGATCCTCGATCTGTACGGCGGGCGCCTGTTCGCCGGCCACCGACTCGACGGCACCGACCCCGCCCGCCACCAGAAAGGAGTGCCGTGAAGCGCAAGCGCCTCGACTCGTCCAGCATTGCATCGGTCGGCTATGACCGGGAGTCGCAGACCCTGGAGGTCGAGTTCACCAATGGCGGCGTGTACCGGTACCTCGAGGTGTCGGAGTTCGTGCACGCCGCGCTGATCCGGTCACCGAGCCCGGGCACGTACCTCAACACCCAGATCAAGCCGCATTACCGCTTCGTCGACGGCTAGCGCCGTACCCGAGCGCTGAGTGGGCTAGGCGATCTCGTGCAGGGACTCGGCGACGGTGAGCTCTGGCTCGGTCTTCTCGCGGACCTCGTCGACGCTGACACCAGGCGCGGTCTCGACCAGCTCGAGGCCGTCAGGGGTCACGTCGATGACCGCGAGGTCGGTGATGATCCGCTGCACGACCCGTTTGCCGGTGTACGGCAGCGAGCACTCGTCGACGATCTTGTACGAGCCGTCCTTCGCGACGTGCTCCATCAGCACCACGACCTTCTTGGCGCCGTGCACGAGGTCCATCGCGCCGCCCATCCCCTTGACCATCTTGCCGGGGATCATCCAGTTCGCGATGTCGCCGACCTTCGACACCTGCATCGCACCGAGGATGGCGGCGTCCACCTTGCCACCGCGGATCATCCCGAAGCTGGTGGCGGAGTCGAAGAACGACGCGCCCTTGCGCAGGGTCACGGTCTCCTTGCCGGCGTTGATCAGGTCGGCGTCGACGTCGTCGTCGTACGGGTACGCGCCGACGCCGAGGATGCCGTTCTCGGACTGCAGCACGATCTCGACGTCGTCCGGCACGTAGTTCGGCACCAGTGTCGGCAGCCCGATGCCGAGGTTGACGTACGCGCCGTCCGACAGCTCGGCCGCCGCCCGCGCCGCCATCTGCTCACGTGTCAGCGCCATCAGCTGCTCCTCTCGGTGACCGTGCGCCGTTCGATCCGCTTGTCCGCCGCCTGCTCCGGAGTCAGTGGCACCACCCGCTGCACGTAGATGCCCGGCAGGTGGATGTCGTCGGCGGCGAGCTCGCCCGGCTCGTACAGCTCCTCGACCTCGGCGATCGTGACCCGGCCGGCCATCGCGCACAGCGGGTTGAAGTTGCGGGCGGACTGGTTGAACACCAGGTTGCCGTGCCGGTCGCCCTTCCAGGCCCGGACCAGACCGAAGTCGCAGGTGATGGACTCCTCCAGGACGAACTCCTGCCGCTCGCCGAGGAAGTCGAACTCGCGGGTCTCCTTCGCCGGCGACGCCACCGCGATGTTGCCGGCATCGTCGTACTTCCACGGCAACCCACCCTCGGCGACCTGGGTGCCGACGCCGGTGCGGGTGTAGAACGCCGGGACGCCCGACCCACCTGCCCGCAGCCGCTCCGCCAACGTGCCCTGCGGCGTCAGCTCCACCTCGAGCTCGCCGGACAGGTACTGCCGGGCGAACTCCTTGTTCTCGCCGACGTACGACGAGACCATCCGGCGGATCCGCTTCTCCCGAAGCAGCAGCCCGAGACCCCAGTCGTCGACTCCGCAGTTGTTGGAGACGGCCTCCAGGTCGGTCACCCCCTTGTCGAGCAGGGCCTGGATCAGCACGCTCGGGATGCCGCACAACCCGAACCCGCCCACCGACAACGACACGCCGTCGCCCACATCGGCAACCGCCTCGGCGGCGCTGCTGACCACCTTGTCCATGAAGGGCCTCCCTCTCGAAGTCCGTCTCCGCCGCGACCCTACCGTCGATGCTCGCCAGGTCCGCAGGCGCGTGCCACACACCCGTACTCAGAACCGCGGGACGTCGACGACCACACCGGGAGGGTCAGCTACCGGGCTCGTAGAACTTGCTGATCTCCTCGGCGTCGGCGGCGATGTCATTGGTCTGGTTCAGGCTGTACCAGTTGCCGAAGGGGTCGCGGAACACCGCCTCGACGCCATAGGGGCGGTCCTGGGGCTCCTGCAGGAACTCCACCCCGCGCCCCGAATACTCGCGGTACGTCTGGTGGCAGTCGTCGGTGTTCCAAGCGCCGGCACTGAGCGCGCCCTTGGCCATCAGCATCCGGAGCGCGGCCACCGTCTCCTCGTCGTGCATCGGCGGTCCGGGAACGGTCAGGCTCAGCTGGAAGTCCGGGCTGGCCGGCGGCCCGACGGTGAGCCAGCGATAGCCGTTCTCCATCTTCACGTCGAACCGCTCGGTGAACCCCAGCTTGCCGAGAAAGAACTCCTTCGCCTCGTCGTAGTCGGTGACGTAGACGCCGGCGACACCCAGCTTGGTGATCATGAGACGACTCCTTTCGTGGTCGCTGCCGACGTTAGACGTCGGACCCGGTCCCCGACTTCTCCGAGATTGCTGACCTCGGCGCCCGCGCGGCCGGGACGCCGAACATGAGTACGTAGCAGCCCGGAATCGGCGGCGGCCCGGACCGATGCGCGTCTCGCTGGAACTGGGCCGGCGAGGTGCCGAGGAAGTCGCGGAACGCGGTGCTGAACGAGCCGAGGCTGCTGAAGCCGACCAGCTGGCACACCTCGGTGACGGTGAGGTTGGCCCAACGCAGCAACTCCGCCGCGCGCTCGATCCGGCGGCGGGTCAGATAACGGCCGGGCGTCTCGCCGTACACGGTGCGGAAGGCACGGGCGAAGTGGAATCGGGAGTAGCCGGCGGCCCGGGCCAGGTCGTCGAGATCGAGCGGCTCGGCGTAGTGCCGGTCGACCAGGTCACGAGCGCGGCGGAGCGCGGCCAGCAGCGCCTCCGAACGCAGCCGCCACGGCTCCGGTCCGCTGTCGCTCGGCATCACCAGAAGGTAACGTGTCGCTGCCGAGTGCGACCAGGACGAAGCGGGCAACGAAATGCGGTTTCGCGGGCGGTGGAGGATCCTGGTAGGTCACAGAACGGACTCCGTCACAACACAACCCGGCTACGGCCCACAGACGCGTGGACTGGTCTAGCCCTACGGTCAGTCCGGGCGGGCGTCTGTCAAGGCGGCGCCCTGGAGCGGCGCGCACACGAGGGGAGGCCGCGTGGGCACTCGGGGAACCCTGGGCTTCGTGGCCGGCCGCGCCGCCACCCGCCGCAGCGCCGTCGCCGCCCTGCTCGTCAGCGTCCTGGTGCTCTGCACCCTCGTCACTGCGCTGGTCACCAGCATGCGCGACCTCGTCCAGGACGCCGTCGACGCGAGCGTGCAGGCGATGGCGCATGACGACTCGGTCGTCACCGCCGCCACGATGTACGACGACGAGGACCCCGTCGGCCAGGACTCGGTCGTCCGCGCCGCGCTGGCGCCGATCGTGGAGCTGCGGGGCGGGACGATCGTCGGCCAGGCGGAGTCGGTCAGCTACGACCTCCGTGACAACCGGGCGACCACCCAGGACGTCGACCTGTTCAGGTTCGGCCTGCTCGTCGGGGACGAGGGCCGGCTCGAGCTGACCGAGGGCCGGTTGCCGACCGCCGGCGACGCCCTCGAGGTGGCGATCCCCGCTGCCACGGCCGCGAAGTTCGAGCTCGCCGTGGGCGACCGGATGCAGCTGCGCAGCCGGCTCGACGCGTCGGTCACCGTCTCCAGCACCGTCGTCGGTGTCTGGTCACCACCGGACACCTCCCAGGAACGCTGGCTCGAGAGCCTGGTCCCGGCACCGGCCGACGAGACCGCGGCGGCGGCCGGCTCGACGCAGTCCGATCAACCCGCGGAGGCCCAGTGGGGCCCACTGCTCACCTCGCCGCAGGCGTTCGCGACCGTCGCTGGGCCGGTGCCGACCGCACAGTGGCGTGCGGTCCCCGAGATCGCAGGCATCACGCCGGACCAACTGCCCCTCCTCGCGGACGCGGCCGCGCGCAGCCGCACCGAGCTCGCCGCGGCGGCCGAGGAGTTCTCCGGCGGGTCGATGCGGGTCAGCAACTCCCTGCCCGAGGTGCTGTCCAGCCAGTCCCGGTCGCTGGTGGTCTTCCGCTCGCTGCTGCTGGTGCCGGCCGTCATCGTGCTCCTGCTCGGCCTGGTCGGCCTGACCATGGTCGCCGGGCAGCTGGCGGCGTCGCGGGCCGGTGAGGAGACCCTGCTGCGCTCGCGCGGTGCCGCTCGCTGGCAGCTGGTCCGCCCGAGCCTGGTCGAGTCACTCGGCTGCGGCCTGGTCGGAGCGGTCGGCGGCCCCCTGGTCGCGTCGCGCGTCGGCTCGCTGGACGGCGTCGGCGACCTCGGGGTCGCGGGCTGGGCCAGCGGAGCCGCCGCGGGTCTCGCCTGCACGGTCGCGCTGGTCGTGCCGAGCATCGCGCGGGCCAGCTCCGCCCGCGCCGAGCGGGCCGACCCCGGTCCTCGACAGCGGCGTCTCCACCTGGCCGCCGGCATCTTCGGCGTCCTGCTGCTGGTGGCGCTCGGTGCCGCCGCGACCGCTCAGCTGCTGCGTTATGACACGGTGGCGAGCGCGGGCGCAGGCTCGGGCGCCGACGCGGTCGACCCGCTGCTGGTGCTGTCCCCCGCCCTGGTGCTGCTCACCGGCTGCGCCTTCCTGGTGCTGGCCACGGCACCCCTCAGCCGGCTGCTGGCCCGCGGCACGACCGGGTTGCGTAGCCTCCCGGCGCCGCTGTCCACCCGGTCGGTCGCCCGCTCGGTCGGCAGCGCGCTGCCGCTGATGCTGGTGGTCGCGCTCGGGACGAGCAGCCTCTGGTTCGCCGTGCTCCAGGTGTCCAGCCAGCGGGAGGCGCGGGAGGCGCGAGCGACGTACTCCGTCGGCGGCGACATGCGGCTGCGACCGGACCAGTCCGTCGGAAGCACGCCGAGCCTGGTACTGCGCCAGCAGCTGGCGGCCGTCGACGGCGTGCGCACGACGTTGCCGGTCAGCACGTCGACCACAGCCGTGGGCGACGCGGATGTCGACGTGATGCTCGCCGACCTCGTCGACGTCGACGGCACGGCGATGGACGTGGACGTGTTCGAGCCGGCACCGCCGGCCGGCACCCTCAGCATGCTGGCCGGCGAACGCTGGGCGTCGTCGGGGGGCGTCGAGATCGCGCCCGGGACGACGCAGGTCGACCTCCACCTCGACAACACCCAGGTCGACGTCCAGGGCGGCCAGCTGCTGGTCGCCGACGTGGACGGGACCGTCCTCAACCTCCGGGCCGAGCGGCGCTCTCGGACCACCCTCGGCCTGGAGTGGCCCGAGTGGGTGGACGAGCCGCTACGCCTGGTCGGGCTGCAGCTGTCGGTGTACGCCGAGCGGTGCAACCTCGCCGTCAACCCGGCCGCGCGACGCGTCGGCGAACGCGGTCTCGTGGTGTCGGCGAGCCTGACCTCGGTCACGCTCGACGGTGCGCCCACCGCCGCCAGCGCCGTGTGGTCGGGGGGCGGGACGAGCTTCAGCATCACCTGCTCGCAGACCAGCAGCTGGAGCGGGTACGGCCTGCTCGCCGGTGCGGGCGGCGACTCCGGCGGCCCGTACCCCGCCGCGGTCAGCGCGGACGCGGCGTCGGCGCTCGACCTGTCCGTCGGCGACACCGTCGAACTCGAGATACAGGGCGTCGACGTGACCGTCCGCGTGGCCGACGTGGTCCCGCTGGTGCCGGGGGTGACCGACGGCCACCTCGCCGTGCTGCTGGATCGCAGCACCCTGCAACGCCCGTTGCTGCTCA
>JBOHDE010000162.1:0-9071 GCA_050699035.1 Nocardioidaceae bacterium | reverse complement strand
CGCCAGGTCGACGCGGAGCTGGTGCTGACCGACGGCACCCGGGTGGCACTGCCCCGGGAGTCTCTGCTGGCTCCGCTGGAGCAGACGCTGCGGCTGCTATGCCTGGCGCTGCCGCTGCTCGCGCTGACCTTGCTCCTGGCACGGGCTTAACCTGGTGCATGCCCGCACGTCACCGCAGGTTCGCGCACCCAGAACAGGCTCTGCCCATGACCGAACTCGACCGTCGTACCCTCCTGCGCGCGGGCTTCGCCGCCGGCGCCGCGCTCGCCGTACCCACCGTCGGCCGCGCCCCCTCCGCCTCCGCCCAGGCGCCCGCCCTGGTGCGCCGCGACCGCCCGGTCCTCACCCATGGGGTGCAAAGTGGCGACGTCACGGCACGCACCGCGACGGTCTGGTCGCGAGCCGACCGGCCGTCGCGGCTGCTCGTCGAGGTGTCGCCGGACCCCTCCTTCCGGCGTAGCCGAACCCTGCGCGGACCGGTCGTCACGCCGGACTCGGACGGCACCGGCAGACTGCTGCTACGCGGTCTGCGCCCCGACTCCGAGGTGCACTACCGGGTCCGCGCGGTCGACCTCGACGGTCGGGCGGCCAGCGCACCAGTGGCCGGCTCGCTGCGCACGGCACCCCAGAGCCGGCGCGACGTGCGGTTCTGCTGGTCCGGTGACATCGCCGGCCAGGGTTGGGGAGTCAACGAGGAGTACGGCGGCTTCCGCGCAGCGGCCGCCCTGCGCGACCTCGACCCGGACTTCTTCCTGTGCAGCGGGGACACCGTGTACGCCGACGGTCCGCTGGCCGAGCAGGTGACGCTGCCCGACGGCCGCGTCTGGCGCAACGTCGTCACCCCCGAGAAGTCCAAGGTGGCCGAGACTCTCGACGAGTTCCGGGGTCAGTACAAGTACAACCTGCTGGCCGAGAACTGGCGCGACTTCCTCGCCCACACGCCGCAGGTCAACCAATGGGACGACCACGAGGTCATCAACAACTGGTACCCGGGCGAGATCCTCGAAGACGCCCGCTACACCGAGAAGCGGGTCGACGTGCTCGCCGCCCGCGCCGGGCAGGCGTTCCGCGAGTACGTCCCGATCGAGGGCCGCCGCGGTGACGCCAGCGGCCGCATCTACCGGGTCGTCCCGTACGGCCCGCTGGTGGACGTCTTCGTGCTCGACATGCGTACCCACAAGGACCCCAACGGCGCGAACGACTCCACGGTCCCCGCCGACGGCGTACTCGGACGGGAGCAGACCGACTGGCTGAAACGCGAGCTGCGGCGGTCGCGAGCCGTGTGGAAGGTCATCGCCGCGGACCTGCCGATCGGCCTGGTGGTGCCTGACGGCGCGGCCATGGAGGGCATCGCGCAGGGACACCACGGCACGCCGCTCGGTCGCGAGTTCGAGGTGGCGGAGATCCTCACGTTCCTCAAGCGGCAGGGCATCCGCAACCATGTCTGGCTGACCACCGACGTGCATTACACCGCCGCGCACCACTACGCGCCCGAGCGGGCGGCCTACACGGACTTCGATGCGTTCTGGGAGCTGGTGTCGGGGCCGCTCAATGCGGGCGGGTTCGGCCCGAACGCCCTTGACTCGACCTTCGGCCCGGAGGCGGTCTTCGTATCCACTCCCCCGCGACCCAACACGTCGCCGGCCGAGGGTCACCAGTACGTCGGCGAGATCGCGGTCGAGGGCGGCTCCGGCGTACTCACGGCACGGCTGCGCGGCGTCGGCGGCGAGGTGCTCTGGTCGACGGATCTGGCTCCGCGCCGGCGCTGACCGCTGCACCGCCGGCGCGGGCCGATACGGTCGAGCGCATGCCCGACGTACTGGACCGCCGCGCCCTCAACCGCGCGCTGCTGACTCGGCAGCTGCTGGTCGCTCCGCAACGCCGCCCGGTCGTCGAGGTGGTCGAGCATCTGCTCGGCCTGCAGGCCCAGTCGCCGACCGCACCGTACGTCGGGCTGTGGTCGCGGATCGAGGGCTTCCAGCCAGACGAGCTGGTCGAGCTCATCACGTCGCGCGACCTGGTCCGCATCCTGCTGATGCGCGGCACGCTGCACCTGGTCAGCGCCGCCGACGGGCTGGCGCTTCGTCCGGCGGTGCAGGTCGTCCTGGACCGTGGGCTCGCGTCGACGTACGGCACCCGGTTGGGCGGTGCCGACCTGGACGACCTGGCCGGCGACGCGCGCACCCTGGTCGAGGAGCGGCCGCGTACTCCCAACGAGATCGGCACGATCCTGCGGGAACGCTGGCCGGAGGCCGACCTGCACGGCCTCGGGGTGGCGGCTCGGACCCAGGTGCCGATGGTCCAGGTGCCGCCGCGCGGCCTGTGGGGGCAGAGCGGACCGGCCGCGCACACGACCGTCGAGACCTGGCTCGGCAAGTCCTGCGGTCCGCCGATGCCGCTCGAGACACTGGTGCTGCGTTATCTCCGGGCGTTCGGACCGGCGTCGGTGATGGACGTGCAGAAGTGGTGTGGGCTGACCAAGCTCGGCGCCGTCGTGAAGCGGATGGGCGACCAGCTGCAGCGGTTCGAGAGCACCGACGGACGGCCGCTGTTCGACCTGCCCCACGCGCCGCGTCCAGGCGGTGACCTGCCGGTGCCGCCGCGGTTCGTCGCGGATTTCGACAACCTGCTGATGTCGCATGCGGACCGGACCCGGGTGCTCGCAGACGTGCACAAGGACCACGTCTTCCCGGTCAACGCGGTGATCCCCGGGACCGTGTTGGTCGACGGCTTCGTCGCGGCCACCTGGAAGGTCACCCAGGAGAAGTCGACCGCCGTTTTGACGGTCCGGCCGTTCGAGCGGCTGCCACGGGCCGAGGTCGACGGGGTGCTGGCCGAGGGCGAGCGGCTGCTGGCGTGGCTGGTCGACGACGCCGACGTACGCGACGTGCGCATCGCCCCGTAGCCCAGTTCCTCGCGCCGAGGTTGCACGTATGTCCGCCCTCCTCGCGCCGAGGCGGTAGCCTGATTGGCAGCAACACCACCAAAACTGCTTGCTCAGGTGAAGTTACATCCAACTGAAAGCTGATTTCCTGTCTATGGACCTTTCAGTTATTCATTCACAGCTGTCATTGGCTGAAGGTGTCTTCGTGGCCGACGCCGGCAGTATTGCGCTGGCGGAAGCTGCCATGCAAATGGACGGCAGTTTCCTTGAGATCGGCACCGGAAGCGGCTTCATTGCCATCGCTCTTGCCCTGCAGGGTAAGGAGGTAGTGGCCTGCGATGTTTCCAACGCGGCACTAGCATGCGCAGAGAAGAACTGCGCCATTTTGGGCGCTGAGGTGAGCCTGCTGTCTTCCGATCTTTTCAAGGATATTGCCGGAAGATACGACGTGATCATCTTCAATCCCCCAAGCAATGCAGACGAATCAGATGCCGACCGGCAACGGAAGAACCAGTTCAAAGAGCTGATGCCGCCTTACCTGTGGAAACCCCTCAGCCGCATATTTCAGGCCACGCGTGCACCCGGTCGCAGAAAGTACCTTCAGACATTCATCAGAGAGTCAGGATCTCATTTGAATCCGGGCGGCAGTCTTCTGCTGAACCTCATCGCAGAAGATCTGCACTTCATCGAGCGGCTGGCCGATGTGCGCACGAGCCAGGTGAGGTCCTCCCCTGGCGGCGTTGTAGTAAGGATCACAGCGACCCGACCCGGGCTCTGATCCGGCGTCAACTTTCCTCCTGCTGCCGGCAGCGGGTCCCCGAACTCTCGCGCCGTGTCCGGGGAAACGCTTCTCCGTGCCCGCCGGCCACGACATCACCCTCCGAACCGACATTCTGAGCCCGGAATCAGGCCCGAAAGTGACGGTTCGAGGGGTGAAGTCACCCAGGCACGCCGAGATCGGTCCGGGTCGTCGTCTGCCGACCTGTGTCCGCAGAATGCAGGTGAGTCCGGCCGCCCGCACCCCGCTCACCGCCCGTCCGGCACGCGAGCACCGCCAGCCCCCACCTACTCGCGCCGAGGTTGTGGCTACCGCCGACAGAGGCGCAACCTCGGCGCGAGGATTGTGGGTCAGCCCAGGAGGTGCTCCAGGGCCCGGGCCAGGAAGTCGTCACGCTGTGCCTGCGTCTGCAGCCCCTCGGCACCGAAGCCGGCGTACACGGTGTTGTCGGTCGTCACCGTGGCGCCCTCTTCGATCGCCTGCTCCGAACGCACCCAGTCGGTGCCGTTGCCGGCCGAGCCCTCGGGTGCGCCGGGGATCTCCCAGCCACCGGTGTCGGTCTCGAACGACGTCTCCGCCACCGGCTGGCCGTCGGCGCTGAGCACGGCGTCGTCGACGAACACGCCGAGACCCTGCGTGGACCAGTCACTGACATAGCTGATGGACACCTCGACCTGCGACCCGGCGAACTGCGACAGGTCGACCGACCAGTCCTGCCAGCCGGCGGAGTTGCCGCTCGCCGCATGCCACTGGCCGGTCGTCCCGGACGGCGTGCAGTCCGCGCCCTGGTAGTGGAACAGGAACGGGTGCAGTTCGTCGGCCCAGCCGGCCGGGCAGCTGTCGCCGGTGTCCTGCGTCGTGTGGCCGTTGGTGTCGGGCAGCGTGGTCCAGTTGTCCTGACCCACGGTGTGCGCCTCGACGAACACGTAGTCCCAGTCCGCCTCGGTGTCGGCGGAGATCTTGACGTCGAGCGCTCCGCTGGTGGCACCGGTCAGGTCGACGGTACGACTCAGCCGCTTGTAGCTCTGGTCGGCGGTCTGGCTGTACATGTACCAGTCACCCGTGACCGGCGCGTACGGGTCGGCGCCGCCGCGGTCCCACTTCATCGGCGCGCTGGAGCTGAACTGCGGGAACTCCTCGGCCGGCAGGTACGACGACGTCGACACGAAGGCCGCCGAGTGGTCCTGGTTGTCGGCCGAGTCGCCACCGTTGAGCAGTGCCGCGAACCCGTCGAACGGACCGTCCGCGGTGCCGGCCAGCGGGTACGTCTCGCCGGCGGCGTTGTGGCCACCGCCGTCGACGTACTGGTAAGCGCCCAGCCAGTACTGCATGAAGTCGTTGCCCAGCGGCAGGCACGGGTACTCCTCGGGAGTGGTGCACCCGCCCTGCTCCGCCTCGTACGGGTTGTACCAATAGCTGCCGTCGGCGCCCTGGCCGAACAACGCGTACTTGCCCGCCACCAACAGCTTGCCGCCCTCGTTGACGTAGTCGCGGACGTTCAGCTCGGTGTCGTACGTCCACTTCGCCGCCGTGCCCGGGACCTGCCCGGCGTTGCGCGGCAGCACGTCATTGCCGGTCTCCCAGACGACGGCGTCGTAGTGCGACAGCACGCCCAGGTGGTGCGGTGCGGTGCGGCCCTGTGCGTCCACGTCGTAGACGTCGGTGCTGTAGCCAGCCTGCTCGATCATCGCGACATAGTCGTCGACGTACGACGGCCCCGACGGCTGGGCCGGGCTGATCCCGGTGTAGTCCTCGGCGGCGAGCACCAGCACGTCGGCACCGGTGTCACCAGCGACGGTGTAGGTGAACTCGTCGCTGTGCACCGGACCGGTACCAGCCTTGACGCCGGTGAACCAGACCGTCACCTCGTCACCCGGGCTGGCGTTCCGCACGGTGCCGCGGTACTCGGCGTAGTACATGTCCATCTCGCCGCCGTACGTGTCGCCGCCGGTCCACTCGTCGACCGTGACGGCGGTGTGGCGGTCGCCGATGCGGTAGTGCATCCGCAGGTCCTGCAGGGCGCGCTTGGCGTTGACCGCGACCTCTTGGTTCGCGCCGTACGACTTCTCGAACGGGTCGACCACCAGGTCGTCCGCGACGTCGCCGACCGATGACTTCGGGTCGTCCGGGTCGGCCGCCGACTCGGCCAGGGAGAGAGCGAACGGGATGTTCTTCTCGAACTCCGCCTGCACCAGAGTCTCGCTGTCGGGGAAATGGAACACGCTGCCGCAGTCGCCCGGCTCGAACTCGTCGTCGGGGTCGACGGCGCTCGCGGTCTGGCAGGTCGACATCTCCGGGGTGAACGTCAGCGTGCCGAGGACCTCGTGCGTGTGCCCGTCGGTGTCACCGTTGGTGGTGTAGAGCTCGGCGGAGATGTCCGGGTCGTAGCCGGGAACGGCCGGGTCCTCGTCGTCACCGGCGAGCGCGGTATAGATCTCGTCATCCGGTGTCGGCGTCTCGACCTGCCAGCCGGTGCCGTAGAGCAACAGCTCGGCGGCCGAGTGGTAGTTGATGGCGTACTCGAAGCCGACCCGCTCCATCAGCCCGATCAGCGCCTGAACCTCGGGCTCGGACGCCGGACCCTCGCCCCGGTAGGTCTCGCCGCTCGACTGCGGGGTCGAGCCCTCGTTGTCGTACCCCCACTTGTAGGGGAAGTTGCGGTTGGTGTCGACGCCGTCCCCGATGGTGATCTGGCCGTCGCCGTTGACGTCGCGCAGGTTCTTGCGCCACATCCGGTCGCCGGTGAACGTGAAGTCGTACCCGTCGGGGTTCTGTGACGGCAGGAACCACAGCTCGGTGGTGTCGACCAGCCGGGTGATCTCGGGATCGGTGCCGTACCCGTCGATGACGTGGTGCATCAGCCGCTGGACCATCTCGGGGGTGATCCACTCGCGGGCGTGCTGGTTGGAGGTGTAGAGCACGGCCGGCCGCTTGCCGTCCTTGGTCTTCGTCGCCTTCTTGGTCACCTTGACGGCGAGGATCTCCTGGCCCTGCACGCTGGTGCCGACCGAGACCAGCTTGGTGATGTCCGGGTTGCTCGTGGTCGTGTCGACCATGTCGTCGCGGATGCCACCCGGCTCGCTGTACGACGTCCAGACCTCGAACCCGTCGGCGGCCTCCGCGGCCATCAGCTGGGCCGACGTCTTGCCGTCGACCTTCTTGAGCGTGAGGCCGACGCCCTTGTCCTGCAGGCTCTTGGCCTGCCCGCGCGACAGCACGACCTCGACCTCGGCCGTGCCGTCCTCCGCGGGTGCGATGACGGCGTGGTCGCGGTCGACGCCGGCCTTGCCGAGCTGGTCGAGTCCCTCGGCGTCAACCGTGCCGGTATAGACGTCCAGGCCGGTGCCTGTCGACTTCGGTCCGGGCGCCGGGTCGCGCGGTGCACCCGTGGCCGGTGAACCCCCGAGGAGTCCGGCCACGAGCAGTGCTGTGGTGGCGAGTACGACGGGCAGGCGACGGCTCATGGTTACCCCTCCGCTGAGCTGCTACCCCGAGTACGTGTGCGACCACCATCGTGTGACACGGGCCCGATGTCAACGGCAGAGAGCTGTCACATTTCCGGCAGCGCACGGCCGGCCGCCGACCGCACCGGTCAGTACGTCACCCGACCCGGCTGACGAGCGTCCCGCCACCGGCTGACGGCGGCCAGCGCCAGCACGAGGGCGATGCCGATCACGCCGGACACGATCAGCACCGTGCCGATCTGGCTCGACTCGGCGAGCAGGCCGGCCAGCGCGACCGCGCCGCCCTGGGCCAGCTGCATGGCGGCGTTGCCGAGCCCGAAGACGCGCCCCCGGGTCTCCCGGGGTACGGCGTTCGCGATCTGCACCTGGATCGCGTTGAGGTACGCGAGGGTCGCCCCGCTGACGACCAGCACGACGATGACCGGGATCGGCGACTCGGCGACGATGCCGGCCAGACCCGCCAACGCGACCGTGGCTCCCCCGGCTGCCGCCAACCCGAACACCATCCGTTGCTGCAGCGCGACCGGCAGCCGGCCGGCGATGGAGTAGCCGATCACGTTGCCGACCGGTGCCGCCGCCATGATGATGCCGGCGAGCCTGGTGCCACCTCCGAGCTGGTCGGAGAACGGCACGGCGAGACCTTCGGCGATCACGATGATCGCGGGTCCGATGCCGAGCAGCACGAAGAGCCGCTTCATCCCCGGCGTGCGCGTGACGAACCGGATGCCGGCGAGGGCGCCCCGAAACATGCTCGGCGGCGGGCTCTCGACCGTCCAGGAGAGCGGTCGATGTCGTACGAAGATCAGGATGATCACGGCCGACACGGAGTAGGTGAACGAGTCGATGAGCAACGCGGCGCGCGGGCTGGTGGCCGCGACGACGGCGCCACCGATCGCGAACCCCGCCACCTGAAGGGCCTGCCGTGTCGACGCGACTAGCGCGTTGCCGACGGCGAACCGGTCACCCTCGAGGATGTCGGCCAGGGTGGCCAGCCGGGCGGCGCCGAACGGGATCTGGATCAGCTCGAGGGTGAACAGCACCGACCAGAGCAGCCACAGCGGCACGCCGGGGATGACCATCAGCAGCACGAGCAGGGCTCGGCTCACGTCGCTCAGCACCAGCAGATGCTTGCGTGGCAGCCGGTCGGCCAGCGTCGACAGGATCGGTGCGAAGACGTACGGCGCGTAGCTGATCGCGAAGGTCAGGGCGGTCAACCCGACCGACGAGGTGCGGTCGTACACGAGCACCGCAACGGCCAGCCGCGACAGGTAGGTCCCGGTCATCGTGAGGACGTCGGCAACGTACATGCCACTGAACTCAGAGTCGCGGAACAACGCTCTGTAGCGCACCGTCGCGTGTGATCCACTCCCTGTCACGGGTAGAAGGATGCACGTTCAACGGTCTCTTCGCCAAACCTCGGGGCGAGGTGTATAGAGGTTCACGCCTAGGCTGGTCGACATGTCCGACTTCAGTGGCGCGGTGACGTTCGAGTACGCCCCCGATCTCGACGGCGCGCCCGATCCGGGCGAGATTGTGTGGACTTGGGTGGCGTACGAGGACGACCCCGAGCAGGGCAAGGACCGACCCGTACTCCTGGTCGGCCGAGACGGTGCCGAGCTGCTCGGGCTGATGCTGTCCAGCAAGGACCACGACGACGACGCGTCAGACGAGGCGCGCCAGCAGCGGCAGTGGTTCGACATCGGTACCGGCGACTGGGACACGCAGCACCGTCCCAGCGAGGTGCGCCTCGACCGGGTGCTCCGGGTGGCGGCCGATGACGTGCGCCGCGAGGGCGCGGTGCTGGACCGGGACCGCTTCGACCAGGTGGTGGCCGAGGCACGCCGGGTCAACCACTGGCCGACCTGACCCCGCGCCGCCTCCCCTCCGTCCCTTCCCGTTGAGTGTGACGTTTTCGACGCGACACGCCGGCGTGTCGGTCGAAAAC
>JBOHDE010000161.1:0-9188 GCA_050699035.1 Nocardioidaceae bacterium | reverse complement strand
CGTCGCGGCTGGCTCCACCAAGTGCTGCGGGAGGAGGCGACGCGGCAGGGCATCCGGTTCACATTCGGCGCCCGGCTCACGTCGATCACGCCACTGGCTGGCGAGGCGGTCCGGGCGACGTTCGCCGACGGGACGTCGGCCGAGGCCGACCTGCTGATCGGCTGCGACGGGGTCGGTTCCGTCACTCGCGAGTTCGTCGACCCCACCGCCGCACGACCGGAGTACACCGGGCTCGTCGGCGTCGGCGGGTTCGCCCGCAGCCCGGGCGTCGCGCCCACCCCGGACACCCAGCACTTCGTCTTCGGTCGGCGGTCCTTCTTCGGGTACCTCGTACGAGACGACGGCGAGATCTACTGGTTCGCGAATGTCACCCGCCCCGAGCCACGAGCCGGCGAGATGCGTGCGCTCACCACCGAGAGCTGGCTGGCCGAGCTCCGCGATCTGCACGCCGGTGACCCGGACCCGGTGCCGGCCATCCTGGCCGCCAGCAGCGGAGACATCCGCGGCTATCCCGTGTACGACCTGCAGCACGTGCCGCAGTGGAGCCGCGGGCGCGTCGTCGCGGTGGGCGACGCGGTTCACGCCACCTCGCCGAGTGCCGGGCAGGGCGCGTCGCTCGCGCTCGAGGACACGATGAGCTTGGCGCAGTGTCTGCGAGACGCCCCCGACCACGCCGCCGCGTTCGCCGCCTACCAACGCATCCGGCAGCCCCGGGTCGAACAGGTCGTGGAGTACGGCCGCGCGATCTCGAACCGCAAGGCGATCAGCCGCAACCCGCTCGCCGTCCTGGCCCGCGACGCCGTGCTACCGATGTTCCTCCGCCGGGCGGCGACGGATCGCACAACGCGCGGGCTCTACGACCACCAGCAGTCCTGGGAGACGACGGTCACGGCGCCGGCGCGCTAGGGGTCAGCACGCCGGGGATCAGCACGCCGGGGTTGCAGATGTTGTCCTGGTCGACCTCGGCCTTGATCGCCTGGAGGACGCGGACACCGAGCTCGCCGATCTCCTGGGCCAGCCAGGGCTGGTGGTCGCGGCCGACCGCGTGATGGTGGGTGATCGTCGCGCCCGTCTCGACCATCGCGTCGGTCGCCGCGGCCTTCGCCCGCTGCCACTGCACCACCGGCTCGTCGGTCTGCGCGCTCACCACGGTGAAGTACAGCGAAGCGCTGCTGGCATACGTGTGGGAGACGTGGCAGAGCACCAGCGGCGGCGAGCCCTGCTCGCCCAGCGACGTGGTCAGCGCCTCGCGCACGCGCTGGTAAGCAGTGGGCAGCGCGGTCCAAGTCGCGGCCGTCTCCAGGGTCTCGCAGAGCGCTCCGGCGTCGAGCAGCGAGTCACGCAGGTAGGGTCCGTGGAACCGACCGGCCAGCCAGTCCTCACCCGGACCGGGGCCGAGGTTCTGTCCCCCGGAGTCGGTGAGCACGGCCGCGCCCGCCTCTCGGCGTACGACCGCGTCAGCACCCTCGTACCCGACGATCAGCAGGCAGCCACCGCTGCCCGACCCGGCCGTGCCGACCTCGCCGCCACGTGCCAGCCCGACCGCGGTCTCGGCCTCGTCGGACAGCCGCAGCACCGTGGGTCTGGGGCCGTCCTGCGCCAACCGCCGGAGGGCGAGGCAGCCGGCAGCGAACGTGTCGAAGCGCCATCCCTCGTACCGGCGCTCGGTCGGCGTCGGGTGCACCTTGACGGTCACCGCGGTGACGATGCCGAACGCTCCTTCGCTGCCGAGCACGACCTGCCGCAGGTCGGGACCGGCCGCAGTGGCCTCGATGCCACCGAGCTCCCAGGTGCCGGCCGGCGTCGCGACGCGAAGGCCGACGACCGCCTGGTCGAAGCGACCATAACCGGACGACGCCTGGCCGCTGGAGCGAGTCGCCGCGAACCCGCCCACCGAAGCGAACTCGAAGGACTGCGGGAAGTGGCCAACCGACAGGCCGTGCTCGGCGAGCAGCCGCTCGGCCGTAGGCCCGCGCAAGCCGGCCTCGAGCGTGGCCAGCCGCGACTCGACGTCGACCTCGGTGACACGGTCGAGCCGTCGGAGGTCGACCGCGACGACGGCGCGTCCATCGGCATCCGGCGCAAGGCCGCCGACCACCGACGTGCCACCGCCGAACGGCACGACGGCGATCCCGTGCTCGCCCGCGACCGTCAACAGCTCGACGACCTCGTCATGGGAGCCGGGCACCACGACGGCGTCCGGTGCGTCGGCGAGATCGCCGGCGCGCATCCGCAGCAGGTCGGTCGTGCTCTTGCCTCGAGTGTGGGCGACCCGGGACGCGTCGTCCATCAGTAGGTGGTCGTCGCCGACGACGCCGCGCAGGGCGTCGACCGCCGCGTCGGACAGCCGAGTCGGCGGCGCCGCCAGCGTCTCGACCTGCACCGAGGTCGTCCCTCGCGTACGCACGCCCAAACCGTCACGCAGGATGGCCAGCACCGGCTCCGGCAGCGGAGCCGCGCGCTCGGGGTCACCCCAGCCGTTCCACCGCATCGCTGTATCCGTCATGCGATACAGTGTGACACATGATGTCAGTTCGTAACATGGCTGAGGCGACCGACGCCAAGGTTCTCGACGCTGCCCGCGACTGCGTCCTGCACGTCGGAGTGCGCCGTACGACGCTGACTGACGTCGCGCGCCGCGCCGGTGTCTCCCGGATGACGGTTTACCGCCGCTGGCCCGACGTCCGGGTGCTCGTCGGCGACGTGATGACCAGGGAGTGGACCGCCCTCGCCACCGGCATCCTGCACGGGCAGGACCAGAAGGCCGGCGCGCGGGACCGCGTGGTCGAGGGGTCGGTGGCGGTGTCGAAGCAGCTGCGTGCGCACCCCCTGTTCCGCAAGGTGGTCGACGTCGACCCCGAGCTCCTGCTCCCGTACGTCCTCGACCGCCGCGGCGCCAGCCAGGACGTCATGCTCGAGGTGTTGGAGGGGGTGGTCCGCGAGGGTCAGCGCGACGACACGATCCGGGCCGGCAACGTCAAGGCCTTGGCCGCCTCGGTGCTGTTGACCGTGCAGTCGTTCACGCTGTCCGCCCACACCATGGCCGACCGCCGCGGCTGCAGCCAGTCAGCTCTCGACCGTGAGCTGCGACACCTGCTCGAGGGATACCTGACGCCATGACGTTCCCGCCCGCCGACCCACGCACGTCGCTCAACGCCACCCGCCGCCGGCACGATCTCGACGCCGTCGCCGACGACGCGGTCGACCTGCTCGTCGTCGGGCTCGGCATCACCGGCGTGGGGGTGGCGCTCGACGCTGCCAGTCGCGGGCTCTCCGTACTCGCGGTCGACGCTCATGACCTCGCCTTCGGCACGTCCCGCTGGTCGTCCAAGCTCGTGCACGGCGGGCTGCGCTACCTGGCCCAGGGCGACGTCGGCCTGGCCTGGGCCAGCGCCCGCGAACGGGACGCGCTGATGCGTCACATCGCACCCCACCTGGTCAGCCCGCTGCCGATGCTCTTCCCGGCGCACTCCGACGTGACCCAGGTACAGTCCGCGGCGGTCGGCTCGGCGCTGCTCGCCGGTGAGGCCCTGCGGGTGGCCGCGCGCACCGGACGGTCCTACCTCCCGCGCCCGCGCCGCCTCACCGCCACCGAGGCCCTTCGGCTGGCCCCCGGGCTACGCCGCGACGGCCTCCGGCACGCCTGGCTCGGCTGGGACGGGCAGCTCAGCGACGACGCTCGGCTGGTCGTCGCGGTGGCACGCACCGCAGCCGGTCTCGGCGCCCGTATCGTCACCAGGTGCCGCGCCGTCGGCCTGCACGGCGGCGGCGCCGACCTGCGCGACGAGCTCACCGGCGAGACGTTCAACGTCCGGGCCGGCATGGTCGTCAACGCGACCGGCGTCTGGGCCGGACAGCTGGCCCCGGACATCGCGCTGCGGCCCAGCCGGGGCAGCCACCTGGTGCTCCGGTCGGAGTCGTTCCCGGGGGGCCTCGGCGCGGCGATCACGACTCCGGTGCCCGGCTCCTCGTCCCGGTTCGTCTTCGCGCTCCCCCAGCCAGACGGGCGGGTGTACGTCGGGCTGACCGACGAGCCGGCCGACGGGCCGATCCCCGACGTACCCACGCCCAGCGACGCGGAGGTCGAGACGCTGCTGTCGACGATCTCGGCCGCGCTGGCCACCCCGCTGACTCGCGATGACGTCGTCGGCTCGTTCGCCGGGCTGCGACCGTTGCTCGCACACGGACCGGACCCCGGCGCCCAGGCCCGCAGCAGGACCGCCAGCAGGGCAGACCTGTCCCGGCGGCACGTCGTGCAGGCGTCCGCCGACGGCGTCGTGACCGTGGTGGGCGGCAAGCTCACCACCTACCGCCGGATGGCTGCCGACGCGGTCGACCTGGTCACCGCGACCCGGGCCGTACCCGTGCCGACCAGCGCCACGGCGCGTCTGCCGCTGGTCGGCGCGGCGTCGCCGCGTGTGCTGGCGTCGCTACCGGCGAGCCGGTCGATGGTCTGGCGATACGGCACCGAGGCGGCGGCGGTACAGGAGCTGGATCCGGATCCGCTCGCCGCGCAGCTGATCTGGGGGGCGCGGCACGAGGGCGCCCTCGACATCGACGACCTGCTGGACCGGCGTACCCGGGTGGGGCTGGTCGGCTCGGACCGCGACGCTGCCACGGCCGCCGCGCGCGAAGCGCTGGCCGGCGCGGCGGTCTAGGGTGTCCCGGTGCCGCTGCCGCTGCCGTTGTCGGCCGGCGTGCCGTCGACCGGCGGGTCGTCCGCCTCGGTGTCGGCGGGCTCCTCGAAGTCGACCTTCTTGAGCTGATGGTTCATGCTGCGCCACAGCAGCACGGTCAGCACCGCGAGGGCGAGCACGACGAACAGCCCCAGCCAGCCCGGCTTGACCTTGTCCGCGTCGACGGCGAGCAACAGGTCGGTCATGAGTCCATCGTCCCCCCGGCGACCTGCGCGCTCACCATCGGGTCCGTCTCCGGACCGCCCGAGACGAGGTGCCGGATCCCGTTGAACAGGTCGTCCTCAGGCGTCTCGACGTCGACCACCGACCGCACCAGCTCGTAGTCCTCGGTCGGCCAGGCCACCTGATGGATCGCCAGCGGCACCGCGAACCACGGTCCGTCGGGGTCGATCTGGGTGGCATGGGCGAGCAGCGCCTGGTCGCGGATCGGGAAGTACTCCGCACACGGCACCCGGGTGGTGATCCGCGCCGCATGCTCGGGGTCGTCCTTCCACTCCGACAGCCGATCCGCATAGGGGGACTCCATGCCGTGCTCGACCATCGTGTCGTGCAAAGCCAGCATCCGCTCGCGGTGGAAGGAGTGGTGGTAGTAAAGCTTCAGCGGCTGCCAGGGCTCGCCGGCGTCCGGGTAGCGCTCCGGGTCGGCGGCGGCGAACCAGGCCGCGATGGTGACCTCGTGGCAGCGGATGTGGTCGGGGTGCGGGTAGCCGCCGTTCTCGTCGTACGTCGTGACCACATGGGGTTTGAAGTCACGGATGAGCCGGACCAAGGGCTCGGCGGACTCCTCCAGCGGTACGGTCGCGAAGCAGCCGTCCGGGAGCGGTGGCTTAGGGTCGCCCTCGGGCCAGCCGGAGTCGACGTAGCCGAGCCAGTCCTGGCGTACGCCGAGGATCTCGCGGGCGCGGTCCATCTCCTGGCGCCGGATCTCGCTGATGTTGGCGAGGACGTCCGGTCGGTCCATGTGGGGGTTCAGGATCGACCCGCGCTCCCCACCCGTACACGTAACCACGTGGACGTCGACGTCTTCCGCGACGTACTTCGCGGTGCTCGCGGCGCCCTTGCTGGACTCGTCGTCGGGGTGCGCATGGACGTGCATCAGTCGCAGCCGGCCGTTCGCCGGCACCCTTGCGTCGCTCTGGTTGTCGGGCACAAGAGACAATGGTGGCGGAGACCGCACCGATGCGCGACTCAGAAAACGAGGAGATCCATGGCCCCCGCCGCGACCCGGGCCGGCCGGCCTGACGGCAAGCCGTCCGACCGGTATGGCGCACCTCGCCCGTGGACCCGCCCGCTGACCGTGACGGTCATCGTCGCACTCGCCGTCGTCGGTGGTGGCTGGCTGCTGTGGGCAGCTCTGCATCACGCCAAGCCGGACGCCGTGGCGAGGCTCGACTCGTACGAGGTCGTGGCTGACCAGAACGAGGTTCGGGTGACCATCCGGATCGAGCGACAGTCCGACGTGGAGGTCACCTGTCTGCTCAAGGCGCAGGCGGCTGACCACGCGATCGTGGGTGAGCGGGAGGTCACGGTGGCCGCGGGCGGCGACGAGGTGGTGGTCGAGACGTACCTGATCGAGACGGAGCGTGACGCCACCACCGGCGTCCTCAGCGGCTGCACGACCAGCCGGCCCGACTGACTCGTCCGGTTACGCCCTGTTTAGCCGACGACGTCGCCGGCTTTGGCCCCGGACGGCCCCCCGTTGGTAGACTCTTGCTTTCCCCCAGGACAGGGCACCGCCGGATATCGGGCGGTGCCCTCAACGAATGCCTTGCACTAGGGAGCAGTACACCGTGACGCAGTCGACCGATGAGAACGTGATCTGGCTTACCCAAGAGGCTTACGACAAGCTGAAGGAAGAGCTGGACTACCTCCGCGGTCCCTCCCGTACGGAGCTGTCCGAGCGCATCGGTGCCGCTCGAGACGAGGGCGACCTGCGTGAGAACGGCGGCTACCACGCCGCCAAGGAGGAGCAGGGCAAGTCGGAGGCCCGGATCCGCCAGCTCGAGGACATGCTGCGTCGCGCCAAGGTCGGCGAGACGCCGGCCGACGACGGCGTCGTCGAGCCGGGCATGAAGGTCACCGTGCGGTTCGCCGGGGACAAGGACACGGAGACGTTCCTGTTCGGCGCGCGTGAGCTCGCCGACTTCGACGAGTCGGTGGACCTCGACGTCTACTCTCCGCAGTCGCCGCTCGGGTCGGCTATCGACGGCAAGCGCAAGGGCGACGCTGTCTCCTACGAGGCACCCAACGGCAAGCAGCTCGAGGTCGAGATCGTCGATGCGGTGCCGTTCGGCCGCTGATCGCAACCCACGCGTACGACGAGGGCGGCTCCCCACCGAGCCGCCCTCGTCGAGTCTGTGCGGTGAACCGTTCGGTCAGCCTCCGGCGGCGTGCTTGTACTTGCGGACCGCGAGCGGCGCGAAGATCGCGATGATCAAGACGACGTAGATCAGGGCGAGCAGGACCGGGTGCTGCGACGGGAAGTTGTCGCTGACGAACGGGTTGGGGTTGCCGAACAGCTCCCGGCACGCACCCACCACCGAGCTGAACGGGTTCCACTCGGCCACCGTCTTGATCCAGTCGGGCTGGTTGTTCATCGGCACGAAAGCCGTGGACAGGAACGTCACCGGGAACAGCCAGATCAGCCCGGCCGACGCCGCCACCTCGGCGGAGCGCACGGACATCCCGATCCACGCACCGATCCACAGCATCGCGAACGCGAAGAGCAGCAGCAGACCGAACGCGGCGAGGCCGTTGAGTACGCCGTTGTGCCAGCGCCAGCCGACCAGCAGCGCACACAGCACCATCACCAGCATGATGAACGCGTTGAACACCAGGTCGCCGACGACCCGGCCGGCGATCACCGCGGACCGCGCGATCGGCAGCGACCGGAACCGGTCGATGAGCCCCTTCTGCATGTCGTCGGCCAGCCCGACAGAGGCAGATGCCACCGCGAACGCCATGGTCTGGGTGAAGATGCCGGCCATCAGGAACTCGCGGTAGAGCATCGGGTCGTCGCTGTCACCGATCGGGATCGCGCCGCCGAAGACGTACGCGAACAGCAGCACGAACATGATCGGCTGCACGGTGCCCCACATCGCCTGGTCGGGGACCCGCGGGATGCGCTTGAGGTTGCGCCACGAGATGACCATGGCGTCGACGAACGCGTTGTTGTTGCCGACCGTCGTCGGCGCCGTCGTGTCGTGATGGGTCGCGGTCATGAGGCCCTCCCCGCCGGCTCGCTGACCGGCTGCTCTTCGACCACGGTGTGCCCCGTCAACGACATGAACACGTCGTCGAGGGTGGGACGCCGCAGCCCGATGTCGTCGATGGCGATGCCCGCGAGGTCGAGCTCACGAATCACCTGGACCAGTGCGGACGACCCGCCGCGCGACGGTGCCGTCAGCTTGCGCGCGTGCGCATCCACCTCGACCTCGCCCTCGGCCGACCGGGTCAGCAGCGCGTGGGCAGCCGTCACCTGTGCCGGGTCGTGCACGACGAGCTCGATCCGCTCACCGCCGACCTGCGACTTGAGATCGTCGCTGGAGCCCTCGGCGATCACCCGGCCGTGGTCGATCACCGCGATCGAGTCGGCGAGCACGTCGGCCTCCTCGAGGTACTGCGTGGTGAGCAGCACCGTGACCCCGGACTCGACCCGGTCGCGGATGATATCCCACAGGTCGAGGCGCGCCTTGGGATCGAGGCCCGTGGTCGGCTCGTCGAGGAACAGCACCTTGGGATGCGCGATCAACGAGCCGGCGAGGTCCAGGCGGCGCTTCATGCCGCCGGAGTACGTCTTGCAGACCCGGTCGGCGGCGTCGGTGAGCTCGAACATGTCGAGCAGCTCGACGCCGCGCGCCTTGGCGGACGTGGAGTCCAGGCCGTACAGGCGCCCGAACATCCACAGGTTCTCCCGACCGGTGAGGTTCTCGTCGATCGCCGAGAACTGGCCGGACAGGCCGATCAGGCCACGGACGACGGCTGGCTCGGCCACCACGTCGTGTCCGAGGACCCGTGCCTCCCCCTCGTCGGGTGTGAGCAGGGTCGCGAGGATGCGGACCGTCGTGGTCTTGCCCGCGCCGTTCGGGCCGAGGAGGCCGAGAACGCCGCCTTCAGGCACCTCGAGATCCAGCCCGTCGAGAGCGCGTACCTGCTTCTTGCCCTTGCCAAAGATCTTGGTGAGGCCGTGGGCCTCGATTGCGGCCATACGTGCTGCTCCGATCCGTTCGCAGTGTCTCGCGTGAGTTTGGTCTACACCACCGACAGAACGCATCCGACTTTCGGCTCGTCCCTACCCAGAACGGGGCACGCGGGCGGGACGGGGAACGTGCAGGCCGGCCGGGGAACGTGCAGGCCGGCCGGACCGGGCGGGACTGTGCGAGCCGGGCGCTGACCCGGACTCGCTGGCGGCGGCCACCGACGTCGAATTTTGCCCAATTGGGCAAAATTCCACCTCACATCCGCGGATCCGGGTCGAATTTTGCCCAATTG
>JBOHDE010000160.1:0-9327 GCA_050699035.1 Nocardioidaceae bacterium | reverse complement strand
AGGTCCGCGAGGGTGGCTCGTCATGGATCCGATGAGTCCTGCCTATGACACTGGACCGCTGTTGGCGATCGCTGCGGCCGCGGTCGCCCTCCTGCTGCTGCTGATCATCAAGCTCAAGCTGCACGCGTTCCTCGCGCTGGTGCTGGTGAGCCTGGTCACCGCCCTGGTCGCCAAGGTGCCGCTCGGTGACGTCCCGGACGTACTGCTGTCCGGCTTCGGTGACACGCTGGCGTCGGTCGCCCTGCTGGTCGGCTTCGGCGCAATGCTCGGCCGGATGCTCGAGGTGTCGGGTGGGGCACAGACGTTGGCCGACACGCTGATCTCCCGGTTCGGCGAACGGCGCGCGCGACGGTGCTGTCGCACGTCAACGACTCCGGTTTCTGGCTGGTCAGCCGGTTCTTCGGGATGGACGAGAAGACCACGCTGAAGACCTGGACGGTGATGGAGACGACGCTCGGGCTGACGGCGTTCGTGATCAGCGTCATGCTCTGGTACGTGTTCTAGCGGCATGGTCGTGGCGGCGACGCAGCACATCGTGGTGATGGGCGTGTCGGGATCGGGCAAGAGCGTCGTCGGCGTACCCCTGGCGGAGCGTCTCGGGTACGAGCTCGCCGAGGGCGATGACTTCCACCCCGCCGCCAACATCGCCAAGATGTCCGACGGCGTACCCCTCACCGACGAGGACCGGTGGCCCTGGCTGCGCGCGCTCGCCGACTGGACGCGGGAGCGTGGCGCCACCGGCCGGTCGACCGTGCTCACCTGCTCGGCGCTCAGACGCCGCTACCGCGACGTACTGCGTGCGGGTGCGGCCGACACCGTGTTCGTCCACCTGGCCGGCGACAAGGCGCTGCTGCTGCAACGGATGCAGCACCGCGACCACTTCTTCCCGCCGACGCTGCTCGACTCGCAGCTGGAGACACTGGAGGCGATCGCCGACGACGAGAACGGCGTCGTCGTCGACATCGCAGCGCCGGTGGACGAGATCGTCGCAGACCTCGTCCACCGGCTCCGCTGAATTCTGCCGGTGAGTGTGACGTTTTGGTGCGACACGCCGGCGTGTCGCGACCAAAACGTCACACTCACCGGGAGGACCGTGGCCTGGTCCGCTCCGGTCAGTCGTCCAGGAAGCAGCGGCCGAGGCCGAGGGCGCGCAGACCGTGCCGGTCGCCGGCGCCGAGTGACGTGACGCCCGGTGTGCCCTTGGCATGCATCAGCTGCCGCGGGTCGTCGACGTGGTCGAGCCCGACGAGGTGACCGAGCTCGTGCACGATGACGGCCCGTGCGGCACTGCGGCCGTCGAGGGCGAGCGCCGCGCGGACCTCGGGGCCGTCGAGCAAGACGATGCCGGTGACCAGGCGGTCGCCGTCCGGGTGGACGGAGCTGCCGGCCAGACCGGTCGTCGTACCCCGGAGCCTCGAGACCACGGCCGGCGCCGTCCAGGCGACCAGGACCGGTGACCAGCCGTCGCCGTAGCGGTCGGGGTCGGTCGGCCGCCGGCCGAGCGTGGGGCGCTCGTCGGTCTCGCCGTCGATGGCGAACTGCAGCCCGGTCGCGGCCGAGACCGTGTCGATCGCCTCGTCCAGCAGCCGGTCCGCCCCGGGTGGTGCTTCCGCGTTGTTGACGACCACGCGGATCGGGCGGCACGGGTCGTAGGCGACCGGCTGGTCCGGCTGGCCCGGCTGGGTGTGCAGGAACGCGAACTCGCCCCGCTGGGCGGGCGCGGGAGCAGGGTGGCCGAGCGGCCGGGTCTGTGCTCCCGCCGAGACACCGACGTGCTCGTGGGATCCAGGCATCTGCTGCGTGAGTACTCCCGCGGTGCCGGCCAGGAGCAGCCCACCGACGACGAGAAGTGGGACGAGCGGAGGCCGTCGGGCGCGGCCACGATGCGCGGGCCGCCCCCTCGGCGCCTGGCCGAGGCAGGAGCGATGCGGCGCTTTCCCGAGACTCACCCGGCCCATGCTGGCGTACCGGCGACGCGCGGCGTGGGATATTCGGCGAGTTCGAGCCGTACGGACGAGTCGGTGCGACGCGGACGACCACGGCGTGACCCTGGACACGAGCCCTTGACCTTGACGTTGGCGTCAAGGTTTAGCGTCGGTGTCGAGGAGGCGGGATGCACATCAGCGATGTCGCCGAGCGGGCCGGTGTCACGGTCCGGGCGGTGCGGTACTACGAGTCCCAGGGGCTGGTCCGGCCGGGCCGGGAGGCCAACGGGTACCGGACGTACACCGACCAGGACGTGGCGGTGGTGCGCGAGGTGAAGGCGCTGCTGTCGCTGGGCCTGACCGCCGAGCAGACGTACCCGTTCGTCGAGTGCCTACGGGCCGGGAACGAGCGGGCCGACGTCTGCCCGGCGTCGCTGACGGCGTACCGGAGCCGGATCGCCGAGGTCGACGCACGGATAACCGAGCTGACCGGGCTACGGCGGCGGCTTACCGCACTCCTGACCGATGCCGAGCAGTACGGATGCAGGGAGCAGAGATGACGGAACTCCGGGAAGTGGACGACCAGACTTTCGCGATGGAGGTGCTCGCGTCCGGCCGGCCGGTGCTGGTGGACTTCTGGGCGCAGTGGTGCCCGCCGTGCCACCAGGTGGCTCCGGTGCTCGCCGCGATCGCCGCCGAGCGGGCGGACGTGCTCGACATCGTCAAGCTGAACGCCGACGAGAGCCCGTTGGTGCCCGCGCGGTACCGCGTGCAGGCGTTGCCGACACTGACGTTGTTCCACGGCGGCGAGCCGGTCTGGTCCGTCGTCGGCGCCCGGCCGAAGGCGCGGTTGCTGACCGAGCTGGACGCCGCGCTCGCCGCACTGCCGGTCCCCCCCGCCTGAGCGGGGCCGGGCCGGTCAGCACCCGCCGGTGTCATCCGGACGTTGCGGCCAGACCACGTCGAACCGCTCGAACACCACCTCGACGTCGTCGCTCATCTCGACGCCGATCCGCGCACACGACCGGGTGAAGAACCTCCGGTGCGCGTCGAGCCAGTAGTCGCGGCTGCGATCGCCCTCGCCTTCGTCCCAGGCGAACTGGTCGTCGACGCTGCCGAGCGGCCCGACCCTCAGCTCCCGGCTGCGCAGCACGGCCCGGGCGACGCCGGCACCGTCGGCGACGAGCCAGTGACCGCCGATCCGGGGCAGTGGCTCGTGCTCGGCGCGGAACTCAGCGACCAGCCCGGCGGTGGCGCGTTTCGGGCCGTCGAGTACGAGGGCGAGCAGCTCGTCGGCCAGCTCGGCGGAGTCGCCGAAGCGCTCGGTCGGTGGCTGCTCGTCGGCGTACTCCGGATGCGCTGCGACGTACCCCGCCCACAGGTCCCGGGCGCTGACCTCGTCGATCGGCTCCATGCGGTCAGCCTGTCAGACCGTCGTCCGCGGACCCGGCGAGGTTTCGGAGCTGCAGTCTCGGAAACAGTTACAGCGGGAGTAATCGGGAGAGAGAAAGCAGGAAACCATGACCACAGTACTGTGGCTGATCGCCGTCGTGATGGTGATCGTCGGCATCGTCAGCCTGATCCGTGGCCAGATGCTGTGGGGCATCTTGCTGATCGTGCTGGGCCTCTTGGTCGGCCCAGGAGGCGTCAGCATCTTCACCTAGCACCGGCGTCATCGCGCCTGCGTCACCAACCCGCCGGATGCCGGTCGTGCCAGGGGGCCGCCGCCTCGACCTGGGCGGCCAACGCCAGCAGCAGGTGCTCCTCGGCCGGCCGGGCGGCCAGCATCACGCCGACCGGCTGACCGCGCTCGGTCCAGTGCAGAGGCAGCGAGACGGCCGGCATGCCGGTGACGTTCCAGGCCGAGGTGTACGGAGTGAACCGCTTCTGGTTGTCGAAGTCGCGGGCCGGGTCGTCGTCGTCGCGCAGACCGCCGACCGGCACATTGGGCCGGGCCAGGGTCGGTGTCAGCACGGCGTCGTACGGCGCCAGGACGTCGAGAGCGCCGGCGGCGAAACGACGCAGCCGGCTCACCGCGAGACCGAACTCCGGGCCGGACACGGCCTCCCCACGAGCCGACAGCCAGCGGGTCAGGGGTCGGAGCAGGTGCTGGTCCTCGGCCGGGATCGGCGTCAACGCCGACAGGACCGCCCAACAGACCTCGAACACCTCGACGGCGTCATTCGGTAACGGGACCGGCACGTCCTCGACGTCGTGGCCGAGGTCGGCCAGCAGCGCGGACGCTCCTTCGTACGCCGCAAGGCAGTCGGGGTCGACGTCCACGTCGGCGATCACCGGAGCGCTGAAGCGGGCGATCCGCAGCCGACCCGGCTCGCGGTCGCACCAGTCGAGGTAGGTCTGGCCGTCCGGCAGCGGGGGTGCCCAGGCCGGGTCGCCGACGGCTGGTCCGGCCAGGGCGTCGAGCAGGGCGGCCGAGTCGCGCACCGTACGGGTGAGCGTGCCGCTCGTGGCCAGGCCGATCGGGTCGCCGTACAACGGTGCGCCGCTGATCCGCCCACGCGACGGCTTCAGCCCGACGAGACCGCAGAGGCTGGCCGGGATGCGGATCGACCCGCCGCCGTCGGAGCCATGGGCCCACGGCACCAGGCCGGCCGCGACGGCCGCCGCCGACCCGCCGCTCGAGCCCCCGGCGGAGCAGGACAGGTCGTACGGCGTGCGGGCCGGCGGTGCGACGTCCGGCTCGGTGTAGCAGGGGCTGCCGAACTCCGGTGTGTTCGTCTTGCCGAGGCTGGCCAGGCCGGCCCGCTCGATCCGCAGGACCACCTCGTCGCTGACCTTCGGGACGAAGTCGCGCATCGCCGCCGAGCCGAATGTCGTACGCACGCCGGCCGTGGCGTTGAGGTCCTTGATGGCGACGGGTGTGCCGGCCAGCGGCCGCGGGTCGTCGGCTCCGATGGTCGCTGCAGTCGCCAACGCCTGCTCGTCCGTGACGGTGATGAACGCGCCGACCGAGTCGGACAGCCGGTCGATGCGTTCGAGGTAGTGCGTGCACAGGTCGACCGGCGAGATCTCGCCACGGCGGACCGCACCCGCCTGCTCGAGCCCGGTCAGGTCATGCAGGTCGGCCATACCCGCGACCCTAGTCCCGGCGACGCCTGCCCGTGCTCGCGTCGCCAGTAGTCGAGCACGATGCCCGCCTCGGGATAGCCGTCGCGGATGGACTCCAGCATCGGCAACGCCGCGTCAGGGTGCCCGCCGAATAGCAGGCACGCCGCCGCTTGGTAGCGCACCGGCAACGTCTCCGACTCCACTATCAGCGGGGCGAGGAGATCGACCAGATCGCCGCTCGCCTTCCACGGCTCAATCAGGGTCCCGATCCCGTCGACCACGGCGTTAGCGGCGTCCGCGTCACCGTTTCGCAGATGCCGTTCCGACTCCGCGACCTGCTCGCGGAACGCTTCCCGGTCAGCGTCGGCGTTCATCGTCTACCCCTACATGCGGCGACGCCTGCGCATCTCGCCGCTGCGTGGATCGGGTTACGTCGCGTTCTCACGTCGCCAGTGGTCGAGCACCATCTCGGCTTCAGGGGACACGACGCCGTTGTCTCCGTCTCGCAAAGCTTCGAGGGTTGCCGCGCCCTCGTCGGGGTGACCGCCGTAGAGCAGAGCGCACGCAGCATCAAAGCGCACGGCGGCCGCTTCGGACTCGTCGAGTAGAGGCGACAGGAAGTCGAGTAGTTCGCCGCGATCGGCCCACCGGCGCGCTACGGTCTCCGCGTTGTCGCCCTCCGCGTTCGCGGCGTCGCCGTTTCCCGCCTTCACGAGCCGCTCTGACTCGGCGACGTGTCGGCGGAATGCCTCGCGGTCTGCGTCAGCGTCCATCACTATCCTTCAAGGTCTCATCGATTACCCGGCTGCCGAATCGGTGTTGATCGTCCCACGACCGGCCGTTGAGAGTGTCCCGCAGTCGGATGTTGGCGAACCGCACATTGCGGTTGTAGCGAGCGGTGATCTGTCGGTGCGCCGGGGTCGGCAGTCTCACCATGTTGTCAGTCGGGTTGACCCGCTCGACCGAGAACCCTGACCGGCTCGGGTTGGTCTGCGACTGCTCCACGATGTGGTGGATCTCGGTGCCAGGCTCGGTACCGAGGGCGCGCTTTGCTGCGGCGTACGACGGGAACGAACGGACCTCGCCGGTCTCCTCGGCGATCGTCTGCCACGTGCGCCCCGACTTGCTCTCGGGGCCGGAGGCTGGCGCGCTGCCCCAGCCCATCCTAATTTCCCGAGTCGCCAGAGATGTCCGAGCCGCGCGCGATGGTTTGCGCGCACCGCTCGCCCGCTGCCTTGCCGATCGTCAGGGCGTCCACGGTCGCCGCTCGCACACCTCCCAGGATCGCCAGCAGGGAACCCGGCTTCGCGCCACGAAGGGTCATGGCTACGTCCGCCTCGATCTTCGGAACCTGCGCATGAACCTCCATGAGCGCGGCCTGCCCGGACTCGATCGCATTCGACGCCGCCGTGAGCAGTTTGGCGGCATCCTCGGGGGTCGTCTCGACCGTGACCTTGGTGGCCTCGGCCCTCGCGGCCTGGGCGTGTTTCGTGACCTGCGCGAACGGTTGGTGTAGCGCGTCGATCTGTCCCCGAATGCTGTGCAGCCCTTCGGCGACCTGCCGGTAGCCGACCCCGGCGGCTTGCTGTGAAGCGCGGTCGGCTTGCTGTGATGCCTGCGCGACCGACGCGAGTGCCTTGGCGATGTGCGCGGTCTGCTGGTGTAGGTCGGCGGCGACCCTCTCTGCACCTGACTGCGTTGACGTCATGCGTGATCCCTCCCCGAGTAGGACGGCCCCGCGAGGGGAACCCGAACCGACGGAGGATGACTACTGGGAGAGCCGGCGCCCAGAGTCAGACCGTGAAGCTGAGGGAGTTCGTGAACCGCGTCAAACAGAGTGAGTCGCCCAATCGCCGGCGTCTCGTGGGACCTTCGGAATCCTGATCCCAGCCGCTGATGCTCAGCCTTCGAGCTCTGCTTCGATCCGTTCGACCTTCCCGTCCAACTCGCCCTCGTAGCCCGGCCGAATGTCGGCCTTCAGCACGAGGGACACCCGCGAGCCGTAAGCCGCGACAGCCTCGGTTGCGCGCTTCACGACTTCGAAGACCGAGTCCCAGTCGGGCCCCTCGATCGTCGTAAACATCGCGTCCGTCCGGTTGGGTAACCCGGACTCGCGCACAACGCGGACCGCCGCCGCGACGGCGTCCGCTACCGACCCATCGGCGCGGCCGGTGCCGCTCGGTGCGACTGAGAATGCGACAAGCATCAGATCTTCTCCCTACTGTTGGCGTCTGGCGGCCTGTCGGACGATGCCGCGCGTTGGCGCTCCACCTCACCACGTAGACCCGGCGGCCAAGTCGAGATGAAGTCCTGCGTTGACTCATCCCACCATTCGCGTGCAGATCGCGCCCTCGGCGCTGACGCCGCCGGTCTCGTCGCCACCGGACGGGCTGATGCTGAATGCAACGATCATGCGCTCAGGCTCCCAGCCGGAGCCCTCTGAGACAAACCTTGAATTCAAGTCAACTTTAAGTTGCATCCTTGCCGGTGACACCGCAGAACCGGTCAACCGAAGCAAGGAGCAGCAGATGCCCGTCGCCCTCATCACCGGCGCATCCATGGGTCTCGGCAAGGCGCTGGCCACAGCCCTGGCCGAGCAGGGATGGGACCTGGTGATCGACGCTCGCCACCAGCCCGCTCTCGACGCCGTGCGCCAGTCATTGGCCGAGGCCGGCGGTCGGGTCGTCGCCGTCCCCGGTGACGTGACCGACCCCGACCACCGGGCCGTCCTGGTTGACGCCGCGGCCGAGCTCGGCGGGATCGACGCGTTGGTGAACAACGCCAGCACGCTCGGCCCGTCGCCGATGCCGCCGCTCGCCGCGTACCCCGCGGAGGACCTGGAGCGGGTTTATGCCGTCAACGTCGTCGCGCCGATCGCGCTCGCCCAGCTCGCCCTGCCCCTTCTGACCGAGCGACGGGGCACGATCACGAACATCACCTCGGACGCGTCGGTCGAGCCGTACGAGGGCTGGGGCGGCTACGGCTCGTCGAAGGCTGCTCTCGACCACGCGACCGCGATCCTCGCCGCCGAGCAGCCCGACCTTCGCGTGTACGCCGCCGACCCCGGTGACATGCGCACCCAGATGCACCAGGACGCGTTCCCCGGTGAGGACATCTCCGACCGGCCCGAGCCCGCCTCCGCCGTACCCGCGCTGCTGCGGCTGGTCCGCGGCGAGCTGCCCAGCGGCCGGCACCGCGCCGCCGAGATCGCAGCGCTCGACGCCGGTGTCTCCGCATGACGGCGGCGACCGAGCTGCGGTTCACGCTGCCGCCGGGGAGCGAGGCGGCGGTGCCGCCGGAGGCGCGCGGGCTCGCCCGGGACGAGGTACGGATGCTGGTCGCCACCTCGGACGGGATCCAGCACCGCGCGTTCCGTGAGTTGCCCGACTTGCTGCACCCCGGCGACCTGCTGGTCGTGAACGTGTCGGCGACACTGCCCGCCGCGGTGGACGTCACGCGCAACGGGGTGGAAACGGCCGTCCACGTCTCGACCCAGCTTGACGACGGCCAGTGGGTGGTCGAGGTACGTCGGCCCGACAACTCCGGTCCCGCGACCGACGTCACGCCGGACGAGGTGCTGCGGCTGCCGGGCGGCCAGCGGCTACGGGTCGTCGCGGCGTACCCCGATGACCGGCAGACCCGGCTGTGGCGGGCGGTGCCGGTCCCGGCGGCTGCACGGGTCGACTACCTAGCGGCGCACGGTCGTCCGATTCGGTACGACTACCTGGCGGGGGAGTGGCCGCTGTCGTCGCTGCAGACCATCTTCGCCACCGAGCCCGGCAGCGCGGAGATGCCGAGCGCCGGTCGTCCGCTGACCGCCGCCATGGTCGTGCGACTCGCCGCCCGCGGCATCCCGGTGGCACCGATCGTGCTGCACTGCGGCGTCTCCAGCCCGGAGGCGTACGAGCCACCGGCGCCCGAGCAGTTCACCGTGCCCGAGGTGACCGCTCGGCTGGCGCGCTCCACCCGGGCCGCGGGCCGTCGCGTCGTCGCGGTCGGGACGACCGTCGTGCGGGCACTGGAGACGGTCGCGGGGGATGACGGTCGCGTGCATGCCGCGACCGGCTGGACCCAGCTGGTGCTCGGCCCCGACCGGCCGGCGCGGCTCGTCGACGGGCTGGTGACCGGCCTGCACGCTCCCGAGGCCAGCCACCTGGACTTGTTGGACGCCGTCGTCGGCCGGTCCCTGGTGCGGGCGGCGTACGACGCGGCGACCGATCCGGACGGCGAGCGATACCTCTGGCACGAGTTCGGCGACGCGACCCTCTTCCTGCCCTGACCCCGCGCGCCCGCCCCGTTGAGTGTGACGTTTTCGACCGACACGCCGGCGTGT
>JBOHDE010000159.1:0-9408 GCA_050699035.1 Nocardioidaceae bacterium | reverse complement strand
GGCTAGCTGTCGAGGCCGATGGAGAAGGCGGCCTCGAGGTCGTGCTGCGAGAACGCCTGGAAGGCGATGTGGGTCTCGGTGGCGAGTACGCCGGGCACCTTGTTGATGCCACCGGGTACGACGGCCGCGATCTCGTCGTGCTGGCGGACGCGCACCAGCGCGATCAGGTCGATCTCCCCAGTCACCGAGTAGACCTCGCTGACGCCGTCGATGGCGGCGATCAGCTCGGCGACCTCGGGGATCTGCGAGACCTCGGCGTTGATGAACACGATCGCGGTGATCACGGTGGCCTCCGTCGGCAGGTGTGCGGGCGGGACGAGCCTACCGATGCTCAGCGCGCGGGCTGATGGTGGACGGGCAGGTCGCGCCGGTCGTCGAACGGCACCAGGCTCTGCCGCGACGCCTCGACCGCGTCCAGCGACGCCCGGTGCGACTCGGCGCCGCCCACCGGGCAGGTCCACTCGCCGTCGACATGGACGAGCCGGACGCCGGGCGACTCCAGCCAGCGCAGGATCTTCTCGGTCTCCTCCGCCGTCGCCGCCGGCGTCGGGCCGGGCCCGGGTGTCACCGTCTCGGCGGACGCCCGCAGGCCGGTCACCCAGTCGCCGGCGTTGACGCCGCCGGGTATCACGCCGGCCGCGGCCAGCCGGCCATGGCGGACGACGTGCACCTCCCACGCACCGGCGTCGTTGCGCCGGGCGGCGGCCACCTCGACGCACCGGGTCAGCGCCTCGATCCGCTGGGTGCGCGCGGCCGCCCGGACGAAGGAGGCGAGCCGCTCGCGGTGCACGGCGGCGTCCTCGAACCGCTGGTCGGCCGACAGCGCGGTCATCCGCCGGCTCAGCGCGGACACGACCCGGCCGGGGTCGGCGACCAGCGCGGCGCGGAGCGCGTCGACCTGCGCGCCGTACACCTCCTCCGACGTGCTGCCGTCACACGGCGACAGGCAGCGTCCCATCTCGGCCAGCATGCACGCCGACCGGGACGGATGCCGGGGCATCCGGCCGCTGCACTGCCGCACCTGGAACGCCTCGTGCAACGCGGCGACGGCCCGCTCCGCGCTGCGCCGGGAGCCGAACGGCCCGACGTAGGTCGCGTCGTCGTCGAGCACTCGGCGCACCACCGACAACCGCGGCCACGGCTCGACAGTGAGCTTGACCCACTGCGCCCGCTCGGGATGCCGCGACCGGCGGTTGTAGCGCGGCTTGTGGTGCTTGATCAGCCGCAGCTCGCGGACGGCCGCCTCGAGCGTGGTGGAGCACTCGATGCCGTCGACCCGCTCGGCCAGGCCGACCATCTCGCCCATCCGGGAGCGGGTCTCGCTGGCGGTGAAGTAGGTGCGGACCCGGGTGCGGAGGTCCTTGGACGTGCCGACGTAGAGCACCCGGTCGCGGTGGTCGCGGAACAGGTAGACACCGGGCGCGTGCGGCAGCTGCTCGGCGAGGTGCCGCTTCTTGCGCTGCGCCGGGCTGACCCGGGACGAGAAGGTGTGCAGTTCCTCGATCGTCTGCACCCCGAGTGGGCCGAGCCGCTCGAACAGGCCGTGCAGCACGTGCACCGTTGCCTGGGCGTCGTCGAGCGCCCGGTGGATCGGCGTCGTGGGTGAGTGGAACACCCGAGCCAGGGTGGCGAGCTTGCAGTTGGGGGTCTCGTCGCGGGTGAGTACGCGGCGGGCGAGCCGGGCGGTGTCGACGACCTCGAACGTCGGCCAGGCCATCCCCTGCAGGGCGGTGAAGTGCTTGAGGAAGCCGACGTCGAATGGTGCGTTGTGCGCCACGAGCACCGACCCGCGGGCGAACTCGAGGAACGCCGGCAGCGCCTGCCGGATCGTCGGCGCCGACGCGACCATGCTGTCAGTGATGCCGGTGAGCACGGCGATGAACGCCGGGATGCTCGCCTGCGGGTTGACCAGGGTCTGGAACTCACCGAGCACCTCACCGCCCTGCACCTTGACCGCACCGATCTCGGTGATGCCGGAGCCGGCCGCCGCCGAACCGCCGGTCGTCTCCAGGTCGACGACGCAGAACGTCACGTTGCGCAGGGGCCGGCCCAGCTCGTCGAAGCTGCCCTGCACAAGCGCCGCGGCAGCCCCCTGGCGGGCGGGCTCCACGGTGACGCTCATGTCTGCCGACGGTAGAGGTCGGCACCGACCAAATCGTGCCGCCGCGCGGACCCGCCGAGGTGAGCAGGGCGTTAATGCTGGGTACGACGGGGGAAGCGTCGTTACGCTCGAAGCAGAGCAACGACGAGTCGGACCGGAGAGAGGAGCTGCCGATGCCCACGACGATGCCCGACGTGACCACGCGCTGGCGCTGCGGTGGCTGCGGCAACCTGACCCGGTTCGACGTGACTCGGCAGACCAAGAGCACCGAGTTCTGGCACTTCGACCTGGCCGGGCAGCCGACGGTCGAGACGGCCGAGACGCTCAGCGAGAGCGTGCTCGAGGTGCGCTGCCGCTGGTGCGGCCGGGACGACGCCGTGCAAGTGGTCGCCCGGCCGGACGGGTCGCCATGATCGGACCCGTCGTCGAGCTGCCCGACTCCGTACGTCACCGGGTCGTCGGTCTGGCCGCCGACGCCCTCGGCACGCTGGCGGCCGAGCACGTACCCGCGACGCTGCGCCGGGTCGCCGACTTCGCGCCGGCCCGTCGGGCCCGGCTGGCAGCCACCCAGATCGCCGCCGTACTCGAGAGTGACGACGAGTTCCGCGAGCGGGTCGCGGCGCAGGTCCGTGGCGCCGTACCCGACCTCGCCACCGCGCTGGACGACGGCACGACGCCGCCGGCCGCCGACCCGGTCGAGGTGGCGGCCGTGGCGTACCTGCTGCGCCCCGAGGGGTGGAAGGACCTGGTCGACAACGCGCGGACCACGGGCCCGCAGGCCGTGTCTCCAGTGCACGAGGAGACGGTCGACCGGCTGCAGCGGCAGCTGTCCGAGACCAGGGGAGAGGTCCGGGCGACGCGCGACAAGGCCCGCGACAAGCTGGCCACGATCAAGACCGAGAACGCCGAGCTGCGGCGCAAGCTGGCCGACACCCGCCAGCGCCTCCGCGACGCCGAGTCGCGGGCGATGGAGTCAGTCGAGCAGCGCGAGGTGCAGGCGGCCGCGGCCACCCACCTGGAGGCAGAGATCCGCCGGCTGCGGGCCCGGGTGACGGAGCTGGAGGCCAGCACGTCGGCGTCCAAGCGGGCCGTCCGCGACGAGCGCGAGCAGGCCACGATCCGGTCGCGGCTGCTGCTCGACACGTTGCTGGAGTCGGTGCAGGGGCTGCGTCGTGAGCTGGCGCTGCCACCGACGACCGGGCTGCCGGCCGACGTCGTGGAGGGAGTCGAGCCATCCACGGGTACGTCGGGGACGACGCGGGCGCGTGCCGTGGACGACCCGGCGTTGCTCGAGGAGCTGTTCGGCCTGCCCCGGGTGCACGTGGTCATCGACGGGTACAACGTCACGAAGACGGCCTGGGAGACCGCGCCGCTGGACACCCAGCGCACCCGGCTGATGAACGGCCTGGCGCCGGTGGTGGCACGCTGCAAGTTCGAGCTGACGGTGGTGTTCGACGGGGCCGACCTGGCGCACCCGCCGCCGGTGGCGGGTCCGCGTGGCGTACGGGTGATGTTCAGCCCGCCCGGGGTGATCGCCGACGTCACGATCGCGCAGCTGGTGGCGGCCGAGCCGGCCGGGCGGCCGCTGGTCGTCGTGTCGAGTGACCGTGAGGTCGCCGACAACGCGGTTCGGGCCGGTGCCCGGCCGGTGGCGTCGGCCGCCCTCGTACGCCTGCTGACCCGGTAGCGGCCGAACTGTCGGTGGCGGGGCCTAGCGTCGTCGGTGTCGGCTTTCCCGCCACGACACAGCGCCACGAAAACAGCGGCCGATATCGGCCGATTGGAGGTCCCTGATGGCTCCCGACGACGACTCGATCCTGGTCGACTGCGACAGCTGTGCGGTACGCGGTGACGGCTGCGCCGACTGCGTGGTCACGGTCCTGCTCGGTGCGCCGCCGGAGGTCCACGTCGACGCCGACGAGGCGCGCGCGCTCGACGTGCTCGCGGCCTCGGGGCTGGTCCCGCCGCTACGGATGGTGACACCTCTCGACGGCCCCGAAATTGCCAGTGCGTAAGCGGTTGTATGCAATGCGTGACGCGCTTGACGTCCACCTGATGAACCTCGTCCACCGACACACCCCTGCCTGGATTGCGTCTTGCGGCGAGGCTCACTAGTGTTCACGACTTAGGTGCCTGAATCACGTAGGCCAGCCAGGTCAACGACAGGTGCCGCGCCGAGTTCGGAAGCAGTTCGGGAAGGCTGCCTCCGGAGCCGGGGACCCAAGCAGCACTGGGGTTAAGCGGTGTGCAGCATGCACCGTCGGGCAGTCGTTCAGTCCGCACCCGTCAGCTAACCCGGTAGGCGTTGACGACGAAGGGGACCCGTCGCCCGTGTTTAACGGCCGCGCCCACCTCTCCCGCCGCATGATCGCCGGTATCGGCGTGTCCGCTCTCGCGCTGACCGCCCTGGCCGTACCCTCCGCCAACGCGGAGCCGAGCCTCGACGAGGTCGAGGCGAAGGTCGGCAAGCTCTACCACGAGTCCGAGGTCGCTCAGGAGCGTCTCAACGAGATCAAGAGCCAGATGGGTCGCAAGGCCGATCGGCTCGAGTCGCTTGAGCGCGACCTGAAGAGCCAGCGCGCCGAGGTCGACGAGATCGGCGCGATGGTCGCCGACGTCATCGCCGACCAGGCCCAGAGCACGACGCTCGGCCCGGCCGGGCAGCTGCTGTTCGCCGACGACCCCACCGAGTTCCTGGACGGCCTGGCCGCCTCCGAGGCGTTCAACCGGCACCAGGGCGAGCTGCTCGGCGAGCTCGCCACCAAGTCCGACCAGCTCGAGCTGCGCGAGAAGCAGGTCGAGGCCGAGCTCAAGGAGCTCGCGGCCGACCGCAAGCAGATCGCCAAAGACCGCAAGACCGTCGAGGCCAACCTGGCCAAGGCCGAGAAGACGCTGGACGGCCTCAAGGCCGAGGAGCGTCGCCGGCTGCAGATCGAGCACGCTGCCGAAGAGCAAGCCTCCCGCGCCGACGACCGCCTGGCGCTGCCCAACGTGCCGGCCAGCGGCCGGGCGAAGGTCGCCCTCGAGTACGCCATGCAGCAGGTCGGTGACGCGTACTCCTACGGCGCCACCGGCCCGGACAGCTGGGACTGTTCCGGCCTGACGATGGGTGCGTGGGGCGCCGCGGGCGTCTCGCTGCCGCACTCCTCGAGCGCCCAGCAGGGCAGTGGCACGCCGGTCGACCAGTCGCAGCTGCAGCCGGGCGACCTGGTGTTCTACTACGACCCGGTCAGCCACGTCGGCATGTACATCGGCGACGGCCAGATCGTGCATGCGGCCAACCCGAACAGCGGCGTCACCACGACCGGGGTCAACTCGATGCCATACAGCGGGGCGGTCCGGCCCGGCTGATCGCAACCCCCGATCTCCACGCGTGCGTGGGGGGTGACCACTGCGCGGTCACCCCCCACGTGCATGTCCAGGCCCCGACTGGGTGGCTCCACGCCGAAGCTGGGGTGGCCCTCCCTAGGATTGCGGGGTGACCACCACCTCGCGGCGCACCGGCGTCTGGGCTGCCGCCGTCGTCCTGGCGCTGGTGGGCGTGATCGGGGTGCTGGTCGGCGGCCGAGACACCGGGTCGCGCGGCGCGGCAGTGCCCGAACCGACGGCGACCGACGACCCGCAGACCCAGCGGGCCGCCGATGCGGAGTCGGTGCTGTTCACGGTCGAGCAGGCGGTCGCCGACGCCGACCGGCAGGCGTTCACCAACGCGTTCGACCCGAGTGCGAAGGCGCGCGCCACGGGGCTCTACAGCATGCTGCGCCGCCTGCCGCTCTCGACGTACACCTTGCGCTTCGTCTCCCCCAACGGTGGCGCCGGGGCCGCCGACCGGTGGACCGCCGACGTGGAGGCGCGCTGGGCGATCGACGGGTACGACCGGCGGCCGGTCAGCACCGAGGTGCTGGTGACCTTCACCGGCGAGGGTGACGACACCCGGGTCGTCGACATCGCGCGGTCCACCGGAGAGCGGATCCCGGAGTGGCTGCTGGGGCAGGCCAGCGTACGCAAGGCCGGCAGCGCGCTGGTGATCTCGGCGAACCCGCGGCTGACCGAGCGGATCGACGCCCAGGCAAGACGTGCGGTTGACGACGTCCAGGACGTGGTGACGGACTGGCCGGGGCGGCTCGTCGTGGTGGTGCCGCGCGACGCCGAACAGTTGGAGGGCGTGCTGGCCAGCGAGCCCGGACACTACGACGAGATCGCCGCCGTCACCACCACTGCCGACGGCGCCGGCGACCCCGACGCGCCGGTCCGGATCGTGCTCAACCCGGCCGTCTACCAAGACCTCGGCACGACCGGGTCCCAGGTGGTGCTCTCGCACGAGGCGACCCACGCGGCGACCGGAGCGGCGGCGACCGACGCGCCGCTGTGGCTGGTCGAGGGCTTCGCCGACTACGTCGCGCTGGTCGACGCGCCGGTGTCGGTCGAGGTGGCGGCCTCGCAGATCATTCGGCAGGTACGCAAGTCCGGCGTGCCGAAGCAGCTGCCCAGCAAGGACGACTTCGACTCTCGCGCCGGCCGGCTCGGGGCATCGTACGAGGCGGCCTGGCTGGTGTGCCGGATGGTCGCCGACCAGCGGGGCGAGGACGCGCTGCTGCGCCTGTACGAGAGTGCGCTGAAGAGCGGTGACGTCGACGCAGCGCTGGCCGAGACCCTGGACAGCGACGTGCCGACGCTGACCCGGCAGTGGCGCGACTACCTCGGGCGGCTGGCGGGTGACTGACGTCGGTGTGCGCCGGGTCGCCGCCGGCTGGCTGCTCGCCCTGCTGGTCGCGCTCGGCCTGGGGCTGTGGCTGCTGGTGCCGTGGGGGACCCTGCCCGACCCGTCGGCCGCTGAGCTGCGACGGTCGTTCACCGGCGCCGAGATCGGCCGCGGTGACCGGTTCTCGGGTCAGGTTCGGCCGCCGACGTACCTCTCGATGCTGGTCGGGCTCGCTCTGCTGGTCGGGCTGACGCTGACCCGGCCCGGGCTCGCACTGCTGCGCCGGCTCGCGGGCAGGTCACGACGCTGGTGGCTGCAGGTGCCGGTGGCGGTGCTCGGCGTCAGCGCGGCGGGGTGGCTGGTGACGCTGCCGCTCGGCGCCTGGCGCTGGCGGGTGCTGCGGGTGTGGGAGCTGTCGACGCAGTCCTTCGGCGCCTGGCTGGTCGACGGACTGAAGGCGCTGGGGATCACGGCCGGGCTGACCGCCGCGGGTCTGCTGCTGCTCGTCTGGCTGGCTCGGCGGATGCCGCGCTGGTGGTTCGTGCCGGCGAGTCTCGGCTCGGTCGTGCTGACGTTCGCGATGTCGTTCGCGTACCCGGTGCTGTTCGAACCGGTGTTCAACTCGTTCACGTCGATGCAGGCCGGACCGCTGCGCACCGACCTGCTCACGCTTGCCGAGCGCGACGGGGTGCAGGTCGACGACGTGCTGGTCGCCGACGCGTCGCGGCGTACGACCAGCCTGAACGCCTATGTGAGCGGGTTCGGCACGACGCGGCGGATCGTCGTCTACGACAACCTGCTGGCGGAGGCGACGCCGGAGGAGGTCGAGGTCATCGTCGCGCACGAGCTCGGTCACGCCGACGCGAACGACGTGCTGACCGGTTCGATCCTGTCCGCGCTGGCCGGCGCGACCGGGGTCACCCTGCTGTGGTGGGTGCTCGGCAGCGGGTGGGTCCGGCGGCGCGGCGTCGAGGGTGCCGCGGACCCGATGGCGGCCACGGTGGTGCTCGGGCTCGCGGCGGTGTCTGCCCTCCTGCTGGCGCCGGCCACCAGCGGGATCAGCCGCCAGGTGGAGGCCCGGGCGGACCGGCACGCGCTCGAGCTCAGCCGGCAGCCCGAGACGGTGATCTCGATGCAGCAGCGGTTGGCCATCCACAACATCTCCGACCTGACGCCGCCCCGGTGGACCTACCTGGCGTTCGCCACCCACCCGTCGAGCGTGCAGCGGATCGAGCTGGCCCGGCGGTGGGCGCAGGACAACGGGTGAGCCGCACGCTGGTCGTGACCAACGACTTCCCGACCAGGCGCGGCGGCATCGAGTCGTTCGTGTTCGCGCTGGTGTCGAGGCTGCCTCCGGACGAGGTGGTGGTCTACACGGCATCGATGCCGGGATCCGCGGATTTCGATGCGGGGTTGGCCTTTCCGGTCGTACGCGACCCCACCTCGATGCTGCTGCCGACCCCCCTCGTCGCGCGGCGGGTGCGGCAGGCACTCCGGGCGTACGGGTGTGACCGGGTGCTGTTCGGTGCTGCGGCTCCACTCGGTCTGCTCGCGGGTGACCTGCGGGCGGCGGGGGCGCGCCGGGTGGTCGCGATGACGCACGGGCACGAGACGTGGTGGGCGCAGGTGCCGGGTACGCGGCGGGCGCTGCGGCGGATCGGTGCCGGCTGCGACGTGCTGACGTTCGTCAGTGGCTGGTGCCGGAACTGGATCGCGTCGGCGCTGTCGCCCGGTGCGGCGGCGCGGATGCAGCGGCTGGCGCCGGGGGTGGATGTCGCGCGCTTCGCGCCGGGCGCCGGGGGAGCGGCGGTGCGGACCCGGCTGGGGCTGCCGGCTGACGCGCCGGTGGCGGTCTGCACGGCCCGGATGGTGGCGCGCAAGGGCCAGGACACGCTGGTACGAGCGTGGCCGCGGGTGCTCGACGCGGTGCCGTCGGCGCGGTTGCTGCTGGTGGGCGACGGGCCCGCTCGTGCCGCGGTCGAGCGGCTGGCGGCCGGTCTCGATGGTTCCGTCGTGCTGGCCGGGAGCGTGCCGTGGGAGGAGGTTCCGGCGTACGTCGACGCGGGTGACGTGTTTGCGATGCCGTGCCGTACCCGGCTCGGCGGACTGGAGCCCGAGGCACTCGGGATCGTCTGCCTGGAGGCGGCGGCGGCCGGTCTGCCGGTGCTGGTCGGCGACTCCGGCGGCGCCTCGGAGACCGTGCGACATGGCGACACCGGGTGGGTGGTCGACCCCCACAACCCGGTGGCGGTGGCGGCCCGGCTGGCGCCGCTGCTGGCCGACCGGTCCGCGGCGGCCGCGATGGGGTCGCGGGGGCGGAACTGGGTGTCGGCCGAGTGGACCTGGGACGCCAGCGTCGACGTACTCGAGCGCCTGCTGTCCTAGGCCGCGGCCGGGCTGTGGTGGTGTTGGGCGGGCCGTAGGGGCGAGGTGGAAAATTGCCCAATTGGGCAAAATTCGACCTCGATTCGGCGGGATCCGGGTCGAAAATTGCCCAATTGAGCCTGTCGCACAAAGAGCGCGCCTTCGTGGACTGTGGGCTTGGGGTTGGGATCATCGGGTGTGCCGCAGAATTTCGTTCGTGCTGATGATGTTGACCAGGCTT
>JBOHDE010000158.1:0-9467 GCA_050699035.1 Nocardioidaceae bacterium | reverse complement strand
CGGACGAGCTGACTGCTACCAACGCGTTCAACGACCGGCTTCAGGCTGACGGTCACTGGGTCTTCGCCGGTGGCCTGGCCCCGCCCAGCGCGGCCACCGTCATCGACAACCGCGGTGGCGAGGCGCTGCTCACCGACGGGCCTTTCCTTGAGTCGAAGGAGTACCTCGGCGGCTTCTGGATCATCGAGGCCCCCGACCTCGACGTCGCCCTCAAGCTCGCCACCGAAGGGTCGAAGCACTGCAATCGCAGGGTCGAGGTTCGCCCGTTCCTGTGAGCGTCGTCGACGTCCAGGAGGCGATCGCCCAGGCCCACCACGAGGAGTGGGCGCGGGTGGTCGCCGCTCTGACCAGGCGATTCGGTGACCTCGATATCGCCGAAGAGGCCACGGCCGAGGCGTTCGCGACCGCCGTCGCGCGCTGGCCGGCCGACGGCGTACCCCCCAACCCGGGCGCCTGGCTGACCACCACCGCCAACCACAAGGCCATCGACCGGATCCGGCGCGAGAGCAAGCGCGACGGCAAGCACAGGGAGGCTCAAGTGGTGTACGACGACGACCCGCCCGAGCCTCTCGGCGCCATCGACGATGAGCGGCTCCGGCTGATCTTCACCTGCTGCCACCCGGCGCTCGCAATGGAGACCCGTCTGGCGCTCACGCTGCGCATGGTCGGCGGTCTGACCGTGCCCGAGATCGCGCGCGCGTTCCTGGTGCAGGAAGCCACTATGGGCCAGCGGATCACCCGCGCGAAGGCCAAGATCAGGGCGGCTCGCATCCCTTACCGAGTGCCGTCCGCGGAGGATCTCCCCGCCCGCGTCTCCGGCGTACTCGCTGTCCTTTTCCTTGTCTTCAACGAGGGCTATCTGGCGACCGGCCCGGACACCGATCCCGTACGTCACGACCTGACCGCCGAGGCGATCCGGCTCACTCGCCTGATCCGTGCCCTCCTGCCGGACGACGGTGAGGTGGCCGGGTTGCTGGCACTGATGCTCCTCACCGAGGCCCGTCGCACCGCCCGGGTGTCGGCGAGCGGTGAACTGGTCGCCCTCGAAGAGCAGGACCGTGGGGCCTGGGACGCGGTGCTGGTCGCCGAGGGCCACCGGCTGGTGCGCGAGCGCCTGGCCGCCGGGGCGGCTCCGGGGCGCTACCAGATCCTCGCTGCGATCAACGCCGTGCACACCTCCGCCCGCGACGTACGCGACACCGACTGGTCGCAGGTCGTCGCCCTCTACGACCAGCTCGTCCGCCTCGACCCCTCGCCGATCATCGTCCTCAACCGGGCCGTCGCGGTCGCCGAGCTCGACGGCCCGGAGGTGGCACTGGCGACCGTCGACCGTCTCGGGGACACGTTGGCCGGCTATCACGCCTACCATGCGGCCCGCGCCGACCTGCTGCGTCGGCTGGGCCGCAGTCAGGACTCGCGCGCGGCGTACGACAAAGCCATCGAGCTGGCGGGCAACACCGCCGAGACCGCCTACCTGACACGCCGCCGCGACCAGCTGGGCTAGCACCAGTCGAACCCCGCGCAAAGCCGCGTCAAGCAAGATCAGCACGAGCGCCAGGGACCGGTCCGGCGAGCTCCTGGCCGCCAACATCGATCGCTACTGTGACCTCGAGCAGCGTCGCGAGCCATACGCCTCGCCGGCACTTGCCGCCGAACTCACCCGGCTTCCACCGGCGCTGATCATGAGCGCGGAGTACGACGTGCTGCGCGGCGACAGCGAGCAGCACGGCCGCAGGCTCAATGAAGCCGATGTCCTCGCCGAGGCGAGCTGCTGGCCCGGACATATCCACGGGTCGCACGAGATGACCGCCGTGCTGCCGTCGGCCCGGGCCTGGCAAACCAAGGTCGAGTCGTATCTGCGCGAGGCGAACGGGACGTGACCACGGGTAATTGCCGGGTCGCCTCGTTCGGCGGCGCGCGGCCCTGTCCGCCGAAGCGTCCAGGGGTGTTGCGACGTCACCGACTCAGCTCACGCCCGCCACCGACCGACAGGGTCTGACCGTTGATATGGGTGTTGCTGTCCGTCGCAAGGAACGCGACCGCTTGCGCAACATCCTGGGGAGTGCAGATCCGGGCGGTCGGCGTGCGCGCGGCCTCAGCGTCGACCGCCGGATGCCCGAGGCCCGGCATGTTCATCACCTCGTCGGTGAGCGTGAACCCGGGACGTACGACGTTGCTGAGCACGCCATGCTTCGCCTCCCGTACTGCCCACACCCGCGTCGCGGCCTCGAGCCCGCCCTTGGCGGCTGCATAGGCCGCGGTGCCGGGCATCGGCTGGTCGACCAGGTCGGTCGATATCGTGACCACTCGTCCCCACCCTGAGCGTCGCATTCCTGGCAGTGCGCGTTCAACACACGCGATGGGACCGGCCAGATTGTCCATAGGCCCGACACGAGTCGGCCCCACGACTCCTCCGGGGTCGGCCACGTCACGCCGGCGACGACGAGGATCTGGACGACTCCCAGACTGGACTCGATCTCGGACAAGGTCCGGGTCGACTGTGCGGGGCTTCCCTGGTCCAACTGGATCGCGATTGCCTCACCGCCCTCGCGCGTGATCCGATCTACCACCTCGGTTGCACCCTCGCCGTGCTGGTGCCATCCCACCGCCACTCGTACGCCGGATCGCGCAAGGCATCGACTGATCTCCGTGCCGATCGCACCAGAGCCACCCGTCACGAGAGCAACCCGACGTCTCGAGCCTGGCCGACCGGTGCCACTCATCGGGAAATTTTTTTTGTTAGCCGACTAAACATACGCCGACTATATATCCTTCCTGGATGAAGTTCGAAGAGGGCCAGAGAGCCAACCGCGCACTCAACAAGATCACCAAGACGTACCGAGCTGTTCAGGCGCGCAAGCTGGGTGTTATCGGGCTGCATCCCGGTCAGGACGTGCTGGTGTGGGTGCTCGCCCAGGAGCCGGCCGGGATGACAGTCAGCCAGCTCGCCATCCGCCTTGGCGTCGAGCCGCCGACCGCGACGCGGAGCCTGACCCGGATGGAGCCAACAGGTCTGTTCACACGTGAACCTGTGGAGGGTGACCGACGTCAGGTGCGGATCGTACTGACGACCCGGGCGCGGGAACTGGTCCCCGAGATCGAGCGGGTCTGGGCCGAGCTGGCACGAGAGGCGTTTGGACATCTGGACCGCTCACAACGGGACGACGTTGTCGCCGCACTCGAGTCAGCGGTCGACGCCTGGCTGCCTGGCCTCGACGAGGCCGTACTCGCCGGGGAGTCCTGACGGCCACATCATGACGAGCAGAACCGAGATCAAGCCGCCTGAGTTTCGGGAGCACATTGTCTACGGCGAAGACTTCTTCGATGCTCGGCGGCACCCCACCATCACGTTCGGTTCCAACGACGTAAAGCTCGGGGTGGACGGGACCGCCACGCTTCAGGGAGAGCTGACGATCAGGGGCATCTGCAGGACATTCACGGCGACCGGCACGTACAGCCCGCTGGTCGAGGACCCCTCCGGGTCGCAACGTGCCGGCTTCGAGCTCAGCTCGACGATCGACCGACGCGACTGGGGTCTGAACTACCAGATGCCGCTACCGAACGGCGCCATCGCACTTGGTTGGGACGTCGTGCTGACCGCCCATGTCGAGCTCGTCAAGAGGGGCTGACAGCGATGCGTATCCTCGGCCTGTGCGGAAGCCTCCGGCAGGATTCGTACAACCGGCGGCTGTTGTCCGCCGTACAGGACGAGCTCCCCGATCGCGCGCGGCCCTCCGGGTGTTCGAAGGCCTTGCCGGCATCCCGGCGTACGACGACGACCTCGACCCTCCCGCGGCCGTGCGGGAGCTGCGGAGGGCCATGGAGGTGGCCGACGCCGTCGTCATCGCGACCCCGGAGTACAACGCCTCGCTTCCCGGACATCTGAAGAACGCACTGGACTGGGCATCCACCCCGCTCCCCACCAACCCCCTCAAGGACAAGCCGGTGGCCGTCGTCGGCGCGTCCACGGGACTGTTCGGAGCGGTCTGGGCGCAAGCGGAGCTCCGCAAGGTGCTCTCCGTGATCGGTGCTGATGTCATCGACAGGGAACTCCCCGTTGCTCAGGCGGACACCGCATTCGACGAGAACGGGCGGCTGAACGACTCCGGCCTGCACTCCACACTCCTCGCCATCGTGCAACAGCTGACTGGAGCCTCGGACGGAGCAGACTTCGCGGAGAGTGCATGACCAATGTCCGACTCGCCGGGATGGTGAGCCCGCCTCCGACGTCGCCGGGGTCTCACCGACTGTTGCCCAGGCCGAGCGTCGGATCGTCCTGGGGCGACTGCGTCCACGCCGCCCAGAGATGAGCCGGACTGAGTCCTGGCCCCACATCGCGTGACTAATGTCATGTACTGACGCGATTCTGGTGTTCCACGGGACTGGGCGCCGCCGCACGCCGCTGGGTGTGTCAGTTGTCCTTCCGGATGAGACCTGAGTGCCGCCACGAGCGCGGAATCTGGCCGCTGCGCCGGGACTACCCGGCTACGGAGTAGGTCATCTCGCCGACCTCAGTAGCGATCTGAGGTCGGCGACCGGCCCGAGGTGCGTCAGCTTGTCGGGGTTGACGATCCCGCTGATGCTGGTGATCTGGCCGCCAGCGATGTCGATCGCGCACACGCCGAGTAGCCGCTGCTGTTCGTCGAGAAGGAGCGCTCCGGGGCCGCCGTTGACCTCGACGAGGTGCAACGACACACCCGGAAGTTGCGCGATCCGGCGGATCCAGTTGATCACCGTTTGCGCGACACGGTTGCGCCCACGCAGCGACTGCACGAGCGCCGGAACCTTGCCGCCGCCGTCGGCGGTGAGCTCCACGTCGTGAGCGAGCAGCGCCTCGAGCCCAGCGAGATCGCCTTCCTCGGCGGCCGCGAAGAACCGTCGTGCCAGCTCGTCGCGCTGCTCGCGCGTCGTTTGGAAGCGGGGCCGGCGCTGCTTGGCGTGGCGTCTGGCGCGGGTGGCGAGCTGGCGCACGTTGGCCTCGCTCTTGCCGACGATCGCCGCGATCTGCGGATACCCGTAGTCGAACACATCGTGCAGCAGAAGTACGGCTCGCTGCTCGGGCGAGAGGGTCTCCAGCAGGACCAGCATCGCCAGCGACAACGAGTCGGCTGTCTCAGCATGCCTCGCCGGATCATCGTGGCCGTCGGTGATGATCGGCTCTGGCAGCCACTCGCCGACATAGCGCTCGCGCCGGGCACGCGCGGAGTGCAGCTCGTTGATCGCCAGCCGGGTGGTCACGGTGGCGACGAACGCGCGCGGCGATGCGATCTGCTCGCCGGTGTCAAGCGCCTGATGCACTCGCAGCAGCGCTTCCTGCACCACGTCCTCGGCCTCGGCGACGCTGCCGAGCATCCGGTAGGCGATCGCGAACGCGCCCGGCCGCAGCTCGTCAAGCAGTCGCTCGTGATCGGTCATGCCGCCGCGAATGCCTCACGCCAGCTCGGATGCGCTGGGCGCCACGCAAGCTCGCGCTTTGCCTTGGCGTTGGAGGCGCCGCGAAGCTCGGTCATGAACATCACGCCGGTCTCCCCAGCAAACAGCCGTCCGATGAAACGCGGCACGCGCGCGGGCTTCTTGGCGCCCAGCGTCTGAGCCAGGGCGGGCAACCACTCGGCGACCGGGGCTGGGTCATCGTCGACCACGTTGTAGACGCCCCGACTGCCGCGCTCGATCGCCGCCACCGTCGCCTCCGCCGCGTCGGCGACGTGGATGAAGGACCACACCCCTTCACCATCGCCGACCAGGGGAAACTTGTGCTTGCGGATCATCTCGAACTGCTCCCCACCCGGCGCGAGCGATGTGCCCGGCCCGTAGAACGCGCCGTAACGCAGCACGATCCCCTCCGTCCACCGCGCACCCAGGACCGCCTCCTCGAGACGGTGAATCGAGGCCAGGGTCGCGCGCATCTCGCGCGCGGGCGTCGGGTCGAGTGGGTCCTCCTCGCTCTTCACCGGCCCACCGGTGCGCATGTATGCGCCATAGCCCGCTATCCCCTGTGCCACGAACCGCCGCACCCCCACGGCCTGCCCGGCCGAGAGCAGATAGTCCGTGCCCTCGGTCCGCAGACGGTTGGTCAACGCGAAGTCGCGATCGAAGTGACGCATGTCCAGCGCTCCAATCGCGGTCAGTTGATGGACGATCACCTCCGGCCTCGCCATGCCCACCGCCTCCGCGACCTGATCGGGATCGAGCGCGTCCGCGACCACCGGCACAGCGCCCAGCTCATCGAGCATGGCCTGTTTTGACTCGCTACGCGTCATGCCATGAACCTCGTGACCTCCGGCGACCAAACGCGGCACCAGCTGCCTACCAATCGCTCCGGTCGCTCCCGCCACAAACACTCTCATGATCAACTCCCTGATCGAGAACTACCTCCACCCCACATGACAAGACGGCAGACCCGGCTGTGACACCTCGGCATCTTCGGGTGGCTTCGGCACGCCGGCGCACCCGGGCAGCCGTCGAGTCGACCTAGGGACGAGGAGCCCTCAACCACTCCGCAAGACCCGGGAACCCACTAAGTCTGACCACCGGTCACAGGCCAACCGCGGCCGCGGCGCCGCGCAGATGGGCGACCACGTTGGGGATCACGTACTCTGCGTCGCGATGCACGCCACGCAAGGTGTTGGACGAGAACGACCGCTGGAACTCCAGTCCCAGGTAGACCAGCCCGGGATGGGTGGCTGAGATGCCGTGGGAGTGTCGGGGTAGGCCGTCGTCCAACGCGCCAAGCGGCTCCAGAAACGCCACGTTCGGGCGATAGCCGGTGGCGAGGATGACCGTGTCGACATCCTCGCGCGTGCCGTCCGACCACACGACGCCATTGGTGTCGAACGCGGTGAACATATCCCGGCGGTCCAGCCGACCGGTCTCCACGGCGTCGCGGTAGTCGCCGGTGTCAACCACAAGAGTGCCGTCGAAGTAGTTGGTCAGCCATTCAGGGGGGAGCAGGTCGAAACCGGTGGTCGCGAGCCAGTGGTGCAGGTCCTGGCCGTTGCGCTGCTGGGGCAGGAACGCGAGGGGACGCCGGGTGGCCAACGTCAACGTCGCCACCTTGGCCAGCTCGTAGCCGACCTGGACAGCCGAGTTGCCGGCGCCGACCACGACGACGCGTTCACCGGCGTGCTGCTCAGGGTTGCGGTAGGCGGATACGTGCAACAGGCGACCGGTGTAGTCGGCCTGGCCGGGCAGCATCGGCACGTGCGGGTTGGCGAACGAGCCGGTGGCGGCCACCACACCGGCGGCGCGGATGGTGTCGCCCGCCGCGGTGCGCACGAGGAAACCCGCCCCGTCGGCCTCGGCCGCGGTCACCGGAGTGTTCGTTCGGATGTCGACATCGAGGCCGGCGGCGTAGCGGCGCAAGTGGTCGACCACCTCGTCGCGGTGCGGGTAGCGGTCGGGATCGCCGGGGAACGCCGCGCCGATCGTGCCGCTGTGCCGCGCGGGGGAGAACGCCGTGAGGCTGTCGTAGTAGTGCGGCCATGACCCGACCGGCTCCGGGCCGGCCTCGAGTACCACCGGCGCGATCCCCTGTGACCGCAAGGTACGGGCCGCGGCGAGCCCGGACTGGCCCGCGCCAACGACGACGACGTCTGTCTCGGTCATGGATATGCCTTTCGATTGTGGGTGGGAATGGTCAGCAGGGCGACCACGACCGCGACCGCGGCCAGCGCGCCGAGGGCGAGGAATGTCGCGCGGTAGCTGCCGAGCAGGTCGGCGCTCGCCGCTCCGACGAACGGGGCCAGCGCCATCGTGATCGTCATCGGTGCGGACAGCAGCCCGTTGAGTTGGCCGTAATTCCGGCGTCCCCACCGGTCGGTGATCGCGGTGGCCTGCAAGAGCGTGAAAACCCCGCGGGCCATGCCGGCCGCCACCGCACCGACGATCAGGGCAACCCCGGTCAGCACCCCGAGCGCCGCGGTCGTCGCCGCCAGCGCGAGCAGGATCGCCACTGTGCGGCTCAGCACGCTGGTCCGGCGCACGATCGTGGCGTACCCGAGCCGCCCGACGACCTGGCCCGCGCCGCCGAGCCCGAGCGCGACCGCGGCTACCCCGATCGGCACCCCCCGCTCCGTCAGCAGCGGCACCAGGTTGATCAAGGCGGCGAAGGCGGCGAGCGCCGCCAGGCTCAACGCCACGGCCAGCGCGACGAAGGCCCGGCTGCGGGTCACGTCCCTCGGGTGGGTTTCAGCGAGGCCGGGTTCGGGTTCGGGTCGCGGCGGCCATGGCGGCCGGAGTCCGAACCAGTGCGCCGGGATCGTGACGGTCGCGAGTATCGCGGCGAGCACGAGATAGGTCGCGCGCCAGTCCAGCTGCGCAGCCACCGCGGCGGTGAGCGGCGCGAACACCGTGCTGGCCAGCCCACCGGCGAGGGTGAGGATGGTGAGAGCCCGTACGGGGTCAGGGCCGTACCAGCGGGTCAACGCAGCGAACGCGGGCGGGTAGAGCACCGCACCCATCGCCCCCCCGACCACCAGCCACGCGCCGATGAACCACGCCAGATTCTGCGCCGAGGCAACCGCGGCGAGCGCGGGGACCGCGAGCACCGATCCGGTCGTCATCACCCCGCGCGGGCCGTGCCGGTCCAACCAGCGGCCCACCGGGATCCCGACGAGCGCGGCGACGAGTTGGCTGGCCGACAGCGCCGCGGTGATCGCCGCCATCGACCAGCCGGTATCCGTCGTGATGTCGCCGGCCAGCACCGGGAACGCGTAGTACAGCACTCCCCAGCTGGTGGTCTGTGTCGCGCACAGGGTCGCTAGGACAACCCGAGGCCCCGCGCGAGACACCGCCCGCGTCTCCTCCAGCGCGGCGGCACCGCGGCTCATCGATTCGGCGGTGCGACCAGAGCCAGCGCCTCAACCTCGCCGGATGGACCACAGCCGCCGCCAGACTCGGTGGGCTCGTCGAACGCCCCGGCCGCCGGCCCGGCACCAACGACAACGAGCAGGTCCGACATCGCCGACTCCATTCATCGATACATCTCGATATATGAGCCACGAGAGTATCGATCTACTTCGATTAATGCAACCATCGATGAAGGTCGATAATAAGTTGCTAAACAAGGATGGCTCCAGCACCAGAATGACGGTCACCAGGCCTGCTGCACCCGCCCGCCCCCACACGCCGCCGACGCGGTGAAGGGCCTACTCGCGGCCCGGCCGTGCTGCCCGGAGAGTGTCCCCGCCGACGTTACGGTCCGCGCGCTGCGGCTCCGCGCACCCTGGACGCAGTTAGTCGCGGGCCGGCGCCAACCGGCTCGAGCCGGCCTCCGTGAGGGTGAGACCCCTGTCAACGGTGTCCCGAGACAGCACGGTGTGGCACGTGCAGTGTGGCAGGTGCAGTGTCTGGTTTCAGGAGATAGTTGACACCTGTCTCGGGACATAGTTGACACCTCTGCCGGAGGTGACGGCCCATGTCCAAGGCCCGACTGATCATCACCGCGGTGGTGGTCGAGAGACGCTCCA
>JBOHDE010000157.1:0-9521 GCA_050699035.1 Nocardioidaceae bacterium | reverse complement strand
AGACGATCAGCAGCAGGACCATGAAGGACAGATCGAGCGCGATCCCCCCAAATCGTAGCGGTGGAATGACTCGACGCAGAGCATGCAGCGGTGGATCGGTGGCGCTGTAGACGCCTTCGAGGACGACGAGCAGCGGACCCCTGGGCTGCCACGAACGGGCGAACACCTGCACCCAGTCGACCACGAACCGCACCAGTAGCAGGCCGAGGGCCAACCACAGCAGCAACTCGATCACACCGCCGACCGTCTGAGCCACGCATGCTCCTGGGGAAGAGAACGGAAAGCAGCGTCAACTGCCCTGCCACCACGGTACCGGGCTTCAGGACTGGTTGAAGAAGCCGCCCTCGGCGATGCGCTGCTTGTCCTCGGCCGCCACGGTGACGTTCGGTGGTGACAACAGGAACACCTTGCTGGTGACCCGCTCGATGCTTCCGTGCACCGAGAACACCAGGCCGGCCGCGAAGTCGACCAGCCGCTTGGCGTCGCTGTCGTCCATCTCGGTGAGGTTCATGATCACCGGGACACCGGACCGGAAGTTCTCGCCGATCGTGCGCGCCTCGTTGTACGTGCGCGGGTGGAGCGTGGTGATCCTGGAGAACTCCGCGGTCGCCACGGCGGTCGGCCGGCGACGCTCGGACAGCTGCGCCACGGTGTCGGGCTCGGTGCGGACCGCCTTGACCGGGCGCGGGTCGCGCTGCCGCTCCGCGTCGTCGTACGTGTCGTAGTCCTCGAAGTCGTCCTCGTAGCGATCGGTGTCCTCGACCAGGCCGAGGTAGACACCCACCTTGCGCATCGCGCCCGCCATGACTCAATGACCTCCGGTAGCTGGATCCGCCGTCGTTGACATTACCCTTTTGCACCCCTCGCACCGAGGACCGCGGTGCCGACACGCACGTGTGTCGCGCCACGTCCGAGAGCAGCTTCGAGGTCGCCGCTCATGCCCGCCGAGATCACGGTCGCAGCAGGGAACCTGGCCCGCACACCGGCCGCCACGTCGGCGAGTCGCGCGAACGCCTTGTCGGGGTCGCCGTCGAGCGGTGCCACCCCCATCACGCCCAACAGGTCGAGCCGTCCGGCCCGGCTGACCAGCTCGGCCAGCGCGTCCACCCGGTCGGGGTCGGCCCCGCTGCGTCCCTGCTGCGCACCCGGCTCGTCCAGGCTGACCTGGACCAGGCACCCGACGCGCCGGTCGGCCGCATGCGCGCCCTGGTCCAGTGCGGCGACCAGCTTGGGGCGGTCGATCGAGTGCACGACGTCGGCGTACGCCGCCACGGCGGCCGCCTTGTTGGACTGAACCGCACCGACGAAGTGCCACCGCAGGTCGAGGTCGCGGCACTCCTGGTACTTCGCGACGGCCTCCTGATGGCGGTTCTCCCCCACGTCGCGCACGCCGAGCTCCGCGAGCAGCCGTACGTCGCTGGCCGGAAACGTCTTGGTGACCACGATCGTGCGTACGCCGTCGGCGGGTCGGTCGACCGCGGCGCAGGCCCGCTCGATCCGCTCTCGCAGCCGCTCGAGGTTCGCGGCGACCTCGGCGCCGCGCGTCATCGGCTCGCCTCCGGCAGCAGCCGCACGAAACCGGCGGACCGGCCGGACTTCGCGCCGTCGCGGCGGTAGGAGTAGAGGTCGGGCGACTCACGCGTGCAGCAGGCGGCGTCGACGACCTCGCAGCCTGCCGCCAGCAGCTGCGCCCGGACCCCGGCGCCGAGGTCGAGCGACGGGGTCCCCCACGCGGTGGTGGCGACGGCCTCGGGTGCGATCGCTCCCACGTCGGCCCGCAGCTGCTCGGGGACCTCGTAGCAGGCACCGCAGACGTGCGGCCCCACCCACGCGGTGAGCCGCTCCGCGCCGAGCTCCCGCAGCGCCTCGACCGTGCGGGGCACGACGCCTGCCGCGAGCCCGATCCGGCCGGCGTGTGCACAGCCGACCAGCCCGGCCTGCGGGTCGGCGAGAAGCACGGGCACGCAGTCTGCCACCCGCACCACCAGCGTCAGGCCGGGCTGGTCGGTGACCATGCCGTCGGCCCGCGGCCGGTCGTCGGCGGCCGGCGCCGCTCGCATCACGGCGACGTCGCGGCCGTGCACCTGGTTCATCCGGGCGACCTGGGCCGGGTCGGCGCCGAACGCCTCGACGGCGATGACCAGGTTGCGCTCGACGTCGGCCGCCCGGTCACCCGCGGCGGCGCCCAGGTTGAGCGAGTCGAAAGGTGACGCGCTCACGCCGCCGTGGCGGTCGGTGAACGCCACGGCGGCGCGGTCGCGCTGGTCGCGGTAGATGAACACGGCCGCCGGACAGCCCTACTTCAGGAAGTCGGGGATGTCGAGCTCGTTGGGATCGTCGAACTGCACCGGTCGTGGCTGGCGACGTGGCGCCGGGCGCTCCCTTGGCTCCGGCGGTGCCGGGTCGCTGGGCGGCGGCGCCGCTGGTGCCGCTGGTGCCGTTGCCGGCACGCTCGGCTCGGACGGCTGCAGGGACGGCAGCGCGTGCGCACTGTTCTGAGTCGGCTGGGGGTGCGCCGGCTGGGGCGGCGGGTCCCGACGAAGCGCCGGCTGGGCCTGGTCACGACGCTTCGGGCTGCCACCGTCGAAGCCGGCGGCGATCACCGTCACCCGCACCTCGTCGCCGAGCGCGTCGTCGATCACGGCGCCGAAGATGATGTTGGCCTCGGCGTGCGCGGCCTGCGACACCAGCGCCGCGGCCTCGTTGATCTCGAATAAACCGAGGTCGGAGCCGCCGGCGATCGACAACAGCACGCCGTGCGCACCGTCGATGGACGCCTCGAGCAGCGGGCTCGAGACGGCCATCTCGGACGCCGCGACCGCGCGGTCCTCGCCGCGAGCCGATCCGATGCCCATCAGTGCCGAGCCGGCGTTGGACATCACCGACTTGACGTCGGCGAAGTCGAGGTTGATCAGGCCGGGCGTGGTGATCAGGTCGGTGATGCCCGAGACACCTTGCAGCAGCACCTGGTCGGCCTGCTTGAAGGCGTCGAGCACGCTGACGTGCCGGTCGCTGATCGACAGCAGCCGGTCGTTGGGGATCACGATGAGGGTGTCGACCTCCTCGCGCAGTGCCGCGATGCCCTCCTCGGCCTGGTTGGCCCGGCGCCTGCCCTCGAACGCGAACGGCCGGGTCACCACACCGATCGTCAGCGCGCCGAGGGAGCGCGCGATCCGCGCGACCACGGGAGCGCCACCGGTGCCCGTGCCACCGCCTTCCCCAGCGGTGACGAACACCATGTCGGCGCCCTTGATGACTTCCTCGATCTCCTCGGCATGGTCCTCGGCTGCCTTGCCACCCACGTCGGGGTTGGCGCCCGCCCCGAGGCCTCGGGTGAGCTCGCGACCGATGTCGAGCTTGACGTCGGCGTCGCTCATCAGCAACGCCTGCGCGTCGGTGTTGATCGCGATGAACTCCACGCCCTTGAGGCCAACCTCGATCATCCGGTTGACCGCGTTAACTCCGCCGCCGCCGATACCGACGACCTTGATGACCGCGAGGTAGTTCTGCGGTGCTGCCACGTCGATCGCCTCTCGTTTCGCGTGTGTGTGATGAACTCTCACCCTCAAGTAGAGGGTTATAGTTATGTCAACCTAGGCCTTGCAGAGGAAAGTACGGCAGCGCACAGATGCGCCCAAAGCAACACGCCGTACGCGCCCCCGAACTTCACAATTTCCGCCCCACCTACCGCCCCGACCCGGTGAGTGTGACGTTTTCGACGCGACACGCTGGCGTGTCTGTCGAAAACGTCACACTCAACGGGAGGGGACGGCTCGGTTGGCGGGGAGTCAGCCGAGGGAGACGGTGGGCGCGGACGGCACGCTCACGTCGAGGACCTTGCCCTTGCGCTCGACCAGCACGGCCAGCACCTCGGCCTTGCGCTCGGACTCCTCCGCACTCCCCCACACGACCTCGCGGCCACCGGTCAGCCGCAACGTGATCGAGTCCATCGTCGTCGCGTCCAGCCGGGTCACCCGCCGGGCCACGTCCGCGGGGAGTACGGCGACCACCTTGGCCGCCTCCTCGGCCGCGCGCTCGCCGCCGGCCACGATCGTCGGCAGGCCCTTCCGCCGACCCTTCACCACGCGGAACTGGACACCTTCGGCGTCGACCAGGCGGCGCACGCCGTCCCGCTCGACCACCGCCACCGGCGTCCGCTCGGTCACGGTGACCACCACGGTGTGCGGCCAGGACCGGCCGACCTCGGCGTGATGCACCTCGCGAATGCGCTCGACCCGGGCCGCGATCTGGTCGAGGTCCGTGCGCGCCAGCGGCTTGCCGACGGGCACCTCGGCCACCTCGGTGATCCGGTCGGCCGTGATCGCCCCCTCACCCTCGACCTCGACCGTCTCGACCGCGAGCACGTCCGACAGGAACACCAGCCAACCGGCCGCGCCGACCAGGCCGACCACCACAAGTACGGCCAGGGCGCGCCGCCAGACCGCCCACCGGCGCGACCACTGCCGACGCGAGAAGGCACGCTCGGTCGGCGTGTTCACGGCGCCTCGCTCATCGACCGGCTCCGTCGGCTTCCCCGGCCAGCAGGGCGAGCACCTGGGGCCCGATCCGGGTGACGTCACCGGCGCCGAGGGTCAGCACCACGTCACCCGGCTCGGCCAGCGCCACCAGCCGCGCCGGCACCGCCGCCGCGTCGGGCTCGAAGGCGACCCCGGTCAGCGGCACGTGCGACGCCACCAGGCCACCGTCGACACCCGGCTCGGGCTCCTCCCGCGCCGGGTAGACGTCCATCACCACGACCCGGTCGGCCAAGCCGAGCGCCTCGCCCATCGCCGCCGCGAAGATCCGGGTACGGCTGAACATGTGGGGCTGGAAGCAGGTGACCACTCGCCCGGCGCCGGCCAGCGCCCGGGCCGCCCGCAGGTCGCCGGCGATCTCGGTGGGGTGGTGGGCGTAGCTGTCGTACACGCGGACACCACCCACCTCGCCCTTGAGCTCCATCCGCCGGCGCGTACCCGCGAACTGCTCGAGCCCCGAGCGCACGGCGTCGAACGGGAACCCGAGCCGCAGGCACACCGCCAGCGCGCAGGCAGCGTCGAGAACGTAGTGCTGGCCCGGGATCTGCAGCTGCACGCGGCCCAGCTCGCCGGCCTCGGTCGACACGGTGAACGTCGAGGTGGAGCCGGCGAACGTGGCGCCGGACACCCGTACGTCCGCGTCGTCGCCCACGCCCACCCGCACCACCGCGAGCCCGCGGGCCACAGCGACGTCGGCCAGCGCGGCCGCGCCCGGGTCGTCGACGCAGCAGACCACGAAGCCGGCCGGGTCGATCCGGTCGAGGAACTGCTCGAAGGCGGCGCGGTAGGCCTCCTCGGTGCCGTAGTTGTCGAGGTGGTCGGCCTCGACGTTGGTGACGATCGCCGCGTGCGGGGTGTAGACCAGGAACGCGCCGTCGCTCTCGTCGGCCTCGGCCACGAACAGGTCGCCGCGCCCGTCGTGCGCGTTGCTGCCCGACGCTGTGAGGTCGCCGCCGATCGCGTACGACGGGTCGGCGCCGCAGGCGATCAGCGCCACCGTCAGCAGCGACGTGGTCGTGGTCTTCCCATGCGTGCCCGCGACCGCGAGGACCCGGCGGTCGAGCATCACCGCGTCGAGGGCGGCCGACCGGGGCAGCAGCCTCAGCCCGCGCCGCTGCGCCTCGACCACCTCCGGGTTGTCCGCCCGGATCGCGGTCGACACCACGAGGGTGTCGGCGTCGCCGACCTGCGCGGCGTCGTGGCCGACGTAGCAGGTGGCGCCCAGCCCGCGCAGGGAGGCGAGCGTCGGGGTGTCGGCGCCATCGCTGCCGGACACCGTCACGCCGCGGGCCAGCATGATCCGCGCGATCGCGGACAGGCCGGCGCCGCCGATGCCGACGAAGTGCACCCGGCCGAGCCGCTCGGCCGCGAGTCGCTGCCCGGGCACCGGGATCCTCATCGGCGCCCCTCCGCGACATCGACGATCATCCGGGCCAGCCGGACGTCGGCGTCGCGCCGCATCAGCCCGCGGGCGGCGTTGCCCATCCGCTCCAGCCGCGCCGAGTCGCCCACCAGGGCGGGGACGTGCTCGGCCACCCAGGCCGAGGTGAGGGCCGCGTCGTCGACCAGGATGCCGCCGCCGGCGTCGACGACGGCTTTGGCGTTCAGCGCCTGCTCGCCGTTGCCGATCGGCAGCGGCACGTAGACGGCCGGGATGCCGAGTGACGACACCTCCGTCACCGTGTTGCTGCCGCAGCGGCCGACCATCGCGTCGGCCGCCGCGTACGCCAGGTCCATCCGGTCGACGTAAGGCACGACGACGTACGCGGGGTCGCCGATCTCCGGCCCGACGGTCACCTCGCCGTTCGGTCCCATGACGTGCAGCACCTGGATACCCGAGTCGGCGAAGGCCCGCTGCGCGCCGGACACGGCGTCGTTGATCCGCCGTGCCCCCTGCGAACCACCGGTCACCAGCAGCGTCGGGCGGTCGGCGTCGAGGCCGAACGTGCTGCGGGCCTCCGTACGTAGCGCGGCCCGGTCGAGCTCGGAGACCATCCGGCGGATCGGCAGGCCGACGTACTGCCCGTGCGGGATCTTCGTGTCCGGGAAGGACGTCGCGACGTGCGTGGTGCACACCCGGGCGGCGAACCGGTTGGCGACACCGGGCAGGGCGTTGCCCTCGTGCACGACCAGCGGGATCCGGCGGCGGCGGGCGGCGACGTACGCGGGCATCGACACGTAGCCACCGAAGCCCACGACGACGTCCGGGCGTACGCGGTCGAGCACCGCGTACGTCGCGTCGACCGCGGCCTTGAGCCGCCCGGGCACCCGCAGCAGGTCGACCGACGGCTTGCGCGGGAGGGGCACCGGCGGGATCAGCTCGAGCGGCAGGCCCGCCTCGGGAATGACCCGCACCTCCAGGCCGCGGGGGGTGCCGAGCGCCGTCACCACGACATCGGGATGGACCCGGGTCAACGCGTCGGCCGTGGCGATCAGCGGCGAGGTGTGCCCCGCCGATCCGCCGCCCGCCATCAAGACACGCAAGGTTCCGGATGCGGTCACAGATCAGCGTCCTCTCGGGCGTCCTCGGGTGGGCGCCGGGCTGCGCGTGAGTCCCCACCGCTTGGCGAAGCCCTGCTGGTGCTGGGCCCGCCAGGCCGCCTTCGCGCCGGGCTCGGTCTTGGCGATGTTAACCAGCAGCCCCAGCGCGATCAGCGCCGGGAGCAGTGCCGACCCGCCGTACGACACGAGCGGCAGCGGGATCCCGATCACCGGGAGCAGGCCGAGCACCATGCCGATGTTGATCAACGCCTGGGTGGTCAGCCAGATCGTGATACCGGCCGCCGCGAACGTCGAGAACCGGTCGGTCGCGCGGCCGGCGATGCGGAACCCGACGTAGGCCAGCAGGCCGAACAGGACCAGCACGACCAGGGTGCCGAACAGCCCGAGCTCCTCGCCGATGATCGCGTAGATGAAGTCGTTGTGCGCCTCGGGTAGCTTGCCCTCCCACTTCTGCGTGCTCGCGCCGAGGCCGACGCCCCACCAGCCGCCGTTGGCCAGCGCGAAGAAGCCGTGCGCGGCCTGCCACCCCGTCGTGTCGTACGCGCTGAACGGGTCGGTGAAGTTGGTCAGCCGGCTGACCCGGCTCTCGTTCAACGAGGCCAGGAAGATCGCCAGACCGCCGACGGTGACGACCCCGGCGCCGAAGACCCGGGCCGGCGCGCCGATCACCCACACCATGCCCAGCACGATCGCGAACAGCACCAGCGCGGTGCCGAGGTCGTTCTGGCCGACGACCAGCCCGGTGACGACGACCGCGACCGGCGCCATCGGCAGCAGCAGGTGCCGCCAGCGGCGCACCGACGCGCCCTTCGTCGCGTAGACGTGCGCCAGCCACAGGGCGAGGGTCAGCTTGGCGAGCTCGGACGGCTGCAGCCGGAGCGGGCCTGCGGACAGCCAGTTGCGGTTGCCGTTGACCTCGATGCCGAGGCCGGGCACGTACGTCAGCACCAGCAGGACCACACTCACCAGCAGGCCGAGCGTGGACAGCCGGCGGACGACCCGGAGCGGGATGCGCGACGCGACCCAGGCCGCCGGCAGGCCGATCAGCACCCACTGGGCCTGCCGGAGGAAGACGGCGTACGAGCTGCCGGTGTCGTAGTAGGACTCGACGCTCGAGGCACTCAGCACCATGAACAGGCCGAGCGCGAGCAACAGGGCGCTGACGCCGCGCACCAGGTGGAAGCTGGTCAGAGGACGGTCGAGCAGCTCGTGCAGGACACCGGCACGGCTGTTGCCGGCGACAGCACCCACCTGCGAGCCGGTCGTCACATCACACCTTCCCGCGGCGGCTCCTCACGAGTGCCGCAGCCTGCGTACGGCCGCAGCGAACGCGTCGCCCCGTGCGTTGTAGTCGGCGAACAGGTCCATGGACGCGCACCCGGGGGCGAGCAGCACGGTGTCGCCCGGCTGGGCGACCTCGGCCGCGCGCCCGACGACGCGGTCCATGACGTCATCTTCGGTGTCCGCGACCTCGATCACCGGGACGTCGGGTGCGTGTCGCGCCAGGGCGTCCGCGATCACGCCGCGGTCGGCGCCGACCAGCACCGCTGCACGCAGCCGGTCACGCACCTCGCTCACCAGGTCGTCGAAGCGTCCGCCCTTGGCGAGCCCGCCGGCCACCCACACCACCGAGTCGAACGACCGCAGCGACGCCGCCGCGGCGTGCGGGTTGGTGGCCTTCGAGTCGTCCACGTACGTGACGTCGTCGACCACGCCGACGGTGGTGATCCGATGCGCCGCCGGCTCGAACCCGCGCAGCCCGTCCAGCACCGCCCGCTGGCTCAGGCCGTGGGCGCGAGCCAACGCGGCGGCAGCGAGGGCGTTCGCGACGTTGTGCGGCCCGGGCGGGCTGACGTCGTCGACGGCGCCGAGCTCGGCGGCGGCGCTCTGCCGTTCGTCGACGAACGCCCGGTCGGCGAGGAAGCCGTCCACCACGCCGAGCATGCCGACGGCCGGGATGCCGAGCGTGAAGCCGACCGCGCGGCACCCCTCGACCACATCGGCGTCGCGGACCAGCTGCTCGGTGACCGGCTGGTCGGCGTTGTAGACGCACACCGCCCGGGCCCGCTCGTAGATGCGCGCCTTGTCGCCGGTGTAGGCGGCCATCGAGCCGTGCCAGTCCACGTGGTCCTCGGCGATGTTGAGGACGGCGGCGCCCTGTGCGGACATCGAGTACGTCCAGTGCAGCTGGAAGCTGGACAGCTCAACCGCGAGCACGTCGTACGGCTCGGGGTCCATCACGGCCTCGAGGATCGGAGTGCCGACGTTGCCGACCGCGGCGCTGCGCAGGCCACCGGCCCGGAGCATGGCGTCGAGCATGCCGACCGCAGTGGTTTTGCCGTTGGTGCCGGTGACCGCGAGCCACGGTGTCGGGTGCTCGGGGTCGCGCAGCCGCCAGGCCAGCTCGACCTCGCCCCACACGGGTACGCCGGACGCGGCCGCGGCGGCGAGCAGCGGTGCGTCGGGGCGCCAGCCCGGTGACGT
>JBOHDE010000156.1:0-9534 GCA_050699035.1 Nocardioidaceae bacterium | reverse complement strand
CCGAGCTCGAACTGCTCGATGACCTGGCGGTAGGTGAGGAATGACGCGGACTCGGTGTCTTGCGCGCCCCTGGTCATCACGAAGATGTTGTCGAAGATGCGGAACGCGTCCAGGGCCCGGAACAGCACGGCGACCATGATCGCCGCGCGCATGTTCGGCAGGATCACCTTGTACAGCCGCTGCCACCAGGTGGCGCCGTCGACCTTGGCCGCCTCCAGCATGTCCTCAGAGACCTGCGACAGACCGGCGAGCAGCAACAGCGACATGAACGGCGTCGTCTTCCAGATCTCGGAGACACAGATCGCGAACATCGCCGGCCAATGACTGCCGAACCAGTTGAAGTCGGCGCCGACAAAGGGCAACCACCCGTTGACGAACCCGTTGTTGAGGCTGAACGCGAACTGCCAGGAGAACGCCGACACCACGGTGATGATGCCGTACGGGATCAGGATCGACGTCCGGATCACCCCGCGGGCGAAGATGATGCGGTGCATGACCATCGCGAACGCGAAACCGATGACCAGCTCGACGGCGACCGTCACGACCATGATGAAGACGGTGTTCCAGATGTCCCGCCACCACAGCGAGTCGGTCAACACCGTCAGGTAGTTGGTCAGCCCGACGAACTCACGGTCGTCGGGAGCCGTCAGCCGGTACTGGAACAGGGACAGGTACAGCGCCCTGAACATCGGGTAGGCCGTGACGAGAAGCATCATGACCACCGCCGGAGCGACCAGCTTCCAGCCGAGCAGGTTCTCGGCCCGAGTGCGATCAGACACTGCCGCCGTGCCGCCCGTGGTAACAGGTGTGGCTGTTGTCGTACTCATCTCTCACGCCTCCCTTCTAGAGAAGTGCTTCGCCATGGAGGGCCTCGGTGATGAACGAGGCGGAGTCCTCAGGCGTCGACTCTGGACTGACCGAGCTGGCCGGATGCCACTCGCTGAGCGTGGCGTTGACGATCGTGCTCCAGTACGGCGAGGCGGGCCGCGGTCCGGCGGAGTCGATGCTGTCCTGGAACAGGGTGAGCAGGTCCTCCGGGAACTGCTCCGTCAGTCCGGGGTCCTCGTACGCACCCTCTCGGGCCGGCATGTTCGCCGTCTCGATCGCATACTCGACTTGGTTCTCCTCCGAGGTGACGCAGGTCAACGCCTCGAGTGCCATCTCGGGCTCATCGGTCGAGGCGCCCATGCCGATGTTGATCCCGCCGATCGGCGGCGCCGACTCCTCGCCTTCGACCGAGGCGGGGTACCGGGCGTAGCCCAGGTCCTCGAAGGTCGCCTCATCGGCCCGGTAGTTGTTGTACGCGAAGGTCCAGTTGACCATGAAGCCGCCCTGGTCGGAGGCCAACGGACCCAGCACCGTGCCCTCGTTCGACACCGACAGATCCGGCTGGGCAGCCGACGAGTCGGCCAGCTTCTGGACGATCTCAGCGGCCTTCACGCCGGCGTCGCCGCCGATGTCGATGGTGGCGTCGCTGCCTTGTTCGGTATCGCTGGCAATGTCACCACCCGCGCCCTGGATGAGCGCGTTGAGCCAGACGACGTATCCCTCGTACTTGTTGGCCTGGACGCCGACCGTGGCGCCGTTGTCGACAGCCGCGTCGATGATCTGGTCCCAGGTGACCGGTTGGGTCATGTCGAGTCCCGCCTGGTCGGCCAACGACTTGCGGTACCACAGGACCTGCGTGTTGGCCCACAGCGGTGCCACCACGAGCTTGTCCTCCCAGGAGGCGCCGTCAATGGCGCCTTGGAGCACTCCGTCGGTCAGCTCGCCCTGCGCGTCGTCAGGAATCTCGGCGAGGTAGCCGGCGGCGGCGAACTCGGCGGTGAACACCGGGTCGAGGCTCATCAGGTCGATCGACGGGTCGTCGGCCGACAGCCTGCGCAGTAGCTGGATGCGCTGCTCGGACGCGCTGGTCGGGAGCAGCTCGGTCGCGATGTCGTACTCGTCGGTGCTGCAGCGCTCGGCGATGCCGGCCTGGCCGAACGCGCCCTCGAAACCTTCGGGCGGGTTGGGGTCGGGGTTGATGTACCACGTCAGCGTCGGCTTGCCGCCGTCGTCGCCGCAGGCGGCGAGCAACGTCGAGCAGAGGACGGCGGCGACCGCGAGTCCTACGCCGCGGCGCCAGGTCGGTGGGGATCCGCCGCGTCCGAAGCGGGGACTGAGCGCTGCTGGTCGCTTCACCGTGCCCTCCAAGTTCGTGCCGTCCTGGTCGCGCCGAGGCCTCGAGTAGGTGACCTGAGTCTCATCCTGTCCCTAATCCCAGATCGCGCAAGACCCCACGCACGACGAAGCGGACCGATCCTGGTCAGGACCGGCCCGCTTCGGCTGTGACGTGCGGCGATCAGCCCGAGACGGTTTCCAACATTTCGGTAACGAGGGCGGCGATCGGGGACCGCTCGGACCTCGTCAGTGTCACGTGCGCGAACAGCGGGTGGCCCTTCAGCTTCTCCACCACCGCTACCACGCCGTCATGCCGACCGACCCGCAGGTTGTCGCGCTGGGCGACGTCGTGGGTGAGTACGACCCGGGAGCCGGCGCCGATCCGGGACAGCACCGTCAGCAGCACGTTGCGCTCGAGCGACTGTGCCTCGTCGACGATGACGAACGCGTCGTGCAGGGAGCGACCACGGATGTGGGTCAGGGGAAGCACCTCGAGCATCCCGCGGCCGAGGACCTCGTCGATCACGTCGCTCGACGTCACCGCGCCCAGGGTGTCGAAGACAGCCTGCGCCCACGGCGACATCTTCTCGGACTCGCTGCCGGGCAGGTAGCCGAGCTCTTGGCCACCCACCGCGAACAGCGGCCGGAACACCACCACCTTGCGGTGCTGCCGTCGCTCCAGGACGGCCTCCAGCCCGGCGCACAGGGCGAGCGCGGACTTGCCCGTACCCGCGCGGCCGCCGAGCGAGACGATGCCGACGTCGGGGTCGAGCAGGAGGTCGAGCGCGATCCGCTGCTCGGCCGACCGACCGCGGATGCCGAACGCCTCCCGGTCGCCGCGCACCAGCCGTACCCGCTTGTCTGCGGTGACCCGGCCGAGCGCGTGCCCGCGGTCGGAGAGCAGCACGAGGCCGGTGTGGCAGGGCAGCTCGCGGGCCTCCTCGAGGTCGGACTCACCGTCGTGGAACAGCGCGTCGACGTCCTCCGCAGTGACGTCCATCTCCGCCATTCCGGTCCACCCGGACTCGATCGCCAGCTCGGCGCGGTACTCCTCCGCGGCCAGGCCGACGGCGGACGCCTTCACCCGCATCGGGAGGTCCTTGGAGACCAAGGTGACGTCGCGGCCCTCGGCGCTCAGGTTGCACGCGACCGCCAGGATGCGGGAGTCGTTGTCGCCGAGCCGGAACCCGGCCGGAAGAGCTTCGGGGTTCGTGTGGTTCAGCTCGACCCGCAGGCTGCCGCCCTTGTCACCGATCGGCACCGGCGCGTCGAGCCGGCCGTTCACCACTCTGAGCTCGTCGAGCTGGCGCAGTGCTGAGCGGGCGAAGAACCCGAGCTCGGGGTGGTGGCGCTTGCCCTCCAGCTCCGAGATCACTACAACCGGCAGCACCACTTCGTGCTCGTCGAACCGCTGCAAGGCGAGCGGGTCGGCCAGCAGCACGCTGGTGTCGAGGACATACGTGCGGCGCCGAGCGCCGTCTGATGCAACCCCTGCAGATGCGTCCACGGGTCGTCCTCTCACAGGCCAACGCGCATCCGGCGCCGGCCCTTAGTTGCGCAGTTGGACCGGGACCGGGCCCGAGGACATGGATGCGAGTCCTCGTCTGCAGTTGATATGCACCTGCGGGCCTCCCGAAACGGACGGGGTTCCGTCCCGTCCGTCGAGTTCGACGCTACGCCGGTGAGTGCAACACGCCGGAGCGACACGCCCGAACGTGGGGTGAACCGCCGGTGCCCATTCGTTCAACGGGCCCTTGGGCTGGGGGTGATGACCAGGGCGACGAGCGCTGCCGCTGCGGCGGCGACCGCGCCGGTGCTGAACCCGTCCGAGAACCCTTCCGTCCCGGCGCCGGCGATGCTGGCGGCCGCCATGCTGGACACGACCGCAGCGCCGAGCGAAGCCCCGAACTCGTGGAAGGTGCTCACGATCCCCGACACGATCCCGGCCTCGTGGGGCTCGACCTGTCCGAGCGCAGTTGCCGAGGCCACCACGAACACCGCGCCGGTCCCGGCCGCGGCGACCGCGACACCGAGCACCATGGCGACCGGGCCGGCGAGAACCGCCGGGATACCCATCCCCACGGCTGCCAGCAGCAGCCCGACCACGCCGACCCGCCGAGGCCCGGCACGTCCGACGACCCGGCCAGCGGTGTTCGCGCCGGCCATGGTGGCCAGGGCAACCGGCAGGAACAGCAGGCCGGTCTGCAGAGCGCCGTACCCCTGGTGGTCCTGGAAGTAGAACGACCCGAGGAAGAACACCGCGATCATCAAGGCGGTGGCCACGACGATCAGCAGCGTCCCGGTCGCGACCGGGCGGCGGGCCAGCACCCGGACGTCCATCAACGGGCTGACAGCGACTCGCTGCCGTACCACGAACGCCACGTAGAGCAGCGCCGATGCGCCGACCAGGATGCCGGTCGTCGCCGTCACCCACCCGTGGTCGCCGGCGCGGATGAGTGCGTAGATCAGCGTGCCGGTGGCCGCCGTCACGAGCGCGGCTCCGAGGATGTCGAGACGGCCTCGGTGAGCCGGAGCGGGCTGGGAAGGCAGCCGCAGCCGAAGTGCGAATGCCAGCAGCACCCCGACGGGGACGTTGACGAAGAACACCCACGGCCATCCGGGCCCGGCGGTGAGCACGCCGCCGAGGAGCACACCGAGCGCCGCCCCGCTGCCGCCGAGCGCCGACCACACACCGAGTGCCTTGTTGCGTTCGTCACCCTCGAAGAGAGTCACCACCAGCGACAGGGCTGCCGGCGACAACACAGCGGCCGCCACGCCCTGGGCGACGCGGCCTCCCAGCAACATCGGACCGGACGTGGCCAGCCCGGCGACCAGCGACGCCGCTGCGAACAGCAGCAGCCCCGCCTGGACGAGGTGGCGTGCCCCCAACAGGTCGGCGGCGCGGCCGCCGAGCAGGAGCAGGCCACCGAAAGTGAGGGTGTAGCCGCTGACGACCCAGGTGACAGTGTCTCGGGCCAGCCCGAGGTCGGTCGCCAGGTGCGGCAGTGCGATCGCGACGACGGTGACGTCCAGGATCAGCATCAGCTGGGCGACGCCCAGGAAGCCGAGGATCTTCCATCTCTGTGGGTGCGGGCTGCTCGGCGTGCCGGCCCTGCTCACTGTGCTCGCGTCGGACATGACCAAACTCCTCCTGTTGTAAGTTGAACACGATTGTTCGGCTTACAACAGTCACGATAACTCAAACATTCCCGTTCGGGTTAGAAGACTTCGTACCACCGGAAGCCGTCACCACGGGACCGGGCCGGCGTCTTCGACGTACTGACCGGTCGGGCCGCCGGCGTCGAGCACCGCCATCGAGACGATCGCCTCTGCACTCTGCTCGACTGTCTTGCGAGGCCACACGGGCAGCTCGCCGGCATGATCGACTCCGGGTTGCCATCGGGTGTCAAAGACTGCCCAATTGAGGCCCTCCTGCTGGATGTGTGGGTGGGTCTGCGGTTGGCGGTCCGGTTCAGATAGCCCCGCGGGCGCAGGTCTCGTGCGGTCCGGCCACGTGGTGACGGTCGTCACCGACGAAATTGCTGTTGCCAGCCGGCGTTTGACAGCGTCACCCTCCGAACCGACATTCTGAGCCCGGAATCAGGCCCGAAAGTGAAGGTTCGAGGGGTGAAGTCACCCAGGCACGCCGAGATCGGCCCGGGTCGTCGTCTGCTGACACGTGTCCGCACAATGCACGCGAGTCCGCCCGCCGCACGTGATCTGCCGACATGTGTCCGCAGAATGCAGGCGGGTCCACCCACCGGCACCCGGTTACCGCCCCCAGTCGCGTGTCAACGGCAGTGGGCCCCCGCTGCCGTTGACTGGCGCGTTGCGTAGGGACAAACCGGACAGCGGGCCTACGCAACGCGCCAGTCAGCGAGGTGGGCGCTCGTGGCAACCTTCAGGAGCCGTAGCGGCGCTGGCGGGCGGCGTAGGCCCGGATCGCGCGCAGGAAGTCGACCCGCCGGAAGTCGGGCCACATGGCTTCGCAGAAGTAGAACTCCGAGTGCGCGCTCTGCCAGAGCAGGAACCCGGACAGCCGCTGCTCCCCGGACGTACGGATGACCAGGTCCGGGTCGGGCTGCCCGCGGGTGTAGAGGTGCTCGGCGATGTGCTCGACGTCGAGCAGCTCGGCCAGCTCCTCGATCGTGGTGCCTTTCGACGCGTGCTCGTGCAACAGCGAGCGCACCGCGTCGGCCAGCTCGCGCCGTCCGCCGTACCCGACGGCGACGTTGACGGTCATGCCGCCGATGTCGCTGGTGCGGGCCGCGGCCTCCTTCAGCGTCTCGGACGTCCGGGCCGGCAGCAGGTCGAGCGCGCCGACCGGATGGACCTTCCAGGTGCCGGTCGAGGCGAGGTCGTCCACCAGCTGCTCGATGATCCCGAGCAGCGGCTCGAGCTCGTCGGGCGGTCGGGACAGGTTGTCGGTCGACAGCAGCCACAACGTCACGACCTCGACGTCGAGCTCGTCACACCAGCCGAGGAACTCGATGATCTTCTGCGCCCCGGCGGCGTGCCCGGAGGCGGTCTTCGCGCCGAACGAGCGCGCCCACCGGCGGTTGCCGTCGACGATCACTCCCACATGGGCCGGCACCCGCTCGGGCGAGAGGTCCCGTTGGACGCGTCGCTCGTACACCCCGTACACGACATCCCACAATCCCGGCACGCCAGCTCCCGTGGTGTTGTCCTGGACCCAGACCCACCGGTCAGGTTACGCCGTCGGGGTGCTCACCCGCCGGGTTATGTACCGTCGGTACGGTTGGGTCTGGCCGCTCAGGGGAAAGTAGTTGAGATATGACCGGGTCCGAACGCATCCACGCGGCTCGCGACGCCGTGCACGATGCGGTTGACGAGTCCGGCGAGCGCTTTCACCACGCCGTCGAGCACCTCAAGCCCAAGCTCCGCGGCTGGCTGCACGCCGCCATCCTCCCGGTCGCGATCGCGGCCGGCATCGTGCTGGTCGCGCTCTCCCCCAACGCGACGACCCGCATCGGTTCCGCGATCTTCGCCACCTCGGCCGTGCTGCTGTTCGGCGTCAGCGCCGTGATGCACCGCACTGACCTGCCTCGCCATGTCGACGACATGCTGCGACGCTTCGACCACTCCAACATCTTCCTGCTGATCGCGGGCACGTACACACCGTTCACGTTGCTGCTGCTCGACGGCACCGAGGAACGCATCCTGCTCACGTTGGTCTGGGCCGGTGCCCTGGCCGGCATCGCGTTCCGCGTCTTCTGGCTGAGCGCGCCCCGCTGGATCTACACGCCGGTCTATCTCGCCATGGGGTGGGCCGCCATCTTCTGGATGCCCGACTTCGCCCGCGAGGCCAAAGTCTCGGTCCTGGCGCTGATGATCGTCGGCGGCGCGCTCTACTCGGTCGGCGGGTTCGTGTACGGCTTCCGGCGGCCCGACCCGGCGCCCCGCTGGTTCGGGTTCCACGAGGTGTTCCACACGCTGACGATCATCGCGTTCATCACGCACTACGTCGGCATCTCGATCGCGACGTACTCCCTGCGCTGACTAGCCGGAAGCCGCGAGCAGGTCGGTCAGGTCGGCGGGGTCGGTGACCGGGCGCTCGCAGACAAATCCCCGGCAGACGTACGCCGCCGCCGCACCGTCGACGAGCGGTCGGTCCTGCAGAAGGGGTACGGCGGTCGAGCCGGGCTCACCCATCACCACGACGGCGCCCGGCGCCGCCGCGGCCAGCGAGGTCCGCTGGAGCACGGCCCGGGCGGGATCGTCGGGGTCACCGAGCACGGCCACCTCGATCGGTCCGGCCACCGCTGCCTCGGCGACGGCCAGGCCCCAGCCGGCGAACCGCGGCGCCGTCGTCGCCAGCTGCCGCGTCACCGACAGCGCCGCTTCGGCCGCGTCGCGGTGACGTCCGGACCCGGCCACTGCCGCATAGCCGAGCAGGGCGCCGGCGGCGGCTGACTGGCCGGACGGCGACGCGTTGTCGGTCGGGTCGGCGGGCCGCTGCAGCAGCTGCTCGGCCTGGTCGGACGTGTCGAAGAACCCACCCTGCCCGTCGGCGAAGTGTTCGATCACCTGGTCGAGCAGCAGTCCGGCCCGGTCCCACCAGACCGGGTCGCCGGTCACCGCGAGCAATGACAGGAAGCCGTCGGCCACCAGCGCGTAGTCGTCGAGCACGCCGGCGTGGCGCCCGGCCGCGCCGTCCCGGGACACCCGCCGGAGCCGTCCGTTGCCGTCCGCGTGGACCGACCAGAGCAGCTCACCGCACCGCCCGGCCGCATCGACGTACGCCTGCTCCTGGAGCAGCACGCCGCTCTCGGCCAGCGCCGAGATGGCGAGGCCATTCCACCCGGCCACCACCTTGTCGTCCCGCTCGGGTCGCACCCGGGCGTCACGCGCCGCGAGCAGTCGAGCCCGTACGTCGTCGAGGCGGCTGACGTCGTCGGGCTCCTGCAAGCGTTGCAGGGTCGATGCGCCGTGCTCGAAGGTGCCGTCGGCGGTGACCTCCAGAACCTCGGCGGCCCACGCGCCGTCGTCCGGACCGAGCACCTCGACCAGCTGCTTCGGCGTCCAGGCGTAGAACTTGCCCTCGACGCCCTCGCTGTCGGCATCGAGCGCCGACGCAAAACCACCCTCGGGCGTCCGCAGCTCGCGGAGCAGGAAGTCGGCCGTCTCCCGAGCCACCCGCTCGGCCGTCGGTGAGCCGGTCTGCCGCCACCAGTGCAGGTAGACGCGGAGCAGCAGCGCGTTGTCGTACAGCATCTTCTCGAAGTGCGGGACCACCCAGGCGGCGTCCACGGCGTACCGCGCGAAGCCGCCGCCGAGCTGGTCGTACATGCCGCCGCGGGCCATCGCCTCGCAGGTCTTCTCGACCATCGCCAGCGCGTCGTCGTCCCCGGTGCGAGCGGCGTGACGGAGCAGGAACTCCAGCGTCATCGACGGCGGGAACTTCGGTGCGCCGCCGAAGCCGGCGTGCACCGGGTCGAGGGTCGTCGCGAGCTGCCGGACCGCTGCGGCCAGGTCGTCGCCGGTCGGCGGGCCGTCGGCCGAGACCGATCGCTTCACGCGCAGGTGCTCGGTGACCTCGGCACCGATCCGCTGCACCTCGTCGCGGCGCTCGCTCCAGGCCTGGGTCAGCGCCTCGAGGACCTGCCGAAACGACGGGCTGCCGTGCCGCGGCTGGTCCGGGAAGTAGGTGCCGCAGAAGAACGGCGCGCGGTCGCCGTCGAGGATGACCGTCATCGGCCAGCCGCCCTGGCCGGTCATCGCCTGGGTGGCCGCCATGTAGACCGCGTCGACGTCGGGCCGCTCCTCGCGGTCGACCTTGATGTTGACGAAGTGCTCATTCATGTACGCCGCGGTCGCGTCGTCCTCGAACGACTCGTGCGCCATCACGTG
>JBOHDE010000155.1:0-9600 GCA_050699035.1 Nocardioidaceae bacterium | reverse complement strand
GCGCGCGCCTTCAGCGGCAGGATCGCGCCGTGGCGCCACCCGCCGTCCTGGGTGAAGAGGATCCGTGGGGCGAAGTCAGCGAGCCGCAGCGCCAGCGCCTCCACCGGCAGCGGCACCGGGATCACGGTGTACACAGCACCGATACGAGCGCAGGCCAGCATCGCGACCACCGTCTCGGGCAGCCACCCGAGATGCAGCGCGACCCGGTCGCCGACGCCGACCCCCATCGCCCGCAGGGCGGCGGCCAACCGCTCGACCTGCTGGTGCAGCTCGCGGTAGCTGAGCGAGACGCGGTCACCCGGCTCGCCCTCCCAGAGCACCGCGGGACGGTCGGCCCGGGCGTCGAGATGCCGGTCGAGGCAGTTCGTCGACAGGTTGACCCGGCCGCCGACGAACCAGGCGTCGTACGGCGGGTCGGGGCGGTACAGCTCGGTGTACGGCGTCGCCCAGACCAGCCCGCCCGCGACGTGCCGCCAGCGTTCCAGGTCGTCAGCCATGCCCGAGCGTCCGTCCTGCGGCGACCGCCGCGCGGGCCAGGTGCGCTGCCGTCTGGGCGGCCGCGGTCTCGTCGTCCGGGGCGGCCAGCGCGGCGGCGAGTGCCGCGACCGGGCGACCCGCGGCGTCGATCACCGGCACCGCCACCTCCCCCGGCGTGCCGAGGCCGAGCGGCGGCGACACCAGGTGGGTCGCGCCGGCCCAGCTCTGCCGGGTGGCGTCGTCGACATCGACATCTCCATCGGCAGCGGCGGCGACGGCCTGCTTCCAGACGTCGTCGTCCGCCCTGGCCGCAAGCAGCCGACCGGAGGCCGTGGACAGCGCCGCGGCCACCCGATGGCTGTCGCGGTACGGCCCGCCGTCGGCGCCGTCGACCCGGTCGACGTACACGACGGTCGCGCGTACCAGCACCGCGACCTGGATGGTCGACTGCAGACTGTCGCGCAACGACACGAGGTACGGCGACAGGGCGCCGAGGATCGGCAGCCGGGCCAGGTAGCGGTGCGACAGCCGGGTCACCTCCGGGCCGAGACTGTAGCGGGAGGACCGGGCGTCCTGCTCGACGAGATCGGCCAGCACCAGCGAGCGCAGCAGCCGGTGCACGGTCGGCACCGACAACCCGGACCGGTCGGCCAGGTCGGTCAGCTGCTGGTACGCAGGCCCGTCGGTGAGCAGGTCGAGCAGCAGCACGGCGTTGCGCACGGTGCCGAGCGTGCCGCGGGCGACATCCCCCGTCTCGGTCACGCCGTCACCTCCCCGCAGCCTTCCGGATATGCACGGGACGTAACCTATCATCGGAGGCGAGTTCCGCATTTACTCTTGCGTTTCCAGATAGTGAAAACATAGGGTCCCTCCCATGGTGTCCCGCGCCTACCGCTTCAGCCTCAACTCCAGCCGGGTGCCGGCCGGCGAGCCGCTGCTCGAGATCCGCGACCTGTCCTTGCGGTTCGGCGGCATCCACGCGCTCAGCGCCGTGTCGTTCACGGTCACCCAGGGCCAGGTGCACGCGGTCATCGGGCCCAACGGTGCCGGCAAGTCGAGCCTGCTGAACTGTCTCAGCGGGCTGTACCGACCCCAGCAGGGCCAAGCATTCCTGCACGTCCGCGACGACGCCGGCGAGCCGGCCACCCACGACCTGGCCCGGCTGCGCCCGCACCGGATCGCCCGGCTCGGCGTGGCCCGCTCGTTCCAGAACATCGAGCTGTTCGGCCACCTCACCGTGCTCGAGAACCTGATGCTCGGCCGGCACATCCACATGCGGCACCGGCTGCTGGCGTCGATGCTGTGGTTCGGGCCGGCCCGGCGGCAGGAGGTGCGCCACCGCGAGTTCGTCGAGGAGGTGATCGACCTGCTCCAGCTGCAGGCGCACCGCCACCAGCCGGTCAGCGCCCTCGCGTACGGCATCCAGAAGCGGGTCGAGCTCGGTCGGGCCCTGTGCGTCGAGCCCGCCCTGCTGCTGCTCGACGAGCCGATGGCCGGGATGAACGCCGAGGAGAAGGAGGACATGGCGCGCTACATCCTCGACGTGCACGAGCTGCGCCACGTCACGGTGCTGCTGATCGAGCACGACATGGGCGTCGTGATGGACATCTCCGACCGGATCAGCGTGCTCGACTTCGGCCGGCTGATCGGTGACGGCACACCCGACGCCGTACGCGCCAACCGCGCCGTGGTCGAGGCCTACCTGGGAGCCGACGCGTGAGCCCGCGCGCCTCCGACGGGCCCGACCAGACGTTCCCGCGGCTGCTCGCGGAGCGGGCCGCCGAGCGCCCGGGCGGCACCGCATTGCAGGAGAAGCTCTACGGCATCTGGCAGCCGATCACGTGGCGCGAGTACGCCGACCGGGTACGCGACTTCGCCCACGGCCTCGCCGCCCTCGGCGTACGACGGGGCGACATCGTCGCCGTCCTCGGTGACAACCGGCCGGAGTGGCTGGTCGCCGAGCTCGCCGTGCAGTCGCTCGGCGGAGCCGTCGTCGGCATCTACCCGACCAGCCTCGACGAGGAGATCGTGCACATCCTGACCACGGCCGGCGCCGCCGTCGTGGTCGCCGAGGACCAGGAGCAGGTGGACAAGCTGCTTCGGGTCAAGCCGCTGCTCCCCCAGCTGAAGACCGTCGTCTTCTACGACCCGCACGGGATGGAGACCTACCCCGAGCCGTGGCTGGCCGACTTCACCGCGGTGGAGGAGCAGGGCCGGGCCTGGGGCGCCGAGCACGACGGCTTCTTGGCCGACTCCGTCGCCGGCGGGGACCCCGACGACGTCGCGGTCATCTGCACCACGTCGGGCACGACGTCGAAGCCCAAGCTCGGCAAGCTGACCCATCGCAACCTGCTGGCGATGGCCGAGCACCTCACCGAGGTCGACCCGCTCGGCCCCAAGGACCGGTTCGTGTCGTTCCTGCCGCTGGCCTGGATCGGCGAGCAGATGATCGCGGTCGCCTGCGGCCTGTCTCGCGGGATGACGCTGTCGTTCCCCGAGGACGCGGCCACCCAGCGCAGCGACCTGCGCGACATCGGTCCGCACGTCATGTTCAGCCCGCCGCGGATCTGGGAGTCGATGCTGTCCGACGTCCAAGTGCGCATCGACGAGGCCGGCTGGCTCAAACGGATGGTGTTCGGCCTCGGCTACCGCGTCGGCGACCGGGTCGCAGGCCTCCGGGTGCAGGGCCGCAAGCCCGGCCCCGGCCTGCGGCTCGCCCACCTGCTGGCCGACGCCGTCGCGCTGCGCCCGGTACGCGACCAGCTCGGATTGGCCCGGATCCGGCGCTGCTACACCGGCGGCGCCCCGCTCGGCCCCGACGTGTTCCGCTTCTTCCACGCCATCGGGGTCAACATCAAGCAGATCTTCGGCCAGACCGAGATCTGCGGCATCGCGGTGCTGCACCGCGACGAGGACGTGCGGTTCCACAGCGTCGGTGAGCCGATCCCCGGCACCGAGCTGAGGATCGCCGACAGCGGCGAGATCCTGCTGCGGTCGGCATCGGTGTTCTCCGGGTACGTCGGCAACGACGCGGCGACCGCCGAGTCGGTCGACGCGGACGGGTGGCTCCACACCGGCGACGCGGGCTATCTCGACGACGGCCATCTCGTGGTGATCGACCGGGCGAAGGACGTCCAGCGGTCCGCCGACGGCACCCAGTTCTCCAGCGCGTTCATCGAGAACAAGCTGAAGTTCTCGCCGTACGTGGAGGAGGCCGTGGTCTTCGGCACCGACGAGATCACCGCACTCGTCACCATCGACCCGAAGACGGTCGGCTCCTGGGCCGAGCACGAGCACCTGACGTTCACCACGTACACCGACCTCGCCGCCAAGCCGGAGGTGTACGACCTGGTCACCGGCGAGGTGCACCGGGCCAACCAGGACCTGCCGGAGAGCATCCGGGTGCGCCGTTTCCTGCTGCACTTCAAGCAGCTCGACCCGGACGACGACGAGATCACCCGCACCCGCAAGGTGCGGCGCAACGTGATCGTCGAGCGTTACAGCGACCTGATCGAGGCGCTGGCCCGCGGCGAGCAGTCGGTGAGCATCACCAACGCCGTCGCCTACCAGGACGGCACGTCGGTCAAGCGCACCATCGACCTCAAGATCCGCGACCTCCAGGGCTACGCACCGCCCGCGCGCGTCACGCAGCGCCCGGTCTGGAGCGGCCGCCGATGAACACGTTCGTCAACCTCACCGTCTATGGCCTGTCCGACGGCGCCATCTTGGCCCTGGCGGCGCTCGGCTTCGTGCTGATCTACAAGGCGACCGGCGTGATCAACTTCGCGCAGGGCGAGTTCTTGATGATCGGCGCCTACGTCGTCTACTCCTCCTTCGTCGTGTTCGGCCTGCCGCTGACCGTCGCCGTCGTGGTCGGCGTGCTGTTCGCGGTCGTGCTGGGCGTCCTGATCGAGCGGCTCGTACTGCGCCCGCTGGTCGGCGAGAACGCGATCAGCGTGATCATGGTGACGATCGGGCTCGCCGCCCTGCTGCGCGCGGTCGTGCAGATGATCTTCGGCACCAAGGCGGTGTCCCAGCCGCCGCTGCTGCCGCGCACCGCGATCCAGCTGCTCCCTGGCACGTCCGTCCCGCTCAGCCGGCTGCTGGTGATCGCGATCGCCGCCGTCGTGCTGACCGCCTTCACGGTGTTCTTCCAGCGCAGTCGGCACGGCATCGCGATGCGGGCGGTCGCCGACGACCAGCAGGCCGCGTTGACCATGGGCATCTCGGTGCGCCGGATCTTCGCCATGTCGTGGGCGTTGGCCGCGGTGAGCGCGCTGGTCGGCGGTCTCCTGCTCGGCGACGTGAGCGAGGTGAGCCAACGACTCGCGACGTTCGGCCTGTACGTGTTCCCGGTGGTGATCCTCGGCGGCCTCGACTCCGTCCCGGGCACCATCGTCGGCGGCCTCGTGATCGGCCTGCTCACCCAGTACGTCAGCGGCTACTACGACGCCGGCCTGGCCACGATCGTGCCGTACCTGTTGCTGATCGCCATCTTGATGGTCCGCCCGTACGGCCTGTTCGGCGAGACCCGGATCGAGCGGGTCTGAGATGGCCGCGACGGCGACCGGCATCTACCACCGCAGCTACCAGCGCGAGATGGCCCTGCGGCACACCCGGGCCGAGTACCTCCGCCTCGCCCTGCTGGTCACCGCGCTGCTCGCGACGCCGTACGTCCTCGACCGCTACTGGCTGTCGATCGTCAACACCATCCTGATCGCGGTGATCGGCGCCGTCGGCCTCAACATCCTGGTCGGCTTCACCGGCCAGATCTCCCTCGGCCAGGGTGGCTTCCTCGCGGTCGGCGCGTTCACCTCCGCCCTGCTCTACGAGCGGGCCGAGCTGCCGATGCCGGTCTCCGTGCTGTGCGCCGTAGTGCTGACCGCCGGCGCCGGTGCCCTGTTCGGGCTGCCGGCGCTGCGCCTGAAGGGCCTCTACCTGGCGATCGCGACGCTGGCCAGCCAGGAGATCATCGTCTTCATCGCCCGCCGGTGGACCTTCCTGCGCGACGGCAGCGCCCCGCTGTCAGTCGAGCGCCTCCACATCGGCGGCTACCAGATCACCCGGGAGTACTTCGAGTTCCAGTGGTACTGGGTGCTGCTCGGCTGCGCCGTGCTCGCCGTCCTCGGAGCTCGCAACCTGTTCCGCAGCGGGCTCGGCCGGGCGTTCATGGCGGTGCGCGACCAAGACATCGCCGCCAGCGCGATCGGCGTCAACGTGACCCGGGCCAAGGTCACCGCGTTCGCCGTCTCCAGCGGGTTCGTCGGGCTGGCCGGCGCGTTGTCCGCGCACTACACGGAGACCGTCACCTGGGAGTCGTTCACGCTCGAGGTGTCGATCCTCTACCTGGCGATGATCATCGTCGGCGGGCTGGGCAGCATCGCCGGCGCGTGCTACGGCGCGGTGTTCATGATGCTGGTGCCGGTGCTGCTCAACGAGTCGATCGGCGCGGTCGGCGACTCGCTGCCGTTCCTGTCGGGCCGGTTGCCGGCGATCGAGAACGCCGTCTTCGGTCTCGTCATCATCTTGTTCCTGCTGCTCGAACCACGCGGCCTCGACCGCATCTGGCAGCGCATGAAGGACTACCTCCGGTTCTGGCCGTTCCGCTATTGACCTGAGCCGTAAACGCAACCCCACAAAGGAGATCGCGATGAAGAACATCCGCCGGACGGCAGCCCTCACGGCGGCCGCCACGCTGGCGTTGACCGCGTGCGCGCCCGGGGGTGGTGGTGACGAGTCCGCCGAAGGCGACGGCCCGATCAAGGTCGGGGTGATCGCCGATCTCACCGGAGCCACCGGCGACGTCGGCACGCCGTACAACGAAGGGATGCTCGGGTACGTCAAGTGGCGCAACGCCGACGGAGGCATCGACGGCCGCGACATCGAGGCGATCTCGAAGGACTACGCGTACGACGTGCCGACGGCCGAACGGCTCTACAAGGAGTACGTCAACGAAGGGGTCGTCGCCATCCAGGGCTGGGGCACCGGTGACTCCGAGGCGCTGATGAACAAGGTGACGGCCGACGAGCTGCCGTTCATGTCCGCGTCGTACGCCGAAGTGCTCACGGACCCGGAGGAGGCACCGTACAACTTCGTCGTCGCCCCGACGTACTCCGACCAGATGCGGGTGGCACTGAACTGGATCGCCGAGGACGCGGGCGGTGCGGCCGACGTGGCGATGCTGCACAACGACTCGCCGTTCGGGCTCGCGCCGCTGCAGGACGGGCAGGACTGGATCGGCGAGAAGGGTCTCGACCTCACCATGAAGGCCTACCCGATGCCGGCCGGCGCGCCCAACTTCGTCGGCCTGCTGTCGAAGGCGAAGTCGCAGGGCGCGAAGTACATCGTCATCCAGAACGTCTCCAGCCCCGCGGCGCAGGTGGCCAAGGACATCGTGGCGCAAGGCCTCGACATGAAGATCGTCTGCCTCAACTGGTGCTCCGACGAGCTGTTCATCGAGACCGCTGGTGACTCCGCCGAGGGCCACGTACTCGTGCAGCCGTTCGCTCCGAGCAGCGCCGATGCCGACGGCCACGCGGACATCGAGAAGTTCCTGGAGGACGAGGGCTCCTCGCTGGAGGAGAAGGGCGTGCACTACGTGCAGGGCTGGTACACCATGCACATGATGGCCGAGGGCATCGCGAAGGCACTCGAGGACGGCGACCTGAGCGGCCCGGCGATCAAGGACGCGCTGGAGGGCATGGGCGCGATCGACACCGGCGGCGTCGTCGGCACCGGCGAGGTGGAGTTCTCCGCGGACTCCCATCGCGGCCAGACCGGCACCGGCGTCTACGTCGTCGAGGGCGGCACGATGAAGCAGCTCGACGCGGGCGTGACGCCGGAGTGACCAGCCGGTCCGCGACGACGGCCGAGGGGACGCCCGGGCCCGACCCGGGCGTCGCCCCCGGCGCGCTGCTCGCGGTCAACAACATCGAGGTGATCTACGACGAGGTCATCTTGGTCCTGCGCGGCCTGTCCCTGGTGGTGCCACCGGGCCAGATCGTCGCCCTGCTCGGCTCCAACGGTGCCGGCAAGTCGACCACGCTGAAGGCGATCTCGGGCCTGCTGCCGACCGAGCACGGCGAGGTGACGGACGGCTCGGTCACGTTCGACGGCCAGGACGTCACCCGCCTCGACGCGGCGGCGAGGGTACGGCTGGGGCTGTCGTTGTGCATGGAGGGCCGGCACGTCTTCGACCACCTCACCGTGCACGAGAACCTGGTCGCCGGGGCGTACGCGTGTGGCGGTGGGGCCGCCGAGGACTTCGACCTCGTGTACACGTACTTCCCCGCGCTCGCCGACCTGCGCAACCGCGTGTCGGGCTACCTGTCCGGTGGCGAGCAGCAGATGCTCGCGATCGGCCGAGCGCTGATGGCCCGGCCGCGGCTGCTGATGCTGGACGAGCCGTCCCTCGGCCTGGCCCCGCTGCTGGTGCAGGAGATCTTCGGCTACATCCGCACCCTCAACGCCGAGGTCGGCATCACCATGCTGGTGATCGAGCAGAACGCGCGCCGGGCACTCGAGGTCGCCGACCACGGGTACATCCTCGAGCAGGGCCGGATCATGCTCGAGGGACCCGCCGCCGAGCTGACCGAGAACCCCGACGTCAAGGAGTTCTACCTCGGTCTCGGCGAGAGCGGCCAGAAGAGCTACCGCCAGGTCAAGCACTACAAGCGCCGCAAGCGCTGGCTATGAGTACGGGGGTCCGGATGACTGTCACTGCTGCGCTGCACGAGTACCGCCAACGGCTGCACGACCGGGTGCTCTCGGAGCTCGCCGAGTCGGCCGCGAAGGTGCCCGGTGTCGCCGCCCGGCTCGACGGGGTCGAGCTGTCCGACCTCGCCGCGCTGGACGCCGTGCCGGTCCTGGCGAAGGACGCCGTACCCGCCCTGCAGCGGGAGTCACCGCCGTTCGGCGGCCTGCTGGCGCCGGATGTGCCGGTGGTCCGGATGTTCGCCTCGCCGGGTCCGATCTATGAGGCGCAGCTGGCCGGGACCGACCCGTGGAACTGGGCGCCGGCGCTGCGGGCCTGCGGCATCGGGCCCGGCGACGTGGTGCTCAACTGCTTCAGCTACCACCTCTCCCCCGCCGGCGTGATGTTCGACGAGGGCTGCCGGGCAGTCGGCGCCGCCGTCGTACCCGGGGGTGTCGGCGCGGCGGAGGTGCAGGTGCAGGTGATCGCCGACCTCGGTGTCACCGCGTACATCGGCCTGCCGAGCTACCTCGCGTCGCTGGTCGAGCGGTATGACGGCCAGGGGCTCGACCCAGGTCGCTGGCAGCTGGCGAAGGCGCTGGTGACGGCCGAGCCGCTGCCGGAAGCGCTGCGCGCCCGGCTGCGCGAGCGGGTGCCGACCGTGCTGATGGCCTACGGCACGGCCGAGGTCGGGCTGCTGGGCTTCGAGACGACCCCGGGCGACGGCCTGGCCGTCTCGACCGACGTATACGTCCAGCTCTGCGACCCGGAGACGGGCCGGTCGGTGCCGGACGACGCGACCGGTGAGGTGGTCGTGACGGTGCTGCGCCCGGGCTATCCGCTGTTGCGGTTCGGCACCGGTGACGTGTCGCGGTGGACGGTCGGGCCGGACGGCGACCTGCGGCTTGCCGGCGTGCTGGGCCGGTCCGGCGCGGCGGTCAAGGTGCGCGGCATGTTCGTCCACCCGCACCAGGCACGCGAAGTCGTCGCCGGGCTGGTCGCGGCCGGCGGCGTGACGGCGGCCCGGTTCGTGGTGGAGCGGACAGATGACCGGGACGTGCTGCGCTGCGAGCTGCTGCTGACCGACGACGCGGAGGCGACGCAGGTGCTCGACCGGGTCACCCGCCAGGTCAAGGAGGGCCTGCGGGTCACCCCGGTGGTGACGTCGGTCGACGTCCTCGACGACGACCAGGTGCTGGTCGACGCCCGCACCTGGCCCTGACCCCCGGCAGGCACCCCCCTTCTTCGCGCCGACGTTGCGCGTATGTCCCCATTCTTCGCGCCGAGGTTGCGCGTATGTCCGCCGGCGCGGGTGACGTAGCCCCTCCCTTCGCGCCGAGGTTGCGCGTATGTCCGCCGGCGCGGGTGACGTAGCCCCTCCCTTCGCGCCGAGGTTGCGCGTATGTCCGCCCGCGCGGGCGACGTAGCCC
>JBOHDE010000154.1:0-9697 GCA_050699035.1 Nocardioidaceae bacterium | reverse complement strand
TCGAACGGCCGGACGGCACCGACGCGATGGTGTCCCTGGGCGACTACCGCCAGCTCGCCGACGCGCTGTTCAAGACCGGCACGGACTCCGGCAGCGAGTTCGAGCACGTCGACGAGGCGAACCGGCTACAGCTGTACGTGCTCGACCAGCACCGGGACGAGGCCGGGGTCCTGCGCTACCAGGTGGCGGTCCGGTCGCTCGACGGCTCCGGTCCGCACCAGCGCGGCGTCGACGCGGAGAACGGCGAGCCGTCCGGCGTCCGGCCGGGCAAGGTCGCCAAGTGCCAGTTCCCGGTCACCAACACCGGGGTGGCGGCCGACGTGTCGGGCACCCAGCCCGACGACGTCCAGTCGATGGTCGAAGGAGATGTGCTGCGGCTGTCGGCCGAGGCCACCGGCGGCTGGGAGGTCTGGATGCCGCGCGAGGTGGCGGGCGTCGACAACGGCGACACGTACACGCACGAGGTGTTCGTCTCCATGGAGCCCGGCGCGCGGGTCCGTACCCAGGTGACGCTGTCGGTCACGTCCGAGAGCGACCCGCAGGCCACGGAGTCGGTCAGCTGTGACGTGACGGTGGCCGACACGCGTCCGTGACGACGGCTGGTCAGGCGATCGGTGCGGTCACGCCGTCACCCGCACCGATTGCCTGACCGGGGCCGCGACCCGGGTGGCAACTGCCACCGCGACCAATCCGCCGGCTACCATCACCCCGAAGATGCTGCCGAACACCACCACCCCCGGCTGGGTGCCGTGCAGCAGCGCGAACAGCACGCCGCCGGTGCCGATCATCACGATGCTGGCCAGGGCGTCGGCGATCTGGATCGCCGCCGAGTTGGCGCCCTGGTCGGCGACCGGTGACAGTTCGAACAGCAGCACCGAGATGCAGGAGATGCCCAGCCCCATCCCAGCGCCGCCGAGCAGCCAGCCGACCGCCGCGATCCAGGCCGGCACCGTGAACCCGTCGGTCTGCACCGCGGCCAGGCCGGCCAGCGCGATCCCGGTCGTCGCCAGCACGGCACCGACGACCACCAGCCGCTGCCGCGGGATGCGCATCGTCGGGCGGCCCTGCCACCACGACGCCGACGCCCAGCCCAGTGCGGCGCCGGTCAGCGTCAGACCGCCCAGCGTGGTTGACAGCCCACGGTGCTCGACCATCATCAGCGGGACGTAGGACTCGGCGCCGAAGAAGGCTCCGCACATCGCGCCGCGCAGCGCCACCACGGCCGGCAGCCCGCGCCGCACCCGGAGTGTCCCGGCCGGCAGCAGCCGCAGCAGACCGGGGACCAGCAGGCCGACGCCGACGACCGCGGCCAGGCCGGCCACGGCCCAGTCGTCGTGCTCGACTCGCTGCCCGGCGTACTGCAGCGCCCCCGCGCCGACCGCCGCCGACAACGCCAGCGGCGCGCGACCCCGCCGATGCGCGACAGCGGCCGGCTGCGGCATCCGGCGCAGCGCGGGCAGGGTCAGCAGGACGGGTACGACGACGAACGGCGCCGTGCCCCAGAAGACCAGCCGCCAGGTCCACTGCTCGGTGATGAAGCCGGACACCAGCGGACCGACGATCGACGGGATCACCCACGACGCGGCCATGAAGGAGAAGATGCGCGGGCGGACCGACTCGTCGTACACCCGCGCGACGACGACGTACAGCGCCACGATGACGGCCCCGCCACCGAGACCCTGGATCATCCGGCCGGCGACGAACTGCACCATTCCGGGGGCGAAGCCGGCGACCAGCAGCCCGACCGTGAACGCCAGCACACCGGCCAGGAACGGCGCCGCCGGCCCGATCCGGTCACACACCTCGCCGGTCACCGCGGTCGCGAACAGCGCGGCGATCAGGAAGCCGGTGAACGACCAGGCGTACAGCGACAGGCCGTCGAGCTCACGCGCCGCGACCGGCATCGCGGTCGCGACCGCCATCGCCTCGAACGCGATCAGCAGCACCAGCGCGACGATGCCGACGGTGACCCGCCCGGTGGGGACGGGCACTGTTGTCATGACCAGATGCTACGTGTGCCCCTGACAGTGCCGCCAACCGTTTACGACTCGCTCAGTCGTCGGAGCCGCCGTCGTCGTCGCCCTTCTTCAGCGACTCCCACCGCTCCTTGCACTCGGGGCAGACGGGGTACTTCTGCGGGTCACGGCTCGGCACCCACACCTTGCCGCACAGCGCGATGACGGGCGTGCCCTCGACCATCGCCGCCATCAGCTTGTCCTTCGGCACATAGTGCGAGAAGCGCTCGTGGTCGCCGTCGTCGAGGGTCGGCTTGGTGCGCTCGTCTTCGACGGTCTGCACGCCGGGGCTCAGCTGAGTGCTCACCCGCCCCAGTCTAAGCCGCCCGCGACCTGAGCATTCAGGACGCAGCTACGCGCAACCTCGGCACGACAGGTCGGCGGACGGGGCACGGGCGACGTGGAACTTTGCCCAATTGGGCAAAGTTCCACCTTGGACCGGCGTGAACCGGGCCGAATTTTGCCCAATTGGGCAATCTTTGACAGCCGGCCGGCCGCCGGCATCGGGGCGGTCAGTTCTGGGACGGGTCCTCGGGGCAGGTGGCGACAAACGCCAGCTCCCCCGGCTGCCGCCGCAGCACCCGCCGCCACAGCGTCTCGGCGTCGCCCGTCACGAGGTCGGTGGTCTCCGCGGGTACGACGTACCAGGACCCTTCGGCGATCTCCTCCTCGAGCTGGCCCTCGGACCAGCCGGAGTAGCCGGCGAAGATCCGCATCCCGCTCAGCACGTCGCGGACCAGCTCCACCGGGGCATCGAGGTCGACCAGCCCCGCACCGGGGTACAGCGGCCGCCACCCGACCGGCACGGAGTCACCACCGCCGGCCAGGATCGCGACGGCGAGCGCGGACTCGGTCTGCACCGGCCCGCCGGCGAACAGCACGTCGGGTCCACTCACCAGCTCGGCCCAGTCGGGCAGTACCTCGGCGACGAGCACCGAGGTCGGCCGGCTGATCACGACGCCGAGCGCCCCCTCGTCGCCATGGTCGAGCACCAGCACGACCGCGCGCGCGAAGTTGGGGTCGGCGAGGGACGGCGTGGCCACCAGCAACCGTCCGGCGAGGGGCGTCGTCGCCGATGGTCCGTCGGTCATGGGTCCATCATCGCGTACCCCGCAAGGTCACACCGCGATGTCGGCATCCTCCGCACCAGGAGCGAGTACGCCGACCTGCTGTCGCGCCAGTCCGAGCAGCGCATCGGAGACGACCCGGTCACGTTCGAGCGGGAGCATGTGGCCGGCTCCGGGCGCCACCGTCAACCGTGCCCACGGCATCTGGGCGACCAGCCGGCGATGGTGCGACAGTGGTGTCAGCCGGTCCTGCTCGCCCACCACGACGTGCACCGGCGTCCCGCGCAGCACGGCGAGCGCGTCCGCTCGGTCATGCCGCATCAGGTCGTGGAAGAAGCCGCTCATCGACGCAGCCGGAGTGTTGATGAGGGAGTCGACCGCGAGCCGGTGATCGGCTGCGCGCATCGGCGACCCGAACAGGAACCGCCGGACGATAGTCGACTCGATGGCGGGTGCGCTGCGGCGACGCCGGCGACCGACCATCCTCGACCGCATCGCCAGCATCGGCGGGATCAGGTCCCGTACCCGTTCGGGCAGGCCGAGGGTGACTCGATCGAGCCGACCGCTCGACGTACTCACGAACAGCACCCCCACGACCCGCTCGGTGAACAGCTCGGGCCGCCGCGCGGCCAGCGCCATGATCGTCATCCCACCGATCGAGTGCCCGCCGAGAACGATCGGGCCGGTCGGTACCAGCTGGTCGATCAGGTCGGACAGATCGCGGGCGAGGTTGTCGATCGTGGCGTCCTGCTCGGGCGTCGCGTCGGAACGGCCGTGCCCGCGGTGGTCGTAACGCACCACCCGCACGCCGTCACCGAACGCCGCCCGCAGGTCGCGCACCTGGTAGCGCCACAGCTCCAGGTCGGCCGTCCAGCAGTGCGCGAGCAGCACCGTCACCGGCGCGTCGTCCGGTCCGTCGGTGCGGACGTGCAGATGCAGGCCGTCCTTGGTGGTGAACGTCATGCCCGTGCTCCCGTCGGTCGGGTGAGGATCGGTCGAGGGGTACGTCGGGCGCGTCCGCTGCCCGCCAGCGCGTAGCCGACGGCCACGATGCCGAACAGGGTGGCGAACAGGCCGCCGGCCACCACGTACGCGGAGGTCCACAGCCAGGCCGGCAGGTCCTGCTTCTCCTCGCGCCGCAAGATCAGCTGCTCCTCGACGAAGTCGCGCGGACCGTCGACGGCGGGATACTCCTCGGCCGGGATGGCGGCGTCACCGGGCAGGTAGATCGGCGCCGCGACCAGGGTGTGCAACGGCTGATGCAGACGCAGCAGCGTCTTCCACTCGCCGTACAACGGCAGTGGCTCGTCGGTCCGGTAGACACCGGGACGCACCTCGTCCATGGTGCCGCGGACCGCGCCGCCGCCCTGCCAGGACAGTGCCTCGAACCAGTACGCGTCGTCGACTGCGTCCGCCGGCGCGACCTGCACCTCGAGATAGCCGGTGGGCCGGTCGCCGCCGGCTACCTCCTCTACCTCGACCGTCGCCACGGCCGACGCCTCGCCCGCGGGCGGCACGTTGACGACGAACACCGCGACCACGACGGCGGCGCCGAGCGCGGCCAGCAGGTGTGGCCGACCAGCCGGCGCCCGGGCATGCACCGGGTCACCGGCGACGGACAGCCGTTGGTGCATCCACGCGACGACCACACCCGTACCGGCGCCGGCCAGACCACAGAACAGGGCCGTCCACGGCATCATCTCCATCGGCCACGGCATCGGCCTGGTCGCCGCGGTCCAGGCGTACTCCACGACCAGCAGTCCGGCCGTGATCGCGACACCCGTCACGGCGCCGGAGCCAACGGTCGGGCGGACCCGGGGGGCGAGCCAGACCGCCACCAGCGCACCGCCCACCATCAGCGGCGGCCACGGGGTCAGCGCGTCGAACACCCAGACGTTGAGCGCGAGCAGGCCGGCCTGGAGCCCGGCGTAGCCGAGCCACACCGTGACCACCCAGCGTCGGCCGCGCAGCGCCGCCAGGCCGAAAGTGACCACGGTGGCCACGGTCAGCACGATCGGGTCGTTGATCAGCGGGAACTGCGGCACGCCGTACGCGAACTCCAGCAGGAAGGCGACCGGCCCGGCGGCCAGCACCACCAGCGCGACCCACTCCATCGCCTGCCGGCAGCGCGAGCCGGCGATCTGCCGCACCTCCGCGCAGGTGAGCAGCATCGTGTACGGCAACATCAGCACACCGCCGATCATCACCACATGAGTCGGCCCCCACTCGGTCACGTCCTGGCCGAACAGCCGGTGCCACACGTCGTCGAGCGGGAAGCCGGCTAGGGCACACAGCGCCGCGCCGGTGGAGATGGCGGGTCCGAACGGCACCCGCCAGGCCCGAGTGAGGCGGAGCGTACGGCGCGGGAGTCGGTCGTCGGCCAGGCATAGCGCCAGCGCGCCGCCGGCGAAGATCGCGATCAGGCCGAGGAAGATCAGGTAGTGAGCGGGGTTCGCCAGTGGCCCCTCGTCGCGGCCACGGGAGATGTGGAACGACACGTCCCAGTAGAGGCCGACCGCCCCCGACAGTGCGCCCGCCACCTGGATCGCCAGCGGCAGCGCGAACCAGCGCGGGCCGCCGTCGCGCTCGGCGACCCGGTCGGCGGCCGCGCCCACCAGTGTGCGGTTGCCGGTGCGTTCCCGGTACATCACCCAGAGGAGCCCGCCGTACACGACCGTCGTGAACGCCATCACGACCGCGATCTGGTCGAGCGGCGCACCACCCGCGGACGGCGCCTCGGCAGCCGTGACGATCATCGAGTGACCCTTCGTCGAGGGTGGGCAAGAATTCAACACTCACTATGTGTCATTGTCACTGTCACATGTAGGATGTGCCATGTCAAGGCACCTGTACGCGTGGGGAAGGTCGACGTTGAGCGCACCGAAGGCCGAGATGACCATCGACCAGCTCGCCGCTGCGGTCGAGATGACCGTGCGCAACGTGCGTGCGTACGCCAGCCGTGGCTTGATCCCCCCGCCGCGGCTGGTGGGGCGCACCGGCTACTACGGCGAGGAGCACGCCAGCCGGCTGCGGCTGGTGCGAGACCTGATCGACCGCGGGTACACCCTCGGCGCGGTCGAAAAGGCCCTGCTCAGCCATGCCGCGGTCCCGGCGGTGCACGCCCTCGACCTGCTCGGCACCCTCGCCAACCCACTGGGCCAGGTCGAGGAGCCCGAACAGATCAGCCGGGCCGACCTGGCCGGGCTGGCCGGCGTCGAGCAGGACGAGGAGCTGTTGCGGCGACTGGCCGACCTCGGTCTGGTCGAGCAGCTCGACGACGGCGACCTGTTGATGACGCGCCCGTCCCTGGTGCGAGCGGGAGCGAAGGCGATGGCGCTCGGGCTCGACCAGGAGTCGGTGCTCGGCATGCTGCCGGTGCTGTCGGAGCACCTGAACCTCGTCGCCAAGATGTTCGTCGACGAGTTCCGGGCCCGGATCTGGCACCCGTTCACCGAGGCCGGCATGCCCGACGACCAGTGGCCGGAGATGCTGCAGCGCATCCAGGCGGTTCTGCCGGTGGCGGCCCAGGCCGTGGTGTCGGTCTTCCGCGACGAGCTGGCGCGGGTGATCGACGAGGCGCTCGGCGAGGAGCTACACCTGCTCGCCGACGGGAGCACCGACAGCGCCTGACCCCGGGCTGTCCAGGTCGGCGGCCGGGTTCGCCGCGGACTCGCGTACGGCGGTGGCGACGGCGTGGTGCACGTCGTTGTGGAAGACGCTCGGGATGATGTAGTTGGCGTTCAGCTCGGCTTCGGTCACCACCGACGCGATCGCCGTGGCGGCCGCCAGCAGCGTGTCGTCGTCGATGGTGCGGCTGTGCGCGTCGAGCAGCCCGCGGAAGACGCCGGGGAACGCCAGCACGTTGTTGATCTGGTTGGGGTAGTCGGACCGTCCGGTCGCCACCACAGCCGCGTGCTCGCGAGCGACCGCCGGGTCGACCTCGGGCACCGGGTTGGCCAGCGCGAACACGATCGCGTCCTTGGCCATCGTGGCGACCTCGGCCGCTCCGAACAGGTTGGGCGCAGACACCCCGATGAAGACGTCGGCATCGGTGAGCGCACCGGCCAGGTCGCCGACGAAGTCAGCCTTGTTGGTGTGCTCGGCGATCCAGCGGATCGAGTCGTCCATGCCCTCACGGCTGTGGTGGATCACGCCGTCGATGTCGACCACGATGACGTCGCTGACCCCGGCCCGCAGAAGCAGCCGCAGGATCGCCGTACCCGCGGCTCCCGCACCCGACATCGCGACCCGTACGTCGCCGATCTCCTTGCCCACTACGCGAAGCGCGTTGGTCAGCGCAGCCATCACCACAATCGCCGTGCCGTGCTGGTCGTCGTGGAAGACCGGGATGTCGAGCTTCTCGCGCAGCCGCGCCTCGACCTCGAAACAGCGTGGTGCCGAGATGTCCTCGAGGTTGATGCCGGCGAACACCGGGGCGACGATCTCGCAGGTGCGCACGATCTCGTCGACGTCTTGGGTGTCCAGACAGATCGGCCACGCGTCGATGCCGGCGAACCGCTTGAAGAGCGCGGCCTTGCCCTCCATCACGGGAAGGGCGGCCGCCGGTCCGATATTGCCGAGGCCGAGCACGGCCGAGCCGTCGGTGATCACCGCGACCGCGTTGCGCTTCACGGTCAGCCGGCGGGCGTCGTCGGGGTTGTCGGCGATCGCCTGGCAGACCCGGGCGACCCCGGGCGTGTAGACCATCGACAGGTCGTCACGGTTGCGGATCGGGTGCTTGCTCTGCATCTCGATCGTGCCGCCCAGGTGCATCAGGAACGTGCGGTCGGAGACCTTGTGCACGTCGACGTCCGGGATGGCGCGCAGCGCGTCGACCAGGCTGTCGGCGTGGGCGGTGTCGGTGGCCGCGATGGTCACGTCGATGCCCAGTCGCTCGTGCCCCGAGGCCGTGACGTCGAGTGCGGTGACGATCCCACCGGCCTGCTCGACGACGGCGGTGAGCGAGCTGACCGCGGTGCCTCCCGCCGGCAGCTCGAGTCGGACAGTGATGGAGTAGCTCACGCTTGGTGTCGCAGTCACCGGCTCATCCTGCCACGCTCCGACCCGGTGGCGTCGCACCGCCGAACGTGCCGGACCCCCGCCTCGGCTCAGGGAGCCGGACGGGGGTCCGTTCGTCGCGTCTGCCGCGGGTCGCTGGTCAGTCGGTCAGGCCACCAGTGCCTGACGAAGCCGGCCGAACCACGAGTCGTGGCTGCGCGGGCCGGGGATCGTGCGGTCGACGACAACGGACCGTGCGCGCTCCTCGACCAGCTCACCGAGATGAGCCGCCGACGGATCGTCGAAGCCGGCCACCCCGGCCGCCGTGGCCAGCAGCAGCCAGTCCTTGCGGCGGGCCGCCAGCATCGTCGGGGAGTCGGCGTGCGCATCGAGCACGGCGCGGACTCCCGGCATCGCGGCAGCGGTCTGCCGCCACGCATGGACGACGGCGGCCTCAAGGTCCCACGGCTGCTCGGCGAGCTCGCGCTCGACGGCGCCGGAGAGTCGGGTGTGCCAGCGCATCTGGAGCGCGGCCACCAGCTTGTCAGGTGTCCCGAAGGTCGCCTCTGCGTCCGGGATGTCGGACCAGGCGAGCACGCCGTCGCGTCGGCTTTCAGCGATCGCCATGGCGTCTCGGGTCACGGTGTCGCGGCGATGGTAAGCATCCCAGGTCATGGTCTGCTCCTCTCTTCACATACCGTTGGTACGTACTCAAGGTATGTGAAGTTCCGGCGGCATGCAAGTCGACGGCGTGAGACGGGCGTCACATCCGTACCCTCGGTCGGTCCTATGCTGGCCGAATGACGCATCCGGCGAAGGCGGCCAAGGTCTTGCGGAAGACCACCCGCAAGACGTCCCGACGGCAGCAGTACTCCCAGTCCACCCGCAAGGCGCTGCTGGAGAGCGCCGAGGCGCTGTTCTCCGAGCGGGGCTACTCCGGGACTTCGCTCGACGAGGTGGTCGCCGCGGCGCGGGTGACCAAGGGTGCGCTCTACCACCACTACAACGGCAAGCTGGCCGTGTTCGAGGCGGTGCTCGAGCGCTGCGAGGCCACCGCGGTCAAGAAGATCACCCGCGACGTGCGCCGCGAGAAGGACCCGTGGCAGAAGGCGCTGGTCGGCGTCCGCTCGTTCCTCGACGTGTGCCAGGAGCAGAGCTACCGGCGGATCGTGATGCAGGAGGGCCCGGTCGCCCTGGGGTACGAACGGTGGCGCGAGATCGAGGAGCGCAGCAGCTTCGGGTTGGTGCGTGACATCGTGCGGTCGGTGCTCAAGGAGGCGAACATCGACGAGTCGATCCTCGAGACGTTCACCCGGGTGTTCTTCGGCGCGCTGAGCGCGGCCGGCATGTCGGTGTCGCAGGCCGAGGACCCGGAGACCGCCAGCGAGGAGGTCCAGACCGTGATCGCGCTGATGGTCGCCGGGCTGCGCCGGCTCGCCGACGACGCTCAGGGCCTTGTCGACCGCTCCCCCGACGAGATCATCAACAGCCGATAACCCGCCCCCTCCTCACGCCGAGGGTGCGCAGACCCTCCCGCCGAGGATGCGCGGATCCTCCCGCCGAGGTTGCGCGAATGACGGTGGTTTTTCTGGTACGGGGGCGCCCCGTTCCATACCT
>JBOHDE010000153.1:0-9704 GCA_050699035.1 Nocardioidaceae bacterium | reverse complement strand
GCCGGCGAGATCGCCGTCCCGGTGCCGGCGCGGCTGCTGCCCCAGCGGCTCGACCTGCTCGACGACACGCTCTCGGTCGTCGACAACGTGGCGCGGTTCGCGCCGGATGCCGACAACAACACGCTCCGTGCCCGGCTGGCCCGGTTCCTGTTCCGTGGCCGCGACTCGGACCAGACGGCCGCGACGCTGTCAGGCGGGGAGCGGTTCCGGGCCACCCTGGCCGCCCTGCTCCTCGCCGAGCCAGCGCCGCAGCTGTTGATGCTGGACGAGCCGACCAACAACCTCGACCTGGCCAGCGTGCGTCAGCTCAGCCAGGCCCTGGACGCGTACCGAGGTGCGCTGGTCGTGGCCAGTCACGACCTCGCCTTCCTTCGCACGATCGGCATCACCCGGTGGCTGCTACTCGACCGCGACGGCCTGCACGAAGGCGACCCGCCGGCGTGACCTAGCGTCGGCTGGAGGCCCGCCACAGGTCGACGTCGGAGTCGACGGCCACCTCGTCGATCCGGGCCAGCTCGTCGGCGGTGAAGTCCGGGCGGTCCAGGGCCGCGAGGTTCTCGTCGAGCTGGCGGACACTGCTCGCGCCGATCACCAATGACGTCATCCGGGGGTCACGCAGGGCCCAGGCCAGCGCCAGCTGGGCCAGGCTCTGGCCGCGGTCGGCCGCGAGGTCGTTCAGCCGGCGGATCCGGGTGAGCGTGGTTTCGTCGAGCTGGCGGCTCGACAAGGTGCCCTGACGGGACGCCCGCGAACCCTCGGGGATGCCGTCGAGGTACTTGCCGGTCAGCAGTCCCTGGGCCAGCGCGCTGAACCCGATGCAACCGGCGCCGGCGTCTTCCAGCGTGTCCAGCAGGTCCGGCTCGATCCAGCGGTTGAGCAGGGAGTACGACGGCTGGTGGATCAACAGCGGGGTGCCGAGGCCGGCCAGGATCTCGGCCGCCTCCCGGGTGCGCTCGGCGCTGTAGGACGAGACGCCGGCGTACAGCGCCTTGCCCTGCCGGACGGCGGTGTCGAGCGCGCCCATCGTCTCCTCGAGCGGCGTCTCGGGGTCGAACCGGTGGCTGTAGAAGATGTCCACGTAGTCGGTGCCGAGTCGGCGCAGCGAGTCGTCCAGACTGGTCAGCAGGTACTTGCGCGAGCCGTGGTCGCCGTACGGCCCCGGCCACATGTCGTACCCGGCCTTGGTAGAGATCACCAGCTCGTTGCGAAACGGGCTTAGGTCGGTGTCGAGGATCCGGCCGAAGTTGGCCTCGGCGGCGCCGTACGGGGGCCCGTAGTTGTTGGCCAGGTCGAAGTGCGTGACGCCCCGGTCGAAGGCCCGGCGCACGATCTCGCGCTGGGTCTCGCGCGGCCGGTCGTCGCCGAAGTTCTGCCACAGGCCGAGGGACAGCGGTGGGAGCCGCAGGCCGCTGCGGCCGCAGCGGCGGTAGGGCGTGGAGTCGTACCGGTCGGGGGCGGGCGCGAAAGTCATGCGCTCAGTCTGCCCAAAGGGTGGTTGGAGGCTGTACGATCCGCTCGCTGGTCAAGATGAGGGGGGACATGATGTCTCGGGTTCGGCTAGTGGTGTGGGGCGCGGTCGCCGCGGTTGCCTCGTCGTTGTTGGTGGCGGTTCCGGCGTCAGGGGTGTCGGATGCGCCGCACTATTGTTCGGCGGCTCGGCCGCTGACACACCGGGTGTGGGAGACGAACACGTTGCAGTATCGGTCGGATGTGGACTGGTACTCGTTCGAGCTGACGGACACCCGGCGGATATGGGCGATGCTGGGCGACCTGCCGTCCAATTTCCGGCTGTCGCTGTACGGCGCGTGTGGCGCGGCGCCGTTGGCGGTGTCGCAGCGAAGCGGCAAGACCTTCGAGGAGATCTGGAAGGAGCTGCCGGCGGGGAAGTACCGGCTGCGAGTCGGTCGTCAGCCGATGGCTGCGACGTCGTCGACGCCGTACCGGATCCGATTCGTCGCGTACGGTCCCGGCCTGCACGTGGTCGGCACACGCTGGTGGCGGGGGCCTACAGGCAACCGCAAGGTCGTCGGCGAGCTGCTCAACAACACCGAACGTGGTCATCTTCATCCGAGCGTGAAGCTGAGCTTCTACGACCGCAACGACACCCTTGTCGGGTCGTACACCGGCTGGCCGCACTTGGTTTGGCTGGGAGTCGGGGGCCGGACGTCGTTCATGTGGCGGGGCAGCGCGCCGTCGTCGGCCGTGCGCTACACCTTCACGGCAGTCGAGGGTTCGCCAGACGATGCGTGGTCAGCGCCATGGTTGCGGGTCCACAGCGTTCGACGGACGGCGCAGGAGCCGACCGTGAGCTTCGTCGGCAAGGTGACGAACGAACACGCCAGGGACGTCGAGGACGCGCGGGTCCAGGTGACTGCCTACACCGCTCGCGGCGCGATCCATGACACCGCCTTCGCCTGGCCCGACGAGAACCCGATCAGGGCTGGGGCCACCACGGGCTGGTTCGGGGCAGACCTCAACGGGTCTCCGTCTGCGTTGCACTTCGTGCGTTACCTGGGCCAGGCCGACGGCGCGATCTATCGCTGACCGGCTGACTTGTCAGACGGAATCGACCACCTGCAGTCGAAACCGTTTGACAAGTCAGCGGGCGGCGGCGAGCGCGGCGGCCACCACCTCGCGGGCGGACGCCTGGATCTCGGCCAGGTGCTCCGCACCGCGGAAGCTCTCCGCGTAGATCTTGTAGACGTCCTCGGTGCCCGAGGGCCGGGCCGCGAACCAGCCGTTCTCGGTCTGCACCTTGAGCCCGCCGATCGCCGCACCGTTGCCCGGCGCCGCGGTGAGGGTCGCGGTGATCGGCTCTCCGGCGACCGACGTCGCCGTGACCTGGTCCGGCGACAGCGACGCCAGCACGGCCTTCTCCGCACGGCTCGCGGGAGCATCGATGCGCGCGTACGCCGGATCCCCGAAGCGCTCGACCAGCGCCGCGTAACGCCGACTCGGTGACTCGCCGGTGACCGCGGTGATCTCCGCCGCCAGCAGGCACAGCGTGATGCCGTCCTTGTCCGTCGTCCAGACCCGCCCGTCGCGCCGGAGGAACGACGCGCCCGCGCTCTCCTCGCCGCCGAACGCGACCGACGCGTCGACCAGCCCAGGCACGAACCACTTGAAGCCGACTGGCACCTCGACCAGTCGCCGGCCGAGTGCGGCGGCGACCCGGTCGATCATCGACGAGCTGACCAGCGTCTTGCCAACGGCGGCAGCAGCGGGCCAGCCCTCGCGATGCGCGAACAGGTAGTCGATCGCGACTGCCAGATAGTGGTTGGGGTTCATCAGTCCGGCGTCCGGCGTGACGATCCCGTGCCGGTCGGCGTCGGCGTCGTTGCCGGTCGCGAGGTCGAACTCGTCGCGCCGTGCGACCAGGGAGGCCATCGCCGACGGCGACGAGCAGTCCATCCGGATCTTGCCGTCCCAGTCCAGTGTCATGAACCGCCAGGTCGGGTCGACCAACGGGTTGACCACGGTGAGGTCGAGCCGGTGCCGATCGGCGATCTCACCCCAGTACGCCACCGACGCACCGCCGAGCGGGTCGGCGCCGATCCGTACCCCCGCCGAGCGCACCGCGTCCAGGTCGACGACCGCCGGGAGGTCGTCGACGTACGCCGCGAGGAAGTCGTACGTCCCGGTGGTGTCCGCGCTACGCGCACGGGTGTACGGGATGCGGCGCACCCCGTCGAGACCCTGGGCGAGCAGCTCGTTGGCCCGGTCCTGCACGCCGGTGGTGATGTCGCCACCCGCAGGTCCTCCGTCCGGCGGGTTGTACTTGAACCCGCCGTCGCCTGGCGGGTTGTGCGACGGCGTGATCACGACGCCGTCGGCCGTGCCGCCCCGACCGGCTGCGTTGTGGCCCAGGATGGCGTGGCTGAGCGCCGGCGTGGGCGTGTAGCCGGCCCGCGAGTCGACCAGCACGGTGACGCCGTTCGCGGCGAAGACCTCGAGCGCGGTGACGAGGGCCGGCTCGGACAAGGCGTGCGTGTCCTTGGCGAGGAACAGCGGTCCGTCCACCCCGGCCGCGGCGCGCTGCTCGCAGATCGCCTGGCTGGTCGCGGCGATGTGGTCCTCGTTGAACGCCGTGTCGAAGGACGAGCCGCGGTGCCCCGACGTGCCGAACGCGACCCGTTGCGCGGGATCGTCCGGGTCCGGGTGGAGCGTGTAGTAGGCGCTGACCAGCTTGGCGACGTCCACCAGGTCGGTCGGCTCGACGGGCTGTCCGGCACGCGGGTGGCTCATGAGCGCAGCCTATTCGGGCAAGATCGACCCATGGCGACCCTCACCCTGAGCGAACCCGATCTGGCGCGCCGCCGCGGCCTGCAGCAGATGCGTGCCGTGGCGCTCTCGCTGCTGCTGCTGGCGGCTGTCGTCTACCTGCTGACCCGAGACCGTGACGGCGCCTGGGGTTTCGTGAACGCGGGGGCCGAGGCAGCGATGGTCGGCGCGCTGGCCGACTGGTTCGCGGTCACCGCGCTGTTCCGGCACCCGCTCGGTCTGCCGATCCCGCACACCGCGCTGATCCCGAACCGCAAGGACGCGCTCGGCCAGAGCCTGGAGGAGTTCGTCACCACCAACTTCCTGTCCGAGGATGTCGCCCGCCAGAAGGTGGCCGCGGCCGAGGTGAGCCGGCGGGTCGGCGACTGGCTGGTGGACGAGACGCACAGCCGGCTGGTCGTCGACGAAGGTGCTCGGCTGGTCCGGCACGGGCTCGTCTCCCTGCGCGACGACGACGTCACGGCGTTCGTCGAGCAGGCCCTATTGCCGCGGCTGATGGAGGAACCGCTGAGCCCGATCGCTGGTCATCTGCTCGCGTCGGTACTCGAGGACGGGGCACACCACGGGCTGGTCGACCTGGTGCTGGTCGAGGCGCACAGCTGGCTGACCGAGAACGAGGAGACGGTCGCCAAGGTGGTCGGTGCGCGGGCGCCCTGGTGGTCGCCGCAGTGGCTGGACGACAAGGTGATCGAGCGGATCCACCAGGAGGCGCTCGCCTGGGTGGCGGACGTACGCGACCATGCCGACCATCCGGCGCGGGCGGCGGTGGACGACCTGTTGACCCAGCTCGCCCACGACCTGCAGCACGACCCGGAGACGATGGCCCGGGCCGAGGCGCTCAAGCGACGCGTGATGACCCACCCCGGTATGGGCTCGACCGTGACCGCGGCGTGGGACGCGCTCCGCTCCGCGATGGTCCAGTCCATCGACGAGGAGTACGGCGTGCTGCGCCGACGTGCGGTCGAGGGACTGATCGACCTCGGGCACCGGCTGCGGGCCGACGCGGGCCTGCGCGGACGGTTCGACGGGTACGCCGCCGACGCGGTCGGCTACGCGGTGCGGACGTACGGCAGCGAGGTCGCCACCGTGATCTCGGAGACGATCAACCGCTGGGACGGCAAGGAGGCCGCCGAGCGGATCGAGTTGCACGTCGGCCGGGACCTGCAGTTCATCCGGATCAACGGCACGGTCGTCGGCGGGCTGGCCGGGATCGCCATCCACACGGTGGCCGTGCTGCTCTGACCGTCAGGCGGCGGCGCGTCCGAGCAGGTCGCGGATCTCGCGGGCCGCGGCGTGCCCGGCCCGGTTGCCGCCGACCGTACTGGCCGACGGCCCGTAGCCGACGAGATGCACCCGCGGGTCCCGGGCCGTACGGGTGCCGACCATCCGGACACCGCCGGACGGCTCGCGCAGGTGCAGCGGCGCCAGGTGCCCGAGCGCGGCGCGGAACCCGGTCGCCCAGACGATCACGTCCGCTCGCTGGGTCCGACCGTCTGGCCAGTGGATGCCGTCTGGGGTGATCCGGTCGAACATCGGCTCGCGGTCGTACGTCCCGCGCTGCTTCGCAGCCTCCTCCTGGGGCCGGACGTGTAGTCCGGTCACGCTGACCACGCTTTCGGGTGGCAGCCCCTGACGTACCCGGTCCTCGACCCTCGCCACCGCGGCGCGGCCGTCGTCGGGGCTGAGCGAGGCCCAGGTGCGCCACCGCGGCGGGCGACGGGTCACCCAGGTCGTCGTCGCGACGTCGGAGATCTCGGCCAGCAGCTGCAGGGCCGAGTGACCGCCGCCGACCACGACCACGTGCTGACCGGCGAAGTCGCTCGGCCCGCGGTAGTCGACGGTGTGCAGCTGACGGCCCCGGAACGTCTCGATGCCCGGGTAGGCCGGCACGAACGGCCGGTCCCAGGTGCCGGTGGCGTTGACCAGCGAGTTCGCCGTCCAGCTGCCGTGGTCGGTGACGACCTCGAGGCCGCCAGCGCGGGCGTCCCGCACGGTGCGTACAGTCACGGGCCGCAGGATCGGGAGCTGGTGGCGGTCCTCGTACGCGGAGAAGTAGCGAGGGATGAAGTCGTTGGCCGGCTCGTCACCGTGGGAGTCGGGCACGCGACTGCCGGGCAGCTGGAAGATCCCGTGCACGTCGCTCATCGTCAGGGTCGGCCAGCGGTGCTGCCAGGCGCCGCCGGAGGCCGGGTTGCGGTCGAGCACGACGACCTCGTCGTACGGCTGGAAGCCCATCCGGACCAGGTGGTACGCAGCCGAGAGGCCGGCCTGCCCGGCCCCGATCACGACGACATCGACATCCTTCACTCCTGGTGCAACGCCGCGTCGCCGCTCGGGCTTCCTCAGCCGGTCGTGAGCCGCACGACAGCGCGGGTCGGCAGCGGGCGACGCAGCTCGGTGAAGCCGGCGGCGAGGAACATCGCCAACGTGCCGTGGTAGAGCTCCGCGCTGGTGACCGCCGCCTTGGCGTCGGTGTCGACCGGGTAGGCCTCGACGGTGGTCGCGCCATGGGTGGTGGCGTGGGCCACGGCGCCTTCGAGGAGGTCGTGCGCGACACCGCGCCGACGCTGTCTGGCCGGGACGACGAGGCAGGTGATCGCCCACAGGTGGTCGGGGTCCGGGTCGTCGGGCTGGGGAGCGCTGGCCTTCGACGACGCCAGCCGGGCGAAGCTCTCCTTGGGCCCGACCTGGCACCAACCGACCGGGTCGCCACCGTCGTACGCGAGCACGCCGGGCGCGACGTCGGCCGCCACCTGGGCGCACAGCCGGTCGCGGAAGTCGTCGGTCCGCCCGGCGGACCAGTCCTTGCCGCGCAGGTGGAAGTACTGGCAGAAGCAGCGCGACGGGTCGCCGCGGATGCCCATCACGGTCACCACGTCGGGCCAGCGCTGCGGCGTGGCGGGGTGGACGTCGAAGCCGGGCATCAGTCGGCGACGGCGTCGCGCAGGGAGTCGGTGGCGATGCCGCGGTAGGGAGCCATTGCGGCGACGACCCGCTGAATCTCCTGCCAGGAGAGGTCGAGCAGCTCGACGAGCCGGTCGCGGTGGGGGGTGAGGTCGGCGGGCACGTCGTCGTGTCCGAGTGGCCCGGTCGCGATCTCGACGGCCCGGCTCTTGCCGATGTGGGGGAGTCGGGCCAACCGGGCGACCGCGGCGTCGGCGTCCAGGGCGAGCAGTGCCGCGGAGGTGAACGCCGAGGGCTCGTCGGCGAACATGGTGGCGACGCCGAGCAGGTGGTCGGCCCGGCTGGGCTTGAGCCCGTGGGCGACCAGCTGGTCATGGCCGGTGCTCAGCAGGTCGTCGGGGGTCGGATCTTGGTCGAAGACCGCCCGCACCGGTGCCGAGTCGGGGTCGCCGCCACAGACATACGCCGCGCAGAACGTCCAGAGGTCGGCGCACCTCGGCCGACGTACCCATCGGGGGACGGCCGGCGAGAGCCCCGACCGGTCACACGCTTCGTCAACGGCGGCGGCGTCGAGGTCGAGGTGGAAACGAGACGCCGCGGCGTCGACGTCACCGGTCACCTCGAGCATGTCGCCGGTGCACGTTACGATCGTGGACCTGCCGCCTGCGGACCAGGCGACCGTGACGCCGTCGACGCGCTCGCCGGGGAGCCGCAGGTCGAGGTCGATCACCCGGAGTGCCCAGGTCCAGCCCAGCCAGTGCGGACGTGGCAACAGCATGCTGCTCACCCTAGGCGTCGCTACCCTCGGTGCCGTGGACACTGATGGGTCGGGCGGTGCGATCGCGGCGGCGGACGGTCTCGGACTGGCGTACTCCGTGGTCCGGCACGGTCCGGTGCGCTCGAGGCCGCACGATGAGGCGTTGTGACCAATGTGTGACCACAGACGCTCTGCGGCCGAGAATTACAAGACCTGCAGGCCGTCTGACCTGCGGGTTTGTCTGTTCTGCACGGTGTCCGAGGGGGGACTTGAACCCCCACCCTCTATTACGAGGACTAGCACCTCAAGCTAGCGCGTCTGCCTATTCCGCCACCCGGACCTGACTCGACGGTACCGCCGAGCGCGGCCGTAACTGTAGCAAACGGGAGGGGCTTTTTTCGCATCGGCGGAGTGCGAGGATGGGCCTATGACCGAGCCACGGCCAGCGCGCCACGACCCGAGCACCGAGGTAGTCCAGATCTGCCAGGACCTGATCCAGATCGACACCTCCAACTACGGCGACGCCGACGGGCCGGGGGAGCGCAAGGCGGCCGAGCTGGTGGCCGGTCTGCTCGACGACGTGGGCATCGAGTCGCAGCTGTTCGAGTCCGAGCCCGGGCGTACGACGGTGGTCGCCCGCTGGGGGGAGCACGACGGCAACCGGCACCGGGACCCGTTGCTGGTCCACGGGCACCTCGACGTCGTACCCGCTCAGGCGGCCGACTGGCAGGTGCATCCGTTCTCCGGCGACATCGTGGACGGCTACCTGTGGGGCCGGGGTGCCATCGACATGAAGGACTTCGACGCGATGGTGCTGTCGGTGGTGCGGGCGCGGGCGCGCGCCAAGGCCGACCCGTCGCGGCCGGTCGTGCTCGCGTTCACCGCCGACGAGGAAGCGGGCGGTCGCAAGGGCGCGCACTGGATCGTCGACCACCACCCCGACCTGATCCGGGACTGCACCGAGGCCGTCGGCGAGGTCGGCGGGTTCAGCGTCACCGTCAACGATCGGCGGATCTACCTGATCGAGACCGCCGAGAAGGGCATCGCCTGGCTCAAGCTGACCGCCAAGGGCAACGCCGGCCACGGCTCGATGCGGCACCTCGACAACTCGATCACCGCGCTCAGCGAGGCGCTGGCCCGGATCGGCGCCCACGAGTGGCCGGTGCACGTGCGACCCGCCATGGCCGAGCTGCTGCAGGTCGTCGCCGAGGTGGTGGGGGAGACCTACGACGAGGCCGACCCGACCCTCCTGATCCAGCACTTCGGCTCCGCGGCGCGGATCATGGACGCCGTCATCCGTAACACCACCAACCCGACCATGCTGCAGGCCGGCTACAAGGCCAACGTCGTACCCGGTGAGGCGTCGGCGACGCTCGACGGCCGCATCATCCCGGGTTTGGAGAAGGAGTTCTACGCGACCCTCGACGAGCTGCTCGGCGACCGAGTGACCCGCGAGACCATCCACACCGACGTGTCGGTAGAGACGACGTTCGACGGCGCCGTCGTCGACGCGATCCGCGCCAGCCTCACCGCCGAGGATCCCCGAGCCCTGGTCGCGCCGTACCTCATGTTCGGCGGCACGGACGGCAAGGCCTGGAGCCGGCTCGGCATCCGCAACTTCGGCTTCTCGCCGCTGCGGCTGCCCGCCGACCTCGATTTCAGTGCGCTGTTCCACGGGGTCGACGAGCGAGTGCCGGTCGACGCGTTGGAGTTCGGCACGCGGGTCTTCGACCGGTTCCTCGACCAGGCCTGAGCCGGGATG
>JBOHDE010000152.1:0-9709 GCA_050699035.1 Nocardioidaceae bacterium | reverse complement strand
GTAGACGTGCCGAGGTGGGGCGAACTGCTCGAGCCGGCCGGAGCGCATCACGGCGATCCGGTCGGACATGCTCATCGCCTCCCCCTGGTCGTGCGTGACATACACGAACGTGATGTCGGTGCGGCGCTGGATCTCCTGCACCTCGTCGCGCATCCGGTCGCGCAGCTTGGCGTCCAGGTTCGACAACGGCTCGTCGAGGAGCAGGATCGACGGCTCGGTGACCAGCGACCTCGCCAGGGCCACTCGCTGCTGCTGTCCACCGCTGAGCTGGCCCGGGAACCGGTCCTCGAAGCCCGGCAGGCTCACCACCTCCAGCATCGCGCCGACGCGGGCTCGGATCTCCGTGCGTGCCAGTCGCGGCCGCTGCATCCGCAACCCGTACGCGACGTTGTGGTAGACGGTCTTGTGCGGCCAGAGCGCGTAGTTCTGGAACACCATCCCCATCCCGCGCTCCTCGGGCGGCACGACCCGCGCGGGTGACGAGAGCTCGCGGCCGTCGACGGTGATCGTGCCCTCGTCGGGTCGGATGAAGCCGGCCAGCATCCGCAGCGTCGTCGTCTTGCCGCAACCGCTCGGGCCGAGCAGGGTGATGAACTGACCGTCCTCGATCGACAGGTCGAGACCATCGACGGCGTGGTGGTCGCCGTACCTCTTGGTCAGTTTCGTGACCTCGATCGTACCCATGCAGTCCTCCAGTTCGTGGCGTCTACCAGCGGGTGACTGAGGCGCCGGTGAGTCGGCGGGCCAGACCGAGCACGACCGCCGTCGCGAGCAGGACAAGGACCGAGAGCGCCGAGACCTCCTCGAGGTGGCCTTCCTCCGAGCGTTGGTAGATCGCCACCGCCACGGTCTCGTTGCCCACCGAGAACAGCAGGATGGTCGCGGCGAGCTCACCGATCACCTGGACGAAGATCAACGACCAGCCGGCGACCATGCCGCCCTTCATCAGCGGCAGCGTGATCTCGACGATGCTGCGTAGCCACGAGCCGCCGCTGATACGTGACGCCTCCTCGAGCGACGGGTCGATCTGGCGCAGCGCACTGTCGGCCGAGCGCACGGCCAGCGGGATGAACCGGGTCAGGTACGCGATCAGCAGGATCCACATCGTGGCGTAGATCGCGATCGGCAGCCTGATCCAGGCCAGCACGAGACCGACGGCCAGCACGACGCCGGGCAACCCCAGTGGAATGGTGGACAGGTAGTCGAGAACCTTGGCCCCGCGGACCTTGAGCCGAAGGTTGATGTACGCGATCAGCGCCCCGAGGACGATCCCTGCGGTCGCGGCGGACGCCGCCAGGATGAGGGTGTTGACGGTGGCGCGTTGGGTCAGGGAGTACTCGAACAACACGTACTGATAGTTGGCCCAGGTGAGGTTGTCCCACCCGAAGCCGAGCCCCCGCGACTTGGTGAGCGACGCCAGCACCAGCACCAGCACCGGCAGGTACGCCGCGAACGCGAAGAACCCGTGGCAGGCGACGAACGCCGGCCACCGGTACCTCCCGAGGTCGACCTGCGCCTGGAACCCTGCCTTGCCCTCGGTCGTGACGTACGACCGGCGCTTCAGCAGCCGACGCTGGAGGTAGAGGACTCCGATGGTGAGGAGCACCAGCACCATCGACAGCGCGGTGGCCGCGCCGTAGTCCGGGGGGAACGCGAACAGCGAATAGATGCGCGTCGGCAGCGTGTAGATCTGGACCGGCAGACCGAGGATCGCGTGCGACCCGAACAGCGCAAGACTGTGCACGAACACCAGCAGGGTCGACGCCAGCAGGGCGGGAGTGACGAGCGGCCAGGTGATCCCCAGGATGACCTTCCAGCGGGACGCGCCGAGGATCTGCGCGGACTGCTCGAGGCCGGAGTCCACCGAGTCGAGCGCGGCCGTGGTCAGGTAGATCACGAAGGCCACTGACCCGAACGACGTGACCGCCGTGATGCCCGGCAGGCTGTAGATGTTGAACGGGCCCTGGTCGACGCCGAGCGTCCGCTCGACCAGCTCGTTCAGCCAGCCCGTGTTCGGCGCCATCAAGACGACGTACGCGATGGCGCTGAGGAAGCCGGGGATCATGAACGAGACCGACGTCGCGGTCCGCAGTGCCTCCTTGCCGGGGATGTTCGTCCGGCTGATGAACCAGGCGATCGGCACCCCGGCGAACAGGCTGATGATGCTGGCACCGGTGGCGATCAGCAGGGTGTTCAGCAGGGCCCGGTAGAGGTCCGGCTCGCGCACGACCCGCAGGTAGTTGCTGACCGTGAGGTCGTCGGTGCCGCCGAAGCTGCTCAGCACCAGCCAGAACAGCGGGTAGACGACCAGCACGACCAGGATCAGCGCGGCGCCGCCGAGGACGAGTCGCGCACTCACGGCGCTCCTCGATCCGCCACGCCGCGGCGATCCGGCCGCTTGCCGCGGCGGCGTCGTCATCACTGGTTGGCCTTGTGCTGCCACTCGCTCAGCTGGCGCTCTCGATCGTCGAGCTGAACTGGTCGCGGACGTCCTTGGACTCGCCGGCGAGCTTGTCGTAGTCGACCTCCAGCCGCTTCATCTCGTCGATCTCCGGCTGGCCCTCGGGCGCGGGGAAGTCGTCCATCGCCGCATAGTTGCCGTCGTCGACCATGACCTGCTGGACCTCGTCGGTAAGCAGGAAGTCGGCGAGCAGCTTGCCGGCGGCGGGGTGGGGCGCTTCGGCGATCACGGCGCTGGGTGCGGGGATCAGGTAGATCCCGTCCTCGGGGAACACCCACTCGACCGGCTGTCCTTCGGCCTTCGCCTCCGACACGTACGTACTGTTGACGAACGTCGCGATGCCCCGCTCGCCGGTCACGACCGTCTGCATCGTGTCGTTGTTTCCCTTGACGACGAACGGCTTGTTCTTCGCCAGCTGGTCGAACCACTCCCAGCCCTTGTCGTTGGCGAGACCGGCCGTGACGATGAGGGACCCGGAGCTGAAGCTCGGGTTGATGTACGCGAGGTCGTCGGCGAACTTCGGGTCCAGCAGGTCATCGAACCCGGTCGGTGGGTCGGTGACCTCCTTGGTGTTGTACGCGATGACGTACGCGTTCATCCGGGTCGCGATCCAGCAGCCGTCGTCGTCCCTCGCGTACTCGAGCACGGAGTCGAAGTTGCGTGGCACGAAGCAGGTGAGCACATCGTCTTGCTTCAGGCTGATGAAGGCCGCCGGGTCGGAGAGCGTGAGTACGTCGTTCTGGACGCGGCCGGCCTCCTCCTCGAGCAGGAACTTCTGCAGCAGGTCCTCACCGCCGGAGCGCTGCACGACGACCTCGATGTCGTACTCGGCGGTGAACATCTTGGCGATCTCGTCGGCGCGCTCGCTCGGAACCGACGTGTACCAGACGACCTGACCCTCCTCCTTCGCCGCGTCGACCAGCTTGTCGAGCGACGCCTGGTCCGTCACGTCGTCGATCGACGTGGACGAGTCGCTGGTGCTGTCCTGCCCGCCGCAACCGGCGATCAGGCAGGCCGCAGCGGCCAGGACAAGGGATCCCTGTCTCATCAGACTCACCTCGGTGCTCGGATCGTTTCGCGCAGCCCGCGAAGGCCCCCGTCCCGTCGAAGGTCGGCGATCATCGTCGCCGGCACGCCTTCCGGCAGAACATATCTGATATGAAATGCGCCGACAATCGTCCTGCGGCGGTGGTGAGACGGTGCGGGCGTCGGTCAGGGCTGCGGGCGTCAGCCGAAGTCGCTCTTCCGGATGAGTGCGTGGATGCCGGTCGTGCGGTCCACCACCTGCGAGACCTCGAAGTCAGTCGCTGCGCTGAGGTAGGTGTAGGCCACCGGACCCGCCATCCCCAACTCCTCGGTGAGGAACGCCAGCGCGTTGCGGACTGTCGTCTTCATCGCCACGTCCAGGCTGGTCGTGTTGCCACCGCCGCCCGGACCGTCGGGGTCACTGAGCCCGATCGGAATCCAGAAGTCCGGTGTCTCCGCGAACGGGTAGTCGAAGGCCACCTTCGGGGCCAGCCGACTCCCCCGCTTCAGCACGGTGAGCCGGAAGGTCGGCCGCAACGCGCCCTCCATCGCCGTCAGCGCGACCTCGCCATCGCCCTGTGCCATGTGCGGGTCACCACTGAAGAACATCGCGCCCGGCACCTGCACCGGGAGGTACAACGTCGTGCCGACGCCGAGATCGTTGATGTCGAGGTTGCCACCGGCATCGGTCGGTGGCACCGAGTCCACGAGGTCGGCAGTGTCTCTGGCGACACCCATCAGACCCATGAACGGCGCCAGGTCGAAACCCGCCGGCACTTCGCCCGGCAGCACGCCGCGGTAGCGCCCACGCGCCTTCTCCACCGTCGTGAACACACTGACGTTCCCTCCCTCGTTGAGGTACTGAGCGAACTCCGGGACACCGCGGAAGGCCTCCGGGTACTCGCCGGGCAGCGCGCCCTTGCCCTCACGGTTGGAGACGACGCCGTACGGCACCCGCAGCGGGAGGCCGAGGACCTCGATCTTCAGCACATCCCCGCGCTCCGCACCGCGTACGGCGATCGGTCCGGTGACCACATGCGGTCCGGGACCGTCGTGGACGCTGCCGGCCGCGACGTCGACCGCGTCGGTGAGGATCTGGTCCTCCGCGACGCCGTGCGAGGTGAAGTACCCCAGGGGGTCCTTTCCCTGGTCCTCGAGCACCCCCTCGTGGGACACGGTGTCCAGCGTCACGACATCGCCCGAGTCCACCACGGCCACGGGCTCACTGAGACGGTTGGGAAGGTGTCCCCAATAGACCTCGTGCGGCAAGGCACGCACATAGATCCCCGGCGTCCGGCCGACGCCTGGTTGGAGGATCGGGAAGCCGCGTCCGGGTGCCGGACCGGTCGAGCCGGGAACGGCGGACGCCCGGCCGCCGAGCATCGAGCCGAACGCACCTGTCGCCGCAACGGTGCCCGCCGCCCGCAGCAGCGCTCGCCTCCCAATTCCCTGGCGCAGCATCCGGGCAGCAGCCTCGCCGCGTTCGCTTGCTGTGTGAGTAGGTGGGTACATCGGTGCCCTCCGATACGGATCGTGTGACGAGTCGATAACCCATCAGCGTAGTTTCGCGGGGCGGAACCTTCGGCGAGCTCGCCGCGGTTGCGAACCCGTCAGTGGCCGTGCGGGGCGGCGAGCTTCACGTTCAGCCACGCGTAGAGCGGCCCGAGAGCGTTCATTGCGATGGCTGCGACCAACGCGGCAAAGGGTTGCAGGGGGTCGGGGCCGAACCCGCCGTAGAAGGTGGCGAAGTACGTGGCGAAGCCGAAGAACATGCCTGGAACGAACGCCAGAGCCTTGCTGAACCGTGCCACCGAGATCATGGCACCGTTGAGGCAGAACAAGATCACCATCTCAGCAACGACGTACGCCGATCCCTCGAGGATCTTTGCGGCCTGCTGGAAGGCCACAACGATCAGGAACGCGGTCACCGACCCCAGCGGCATCACCGCCCAGATCCGCTTCAAGTTCTCCGGCGTCGGGCCGCCCATGGCGAACGTCCCGGCCCACCCGATGAAGACGGCCCACGGCGGCAGATGGAGCGGCCCGAGTGCGATGATCACCGTCGTGATCGCGAGCAGCGACGCCGCGACCTCCACTGGGAGGTTAAGCCAGTTGGACTCCTCCGCGGCTGGTGTCGTCGTGGGCTTGGACTGCTGGTTGCTCATTGCTGGTCCCTTCCGTCGGCCGCGGGGCGGATCACACACTCGTGCCGGGTCTCGACGGTGACCTGGCCACTCTTGATGACCCAGCGCCGAGGCGGCAGGTCGAGCAGGACGTCGTCCACCCGGGTGCAGTCGAAGACCACGAGGTCGGCCACCTTCCCGACCGCCAGCCCGTAGGTCGACTCGATGCCAATCGACCGGGCGGCGTCGTAGGTCGCCATCCGGAGCACCTCACGTTGACTGTGTGGCGTGCCGAACTGCGCCGCGTGCGCCAGCAGGTTACCGATCATCAGCGGGTCGGCCTTCCCGAACGGCGTGAAGGCGTTGCGGACGTTGTTCGATGAGTACGTGACGTTGACGCCCGAGTCGCGCAGTAGGTGAACGGGCGTGAGACCTCGGCGCTGGTTCGTGACGTCACCTCGGCCTCCGAGGTATAGGTCGGTGGCCGGCAGGGTCACGATGTGCACGTCGGCCTCACGGAGTGCGTCGATGACAGGCTCGGCCTCGGGAGGAGTGAGCGAGGCCAGGCTGGTGACGTGCCCGAGGGATACCCGCGACTGGTAGCCGAGCTTGATCGTCTGCTCGGCGATGTGCTGCGCAGAGGCGAAGCGATGGTCGGACGTGTCGTTGGCGAAGTCGGCGTGCATGTCGACCGGGGCGTCGAAGCGCTGTGCCAGCTCAAAGACCAGCGCGATGTGGTCCTTGGTCTCCCTCCAGGTCGGCTCGTTGTAAGGACAACCACCCACGACGGTCGCGCCCAGCTGCATCGCCTCGACCATCAGGTCGTACGTCCCCGGCGCCTTGATGATGCCTTCCTGGGGAAACGCGACGACCTGGATGTCGAGCAGGTCGCGATACTCGTCCTTCAGCTGAAGGGCGGTCTCGACGCCCAGTAGCCGCTGGACCGGGTCGACATCGGGGTGGACGCGGACTGCGATCGTGCCCGACCGCACGGCCATGTCGAGCACTGCCCGCGACCGCTGCAGCATGTCGTCGCGGTCTTGCTCGGCCTTCAGCTTGCCGGTGAGCCGAATGGCCTCCTCGAGGGTCCCGTCGCGGGCCGGCTGCCTCCGGTACAGCAGGGCCTTGTCGATGTGGAGGTGTGGCTCGACGAAGCCCGGCAGTACGGCCCTGCCCTCGGCATCGATAGTGCGCCCGGCTTCGCCCATGAGGTCGGACCCCAGGCCGACGATCTCACCGCCGGAGATGGCGATGTCCACGGGTGGGCGGTCGTCCCAGACTCGGGCGTTCCCGACAAGCAGGTCCATGTGGTCACCCCTTGGGCGTGACGACATCGAGGCATCGCGACGTTCCCTCGGCGCGACGAAGCGTCGATCCTCGACGTACTGTTCGCCACAGTCTTCAGGCTCGCCGGGGTCCCGTCATTGTCATGCGGTGCCGACAAAGGACGTCTCCTCCTGACAGCCGATACCGATGTCAGCCGGGCGAGCTGGCTCCGGCGGGTTCGCCGCAGCCAGGACGATCGCGACGCCGCGGGCCAAATCGCTGCCCGAATGGTGGCCGACCGCGAGTAGGGCCGCGAGCGGTCCATCAAAGGGGCCACGCTCGTCCAGCGCGGCCAGCAGCGCTGCAAGTTCGGGGATGCACTCACCGCGGGTCGCGTGTCTCAGAAGTGCGGCGGACACGAGTGGCGTACGTCCGAGGGCGGTCTCGGCTGCGCCGATCATTGCCTCGGCGGCAGCCCGCAGCCGAGGAACTCGGCACCCGAACGCAGAGCCGGTCACGAGCGCACCGGAAAGTACGTCGTCACCAGACGGCGTGAGCCCTGGTCCGAGGCCGATGAGCGAATGGCTGGCGGCGGAGACCCTGTGCCAGTCGACCGCACGAAGCCCTGCCACGAGGTCGGTAAGCGGCCGACCGATCTCGGGAGACGGAGGCACCGCCCGCCTGCTCACCAGCCGTCCGAGGTCCTCGGCTCGACCAACCGCGTGCTGCGGGTGGCGAAACGTGGGACGTGGTGGCGCCCAGGAGCTGCCCATCGTGACCGTGAGCGGACCGAGCTCGATGCTGCCGTCACCGACCAGCGCCGACGCAGGTGAGCCGACTCCGCAGAACGGCTGATGGACGGCGCGAGTCGCCAGGACGATCGCGTTCGGAACCTGCACGGCGTCGCTGGTGACGACCGCCAACGCTGGGACCGTGGGGTCGTCGGTGGCGAGGTAGACCGCGGACCTCGTCGTGGCGACCACCGGGGTGGAGCGGGCCGGTCTCGTGACGAGCCGAGCCACGGCCTGGCTGACCAGGCCGGTGCATTGCACCCTCGGCGCAACAGCGAGCACTACGATTCCACCGGCAGGGCTGGGAACGCGCGCAACGCCTTGATGAAGCACTCCAACGGGGCGTGGGTGATGCCGGCGCCGATCTGACCGATGCCAGGCTCCCGGTGGGAGATCCCGGTGGTGATCGTGGGCTCGGTCCCGGTGTCGACGACGGCGCGGACGTCGATGCCGACCGGGGCGCCGACGAAGTCCAGCCCGGGGAGCTGGTAGTCCCGGTGGCGGGTGACGGTGATCGTAGCCATCTCCTCGCTGATCCGTCGGGCCGCTGCCGGAGTCCCGCCGATGAAGCCGACGATCGCTGGCGCCGCCGCCAACGCGAACCCGCCGAGTCCATGGACCTCGGCGATTGCACTATCACCGATGTCCGGATTGGCGTCCTCGGGGCCGAAGCCGGGAAAGTACAGCCCCTCCACATCGGCCGCAGGCGCGGTGAACCACGAGTCGCCGCACCCGCTGACTCGCACGCCGACCTCCACCCCGTTGCGGGCGAACGCGGTCACCACGGTCGAGTGCTCCACGCCGTGACCTGCCATCGTCGCGAGCTTGCTGGCCGCCATCGAGAAGTTCAGGAACCAGTAGTTGTTCCCACGGAGGAACTCCAGTGCCTCATGTCCACCAAGACCCGGCTGCTGCGCCAGCGCACCGGCAAGCTCGCGGACCAGCAGCGCGCTCGATGCGACGTTGCGGCTGTGGCACTCGTCGCCCATCTGGAGGGCCTGCGCGGTGAGCGACCTGAGGTTGACCGGCTCCGGCAGCGAACGGAGCGCGGCTCGCAGCGACGGGCCCAGCCGCGCGCTCATCCACCGAAGGCGGTCCATCACGTCGTCGCCCAAGGCGCCGTAACGCAGGCAGCGCCCCTGGCCCTCGTTGAGGTTGCTGTACGACCGTCGCCCGGTCGCCGGGTCCTCGACCACGATCAGCGGCATCGACGGGGAGATGATCCCGGCCATCGGACCCACCGCGTCGTGATGGTGGCAGGGTTCGAACTCGATCCCTCCCGAGGCCGCTTGCCGTTCTGCTTCCGCGGGCGTGGACGCCCAGCCCTCGAGCAGCGCTGCGCCGACGACCGCTGCCCGCATCGGTCCGCACATCTCGGCCCAGGCGATCGGCGGCCCCGCGTGCAGCAACAGCCGCCGCTCGGCTAGCGCGGGGATCGCCTCGCGCGCAGGACAGACGTCGACCCACAGCGGCTGGACGGCCAGGATGCGGTCCATGGCCACGGCGTTCGACGCCTCGACGAGCGGATGACCCACCAGCCGGGCCAGGTCGAGGCCGAGCGCGTCGTCACCATGTGCCGGTGGGCGCCAGTCGATGCTGGTGACGTCGACACCGCTGTCTCGCAGCGGCTGCGCGAAACTCTCCAGGCCGACGTTGACGACGTGGAGGTCGCCGGCGAACAACGTGCGAAGGCTCATCGGGTGGCTCCGATCTTGGTCAACACATCGCCCGCCACCTCGGCTGCGGTCGTGCTGTCGTCGACGACGACGGCCCCGGCGTCCCGCAGGAGCTGTTCCTGCTCGCCGAGGTTCTGCGGGTCGTGCTCGGTGCCGACGACGAAGGCCAACACCAGCGGCGCGGCAGGGGAACCAGCCGCCTCGGCGATGACCGGTGCCAGCGCGCCCGCCGGGTCCTCGGCCGCTCCATGACCGATCACGATGTCGACGACGACCACGGCGCTCGCCGGATCCCGAACCGCGGCCCGCAGGAACTCGATCCGGGTGGCGGGGTCGATCATCGGGTGTGGTCGGCCGGAGGTGAAC
>JBOHDE010000151.1:0-9823 GCA_050699035.1 Nocardioidaceae bacterium | reverse complement strand
TGCTGACGAAGACCCAGGTGGCGACGAGCAGCAGCGCGTTGGTGTAGACGAGATGGACCCAGAAGACCGGCCCGGTGCCGACCACCGGCAGCTCGTCGCCGGCGGCCGACGCCGGGTAGAACCGCACCAGGTCGTGCGTGGCCGGGACGGCCAGCAGCGCCAGCACGACCGCGGGCTCGATCCCCAGCATGAGCAGCAGCCGCCGGGTCACGCGGTGGCCGCGGCCGGTGTATTGGAGCACGAACGCGAGCCACGACGGCCCGAGCGCGCCGATGCCGACGTACTTCAGGTCGCCCCACCGGCTCTTGGTGGCCAGCTCGGTGGCCGAGAGCTCGGCGGCGTACGCGAGTCCCCACCAGGCGACCGCCAACAGCAGCACGGCCAGGCTCGCCGCTGCTGGAGCGCTCCGGCGCCACGCCACGTACGCGGCGAGGGCGGCGAGCAGCAGGCCGGCCGCCACCATCAGGCTGGCCAGCAGGGACAGCACGCGTCGTCACCCCCTCGAGGTCGTACTGGTGCGCGTCCCTTCCAGCCTGCCTGACGCCCTCAGGCCGCGCGCGCCGAACGCGCGAGGAGTCACGAATCCGTTACTCAGGTGTGAGGGAGGACCTGCGCCAGCTCCGGCAGTGCGGCGAGCTGGTCGGCGAGGATCGCCCGGGCGACCGGGACCGAGCCCACCAGCGGGTGCAGGCTCAGCGCCTGGACGGCGAGCTCGCGCGACCCGTCGCGGGCGGCCGCGAGCGTGGTGCGTTCGACCGCCTTCACGCTGGTCACCAGGCCCTGCGCGTGCAGGTCGAGCGCCCCCACCGCCATCGGCACGGGACCGGAGCCGTCGATGCGGCAGGGCACCTCGATCACGGCGTCGTCGTCGAGGAACGGCAGCGTGCCGCGGTTGGGCACGTTGAGCACCAGCGTCTGCGGGGCGTCGGTGCTCACGGCGCGCATCACCGCGAGGGCCACCTGGTCGTAGCCGCCGCCGTCGAGGTCGTACGAGTCGCGCTCACCCGACCCGGTCGCCGCGCGGCTGTCGGCCATATAGGACTCCTCGCGGTCGCGCCGTGCCTGCTCCCAGCGTGCGTACGTCGTCGCGGCGTCGGCGCTCCGCACCCCGTCGTAGAAGGCCTGCTGCTGGCCGAGCAGGAACTCGCCGCGGGTCTGCTCGGCCGCTTGCCCGGACGCCAGCGCGTCGGTGCGGAAGTACCAGTACCAGAGGTACTCGTTGGGGATGGTGCCGAGCGTCTGCAGCCACGGCTGGCCGAACAGCCGGCCCTCCTCGATGCACTGCAGCCGGCCGGGGTCGGCCAACAGGTCGGGCAGCCGGTCCTCGCCGCCGACGACGACGCGGCGTAGCCAGCCGAGGTGGTTCAGCCCGGCGTAGTCGAACGTCGCCGTGGCCGCGTCGACGTCGAGGGCCCGCGCGACCCGGCGGAACAGGCCGACCGGCGAGTCGCAGATCCCGATCACCCGGTCACCCAGCCGGGCCTGCATCGCCTCGGTGACCAGGCCGGCCGGGTTGGTGAAGTTGATGACCCACGCCGCGGGTGCCTCCTGCGCGATCACGTCGGCCACCTGCAGGGCTGCGGGCACCGTGCGCAGGCCGTACGTGACACCGCCGGCGCCGGTGGTCTCTTGGCCGATGACGCCGTGCGACAGGGCCGAGCGCTCGTCGCAGATCCGGCCCCGGAGCCCCGCCACCCGGATCGCCGAGAACACGAAGTCCGCCCCCCGCACCGCATCGCGCAGGTCGCCGCACAGCCGTACCGCAGGAGCCCGCCCGCCGGACTCAGCGGCGAGGTGCTCCAGCACCGACGCCACGACCGTAAGCCGCGCGGGGTCGACGTCGTGCAGCACCAGCTCGTCCACCCCAAGGGCGGGGTCGTCGGCGAGCGCGCGGAACACCAGCGGGACGCGGAAGCCCCCGCCGCCCAGGATCGTCAGGCGCATGTCCGCCGCCCTTCGCTCACGCCGTCACCACGCGGCACCCGGCCTCCTCGAAGGCAGCCAGGGTCAGCTCGTCGCCGGTCCGGCAGACGAGCACGTCGACATCCTCCGGCCCGCACACCCGGGCCAGGCCGCTGCCGGGGAACTTACCGGCGTCGGCGAGCAGGACCACCTCGTCGGCGGCACGGAGCATCGCCTGCTTGACGGGCACCTCGGCGACGGTCGTGTCGAGCACCGTGCCGTCCGGCCTGATCCCGGAGGTGCCGAGGAACAGCCGCTGCGCGTGGACCTGCCGCAGTGCCTGCTCGGTCAGGAACCCGACCATCGACTTGTAGTTCCGGCGGACCACCCCGCCGAGCAGGATCAGCTCGACGGTGTCGTCCTCGGCGAGCTCTTCGTAGACCGCGAGGCTCGACGTGACGACGGTGACCGGGCGGCCGCGCAGCAGGGTCGCGAGCCCGTGCACCGTGGTGCCGATGTCGAGCAGCAGCACGTCGCCGTCATTCACCAGCGCCGACGCGTGCTGGGCGATCGCGTCCTTGTCGGCGTGCGGCCGGGCGGCGATGTGGGAGTACGGCGGCTCGGCCACCGCCGTCGCCTTGGCGCCGCCGCGGACCCGGGACACCACGCCGTCACGCGCCAGCCGGGCGAGGTCGCGGCGCACGGTGGCCTCGCTGACGGCCAACATCTCGGCGAGGGCGTGCACGTCGACCACGCCCTCGGACCGCAACGTCTCGAGGATCCGGTCGTAGCGACGCTGAGCCAGCACGCTGTGACAGTATCAGTCAACTTCGTGCAGTTGCGCCGGTAGGTTGAACGGTCTGGTGCGCGAAGCTGCGCAATTACTGGGCTCACCCGCTGGGTCGCCAACCGATCTAGTCAACTGTGCGCAACTCTTGCCAACGTTGCGCACGATGGCACAGACTTGCGACGCAGGAGGTGGCAGGTGGCAGTGGCCGAGGGTGGGCCGGCGCGCGAGGTGGTGCCGGAGTTCGACATCTTTCTCAGCGGCACGGTGTTCCTCGACATCGTGTTCACCGGGATGCTCGGGCCCCCGAGCGGGGGTCACGAGGTGTGGACCGACGGCATGGGGTCGAGCCCAGGGGGAGTGGCTAACCTCGCCGTGGCGTGTTCGCGGCTGGGCCTGCGGACGTCGTTGGCTGCGGCGTTCGGCGGCGACGTGTACGGCGACTTCTGCTGGAGCCTGCTCGAGGAGACCGAGGAGATCGACCTGTCACGGTCGCGACGGTTCGAGGGCTGGCACTCACCGGTGACGGTCTCGCTCGCCTTCGACGACGACCGCGCCATGGTGACGCACGGGCATCCTGCCCCGGTCGAGCTCGACGCGCTGGTGGCGCACCCACCGACCGCCAAGGTGTGCTTCTTCGACGCCGGCTCGCCCCGGCCGCCCTGGCTCGACGGCGCCATCGAGTCCGGCAGTCTGGTGTTCGCCGATGCCGGGTGGGACTCGACCGGTGACTGGGACGCCGACCGGATGCGGGCCCAGCTGGGCGGCGTACACGCCTTCGTTCCCAACGCCGACGAGGCGATGGCCTACACCCGCACCGACTCCCCGGGCGCGGCGCTCGAGTGCCTGCGTGAGTTCGTGCCGCTCGCGGTCGTGACCACCGGCAGCGGAGGGGCGTTCGCCGCCGACAACACGACCGGGGAGACGGCCTGGGCGCCCGGCATCCCGGTCGACGTCCTCGACTCCACCGGGGCCGGCGACGTCTTCCTGGCCGGCCTGGTGCTCGGGACGCTGCACGAGTGGTCCCTGCAGCACCGGCTCCGCTTCGCCAACCTCTGCGCGGCGCTGTCGGTCCGCGACTTCGGTGGCGCCCTCGCGGCGCCCGGCTGGGGCGAGGTCGCGACCTGGTGGGCGGAGGTCCGCGACGCCCCACGGATGTGCAAGGACTACGCGTTCCTCAACGACGTGATCCCGCCCGGCACCCCACGGGCGGTGTCGCGCGCGGATGCCACTATCGGGCTGCGACGCCTTCCCCCACTCCCCACAATTCCGTCGACGAAGGAGACACCGTGACATCCAGGTTGAGGCGAACCGGTCGGCTGGCCCTGGCGGTGACGGCGCTGCTGGCCGTGACCGCCTGTGCCCCGGGCTCCGGTGGCGGCGACGACGCCAAGAAGGAGCCGGCGTCCGACGTCGAGACCGACGTGGCCGCAGCCGGCGACGTCACCTTGACGGTGTGGGACCAGGAGGTCCGCAGCGGCCAGGACAAGCCGCTCAAGGAGCTCAACGCCGCATTCATGGACAAGTACCCGAACGTCACGATCAAGCGGGTCTCCCGATCCTTCACCGACCTGCAGAAGCAGCTCCGGCTCGCGATCACCGGTGACGACGCCCCTGACGTCGTGCAGGCCAACAACGCGCGCGCCGACATGGGGGCATTCGTGAAGGCCGGCCTGCTGCGCCCGCTCGACCCGTACGCCGAGGCCTATGGCTGGGGGGACCGGTTCCCCGACACCGTGCGCTCCGTGGTCTCGTACAGCGAGGACGGCCAGACGTTCGGCGAGGGCAACCTGTACGGCCTACCGCTGACCGGTGAGCTGGTCGGCGTCTGGTACAACAAGGCCAAGCTGGCCGACCTCGGCATCGAGCCACCGCAGACGCTCGCAGACTTCGAGGCGGCTCTGGACCGGGCCAAGCAGGCCGGCGAGATCCCGATCCAGTTCGGCAACCTGGACCAGTGGCCGGGCATCCACGAGTGGGGCTTCGCGCAGAACCAGTTCGTCCCGCGCGACGAGATCCGCAACCTCGGCTTCGGCCAGGAGGGCTCGTCGTGGACGACCGACGAGAACGCCGCCGCCGCCGAGGCGATCACCGGCTGGGCCGACAAGGGCTACTTCACCAAGGGCTTCAACGGCCTCGGGTACGACCCGTCGTGGCAGGCGTTCGTAAAGGGCGACGGGGTGTTCCTGGTCTCCGGCACCTGGCTCCTCGCCGACCTCTCCGCCGGTCTCAAGGACGACCTGGGGTTCATGCTCCCGCCGGTCGGCGAGACCGGCGAGCTCGCGGTGACCGGCTCCACTGGACTGCCGTTCTCGGTCACCGAGGCCAGCGAGAACCCCGACGTCGCCGCGGCGTACCTCGACTTCATCACCTCGGAGGACGCGATGGCGAAGATCTCCGCGGCCGGTGGGCTGCCGGTGGTCGACATCGAGGCCCAGCAGCCGTCCGGCACGCAGGCCGAGGTGTTCGACGCCTGGGCGAAGGCCACCGGCGAGGACGCCCTGGTCCCGTACCTCGACTGGGCGACTCCCGACGCGACCGATGTGGTGCCGACGGAGGTGCAGCAGCTGCTGGGTGGCGACCGGTCGGTCGACGACTTCCTGGGTGCGCTGGAGGACGACTACTCGTCCTTCACCGGTGGCTGACCGAGGGCGAGTGCAGCACAGTCGTGGTGCGCCCGGGCAGCCGCGCGCGGTCGCGTACCTCTATCTCGCCCCCGCGCTGCTGGTGTTCGGGTGCTTCATGGCCTGGCCGCTGCTGCACGCGGTCTGGCTGTCGTTGTTCGAGTGGGACGGCCTGTCGGTCGGCACCTGGGTCGGGCTGGGCAACTACGTCGACGTCCTGACCGACCCGCAGCTGCGGGAGCCGTTCGTGCACTCGCTGGTGCTGGTCGTCTTCTTCAGCGCGCTGCCGATCGTGGCCGGGATGGTGCTGGCGGGCCTGATGTCGCGGGCCCGGCTGCGGGGGTCGGGGTTCTTCCGCACCGCGATCTTCCTGCCGCAGGTGGTCGCGATGGTGGTGGTGGCGATCGCCTGGCGTGACATCTATGCGCCCGAGGGCTCGATCAACGTCGTGCTGTCCGCCGTAGGCCTCGACGGGCTGGCCCGGGCCTGGCTCGGCGAGCCGTCGTTCGCGCTGATGGCGGTCGGTCTGGTCGGCACCTGGGTGGGCACCGGCCTCTGCATGGTGCTGTTCCTGGCCGGACTGGCCAAGGTGCCGCGTGAGCTCTACGAGTCGGCCACCCTCGACGGCGCCGGGGCGCTCCGGCAGTTCCTGGCGGTCGGGCTGCCGGCGCTCCGTGGCGAGCTGGCGGTGGCGATGACGCTGACCCTGGTGGCGGCGCTGCGCACCTTCGACCTGGTCTACGTGATGACCGACGGCGGACCCGGGCGGGCGACGCGGGTGCCGTCGTACGAGGTTTACCGCTGGTCGCTGGAGGAGGGCAAGGTCGGGTACGGCGTCACGATCGCACTGCTGCTGACCGCCGCGATCCTGCTGCTCACCATCGGCATCAACCGGGTCGCCGAAGGGGACCGCCGATGACGTCGACGGCCGAACGGGCGGCGACCTACCTGGTCCTCGGACTGGCCGCGGTCCTCGCGCTGTACCCGATGCTGCTGATCCTGGTCACGGCGCTCAGCCCTGACCAGGTGGGCGCGTCGGGTGGGCTGCACGTCGAGAACTTCGGCACGGCGTGGGAGCAGGGCAACTTCGGCACGTACATCAAGAACAGCGTGCTCGTCTCGGCCACGGTCGTGCTGCTCAGCGCTGCCCTCGCGTCGCTGGCCGGCTATGCCTTCGGCACCATGCAGTTCCGCGGCTCGTCGGTGCTGTTCTACCTGCTGCTGCTCGGCCTGATGGTGCCGAGCGAGGCAGTGGTCATCCCGTTGTACTACGACCTCAAGGCGCTCAACCTGACCGACAGCTACTTCTCGCTGGTCTTCCCGCAGGTCGCGCAGTCGCTGGCGTTCGGCACATTCTGGATGCGGGCCCACTTCCGCAGCGCGTCCCGCGAGGTGGTCGAGGCGGCCCGGGTCGACGGCGCCGGCCACGGCCGGATCTTCTGGTCGATCCTGCTGCCGATGGGCCGGCCGGCGCTGATGACGATGGTGCTGCTCGTCTTCATGTGGACCTGGAACGAGTTCCTGCTGCCCCTGGTGATGATCACCGACGAGTCGCTGCGCACCGCGCCATTGGGACTCTCCAACTTCCAGGGGCAGTACACGTCCGGAACCGCCCTGCTCGCCGCCGGCGCTGTGCTCGTGGCGCTGCCGGTGGTCGTCGTCTTCCTGTTCACCCAGCGGCACTTCATCCGCGGGATGGTCGAAGGAGCCGTCAAAGGCTAGAGAGAGGTTGCACCCATGAGAGACACACGTTTCGGGCCAGCGCTCCTCGGCGCGGTGGTCATCGCAAGCATCGGGGCGGTCGCCTCGGTGCCGGCCGCGGCCGCACCGCAGTCGGCGCACCGGTCCAACCCCGATCTCGACGTCCTGTTCATTGGGGCGCATCCGGACGACGAGGCGGGACGGCTCTCGACGTACGGGCAGTGGGACGAGTACGACGAGATGAAGACCGGCGTCATCACCATCACCCGCGGCGAGGGGGGCGGCAACGCCGTGGGCCCGGAGGAAGGCCCGGCGCTCGGGCTGATCCGCGAGGCGGAGGAGCGCCGCGCCGTGTCGCGGGCCGCGATCTCCGACGTCTACAACCTCGACCAGGTCGACTTCTTCTACACGGTCAGCGCACCGCTGACCGAGCAGGTGTGGGGCCATGACGACACCCTCGAGCGGGTCGTACGAGTGGTGCGGGAGACCACGCCGGAGATCATCGTGACGATGGACCCGGCACCGTCTCCCGGCAACCACGGCAACCACCAGTACGCCGGGCGGATGGCGTTCGAGGCCTACAGCTTGGCCGGCGACCCGACGGCGTTTCCCGAGCAGGTCGACGACGAGGGGCTCGACCCGTTCGCTCCGGCCAAGCTGCTGATGTCGAACGCCCGCGGCACGTCCACCGGCAACGGCTCGGGCTGCCCGACGATGTTCACGCCGCAGCGCCCGACGCAGAACGTCTACGGCGTGTGGGGCGGCCGGTCGTCCGAGGAGCACGGGACGACGTGGGCCCAGGTCGAGCGTGAGGGGCAGCGCGAGTACGCGTCCCAGGGCTGGTCGGTGTTCCCCGACGTACCCACCGACCCGCAGCAGATCGGCTGCGACTTCTTCACCCAGGTGGAGTCGCGGGTGCCCTTCACCCGTGGCGATCTGAGCGCGGAGGCGGCCGACCCCAACACGATCCTGCACGGCGCGACGATCCAGCAGCCGGGAGGTCTGCCGCTGGGCACCGGCCTCGACGTGAGCGCGGAGCCGTTCGCGGTGACACCCGGCGGCACGAGCACGGTCAGCGTGACCGTCACGGCGCCGAAGGCCGCCAAGCTTCGCGACGCGACCCTCGCGGTCGCGGCGCCGGCCGGGTGGACCGTCGACGGCGACACCGACCTCGGCACCATCAAGGAGGCGCAGAGCGTGACCCGCGAGCTCGCCGTCACGGCGCCGGCCGACGCGGCGACCAACCAGCGGGCGCTGGTGTCCGTCGACCTCGCCTCGCAGGGTCGGCAGGGTCACGGCGACACCGAGCTCGAGGTCGTCCCGGCGGTGCGGGGCGACTCGCAGCTGCTGCCGCAGGTGGCCGACTTCCAGCGCTACGCCATCGACAACGGCTACCCGCAGATGGAGGGTTTCGTCACGCCTGTGCTCACCCTGGCGTCCGGGGGCAGCCGCGAGGTCGAGGTCACGCTGACCAACTTCAGCGACGCCACCGAGGCCGGCGAGGTCCGGCTTGAGCTACCGGCCGGGTTTGCGGCCGAGCCGGCGACGACGACGTACGACGGCCTCGCCCCCGGTGACACCACGACGGTGTCGTTCACGGTGACCAACACCGACGCCTCGTTGCCGACCTCGAACGCCGGCGGCGACTACGCGTACGGCATCCGCACCACCAGCTCGTCTGGGTCGAGCACGACGACACCGGCGTTGGAGCTCGTACCCACGACCACGGTCGATGCAGCGCCCGCGGCGCCGACCGTCGACGGTGTGGTGACCCCCGGTGAGTATCCGGGCACGCCGCTCGACCTGAGCCGTCGCTGGGAGGGCGCGGACTGCGAGTCCGCGGCGGACTGCTCGGCCACCGGTCACGTGACCCGGTCCGGGGACGACCTGTACGTCGCCGTCGAGATGACCGACGACACGCTCGGGACGGTGCTCGAACCGGCCGACTGCAAGCGGCACTGGCGTACGGACTCCGTGGAGCTCGCCTTCGACCCGGACGGTATGTCGGAGAACACCGCCACCACGTTCAAGGCGCTGGTGCTGCCGACCACGACGTCGGGCCAGGTGTGCTACGGCCGCGACGCCGACAACCACCAGGGTCCGGGAGCGGAGACGGCTCCCGGCATGGAGGTCGCCAGCACGGTGACCGAGCCGTACACCGGGTATGTCGTCGAGGTGAAGATCCCGGCGGCCGAGCTGCCGTCGACGGTCGACCCCGCGCACCTCGGCATGAACCTGTTCGTCTACGACTCCGACACGCAGGACAAGACCGGCCAGACCCGGATCGGCTGGTCGACCTGGGGCGGCGTCCAGGGCGACCCGTACCGCTGGGGCGACGTGACGCTGCCCGGGTGGATGCCGCCGGAGGTGCCGACCGCCGAGCCGGTCGTGCCGTCGGTGGCGCTGTCCAGCCTGGACTCGCCGCAGACCATCGACCAGGCGGTACGCAACGGCGTCGCGGTCGCCGGCGGTCCGGCGGCCGACCGGGCGGACACCGCCGAGGTCGTCGGTGCGGCCGTGGCCGGTGACGACGTGCGCGCGACCCTGCGGGTACGTGGTCTCGGCGAAGCGCACTTGTTCGTGGTGGCCGCGGACGGCACGGTGCTCGGCTCGCTGGTCGAGCGGGTGTCGCGGACCGGTCGGGTGCCTGTCGACGTTCCCGTCGACGGGTCAGTGCCGGCCGGGTCGCGGGTGCTGATGGCGTTCGGCGCGGACGCGGGCGGTACGTCGTCGTCGGCGACCGTCGCGAGGCGCTGACATCGGTCGTCGGGTCGCCGCGCCTAAGGTCGAAGATTGCCCAATTGGGCAG
>JBOHDE010000150.1:0-9827 GCA_050699035.1 Nocardioidaceae bacterium | reverse complement strand
ACCCGGCCCACCCCGCCGGCGGCCTCGGTGCTGGTGTCTTCATTGAGCGTGGCAGTCATCTCTCTCACTCACTCCCGGCGGTTGCGTCGGCCAGCGCGTTGACGCCACCGACGATCTCGCTGATTTCCTGGGTGATACCGGCCTGGCGGGCCTGGTTGGCGGTGCGGCTGAGCTTCTCGATCAGGTCTTCGGCGTTGTCGGTCGCCGACTTCATCGCGCGTTGGCGGGCGGCCAGCTCCGAGGCCGACGCCTGCAGCAGGCAGAAGTAGATCCGGCTGGTGACGTAGCGCGGCAGCAGAGCATCGAGTACGTCGGCGGCCGACGGCTCGAACTCGTACAGCGGGAGGACGTCGTGCTCCTCCGGCAGCTCCGTGCCCTCCACGACCTCCAGCGGCAGCAGCCGGATCGTGGTCGGCTGCTGGCGCAGCATGGACACGAAGCGGGTGTAGACGACATGCACCTCGTCGACCACCGCGACGTCCGACCCCTCCTCGGCGAGGAAGGTCTCCAGCAGCGCGTCGGCGATGACCCGGGCGTCGTCGTAGGTCGGGGTGTCGGAGAAGCCGGTCCACGAGTCGACGATCGCGCGCCGGCGGAAGTGGAAGTAGGCCACGCCCTTGCGCCCGGTGACGTAGGTGCGGACCTCCTTGCCCTCCGACCGCAGCTTCTCGGCCAGCCGCTCGGACTCCCGCAGCACGCTGGAGGAGTACGCACCGGCCAGCCCGCGGTCGCTGGTGATGACGAGGACGGCGGCGGTCTTCGGGTCGTCCTTCTCCGAGGTCAGCGGGTGGTCGACGTTGGAGAACGTCGCGACCGCCGACACGGCCCGGGTCAGCTCACGCGCGTACGGCGCGGCCGCCTGGGCCCGCTGCTGTGCCTTGATGATGCGGGACGTGGCGATCAGCTCCATGGCCCGCGTGATCTTCTTGATGGACTGGACCGATCGGATCCGTCCACGAAGCTGGCGCAGCGAGGCAGCCATCGGTCAGCCTCGCTTCTGCTTGACGATCTGCTCCTGCTCGACCGCCTCGTCCTCGAGCGCCTCGAACTCCTCCTTGCCGGCCCGCAGGCTCTGCCCGTCGCCGGTCTCGAACTGGTCGAGGAAGGACTCGTAGGCCGCCTCGACCGCGGTCGTGGTGTCGTCGTCCCAGGCCCGCGACTCGCGGATGCCGTCGAGGATGCCGGCGTGGTCGCGCCGCAGGTAGTCGAGGAACTCGGTCTCGAACCGGCGTACATCGGAGACCGGGACCACGTCGAGCTTGCCCGCCGTGCCCGCCCAGATCGAGACCGCCTGCGCCTCCATCGGGTACGGCGTGTACTGGCCCTGCTTGAGCAGCTCCATCAGCCGCTCACCGCGGTTCAGCTGCTGCTTGGACGCCGCGTCGAGGTCGGAGGCGAACATCGCGAACGCCTCCATCGCGCGGTACTGGGCGAGGTCGACCTTGAGCGAGCCGGTGACCTTCTTCATCGCCTTCGTCATCGCCGCGCCGCCGACTCGCGACACCGAGATGCCGACGTCGATGGCGGGACGCTGGTTGGCGTTGAAGAGGTCGGACTGGAGGAAGATCTGGCCGTCGGTGATCGAGATGACGTTGGTCGGGATGTAGGCCGACACGTCGTTGGCCTTGGTCTCGATGATCGGGAGGCCGGTCATCGACCCGGCGCCCATCTCGTCGGACAGCTTGGCGCACCGCTCGAGCAGCCGCGAGTGCAGGTAGAACACGTCACCCGGGTAGGCCTCGCGGCCCGGCGGGCGGCGCAGCAGCAGCGACACGGCACGGTACGCCTCGGCCTGCTTGGTCAGGTCGTCGAAGATGATCAGGACGTGCTTGCCCTCGTACATCCACTCCTGGCCGATGGCCGAGCCGGTGTAGGGGGCGAGGTACTTGAAGCCGGCGGAGTCGGATGCCGGCGCCGCGACGATGGTGGTGTACTCGAGCGCGCCGGCCTCCTCGAGCGCGCCCCGCACCGCGGCGATGGTCGAGCCCTTCTGGCCGATGCCGACATAGATGCAGCGCACCTGACGTGTCGGGTCGCCGGAGTCCCAGAACTCCTTCTGGTTGATGATCGTGTCGGTCGCGATGGCGGTCTTGCCGGTCTGCCGGTCGCCGATGATCAGCTGCCGTTGGCCGCGGCCGATGGGGGTCAGGGCGTCGATCGCCTTGATGCCGGTCTGCAGCGGCTCGTTGACGCCCTGCCGCTGGACCACGCTGGGGGCCTGCACCTCGAGCGGGCGGCGGCCGGTCGTCTCGACGTCGCCGAGACCGTCGATCGGCTTGCCGAGCGGGTCGACCACGCGACCGAGGTAGCCGTCGCCGACCGGCACCGACAGGATCTCGCCGGTGCGGCGGACCGACTGGCCCTGCTCGATGCCGGCGAAGTCACCGAGCACGACGACACCGATCTCCCGGGTGTCGAGGTTAAGCGCGATGCCCAGCGTGCCGTCCTCGAACTCCAGCAGCTCGTTGGCCATCGCGGAGGGCAGGCCCTCGACACGCGCGATGCCGTCGCCCGCCTCGCTGACCGTGCCGACCTCCTCACGGGTGGCCGCCTCCGGCTGGTAGTCGGACACGAACCGCTGCAGTGCGTCCCGGATCTCCTCCGGACGGATCGTCAGCTCCGCCATGTCTTGGTCCCTGCTCTCTTGGTGTCGTACGTGGAACTTAGGTCTGTGGTGGTCGGGTCGGTCAACCGGCGAGCCGTCGTCTGGCGTCGTCGAGCTTGCTGGCGACGGTGCCGTCGATCACGGTGTCGCCGATCTCGACCCGAAGCCCGCCGAGTACGTCGGGGTCGATGACCTCGTTGAGCTGCACGTGCCGGCCGTACTCGCGCTCGAGTGCGGCGGCGAGCCGGCCCTTGTCGGCGTCGGACAGCTGCTGGGCCGTGTGCACCGTCGCCACGAACCGCTCGCGCCGGTCGGCGACGACCTTGGTGAACTCCTGCAGAGCCGCCTCGAACGAACGATGCCGTCCGGCGACCGCCTGTTCGGCCAGGCGTACGGAGGGGGCCGACGCCTTGCCCTCCAGCAGCGTCTTCACCAGCGACTGCTTGCCCTGCACCGGAGCGGAGCGGTCGGTCAGCACTTCACGGAGCTCGGCCGTCCCGACCACGACCCGACCGAAGCGGAACAGCTCGTCCTCGAGCTCGTCGCCCTGCCCGGCGTCCTCGGCGGCACTCACCTGGGCGATGACACCCGCGTGCTCGAGGGAGTCGGCCAGGTCACGGGTCGCCGACCAGCGCTCGGCCGCAGCGGCCGCACTGAGCTCGACCGCGGGCTCGGAGAGCTTGCCTTCGAGCACGCTGCTGAGTACGCGGGTGCGCGCCTCGGGGGGCGTGGAGGGGTCGGTGACCGCGCGGCGTAGCGCGGGTTGCGCGTCGAGCAGCACGGCCACGGCGAACAGGTCGCTGCCGAGCTGGGCGGCGTCGGCACCGCCCTCGAGCGCAACCTCGAGCCGGCGGACGACCTCCGCCAGCGAGCCGGCCGACACGCCACGCATCAGCGAGCCGATCCGTTGGTCTGCGCGGCACCGGTCGGCTCGCCCTCGAGCTCGGCGATGAACCGGTCGACCACACGACTCTGTCGCGCCTCGTCGTCCAGCGACTCCCCGACGATGCGGCCCGCGAGCGTGGTGGCAAGGGTACCCACCTCCGCACGCAGCTGCTGCACGGCCTGCTGGCGCTCGGCCTCGATCTGGGCGTGCGCCGTGCTGGTGATACGCGAGGCCTCGGTCTGCGCCTGCTCCCGCAGCTCGGCCACGATCGCGGCACCCTGCTCGCGCGCCTCCTCACGGATGCGGGCGGCCTCGTGCCGGGCGTCGGCGAGCTGGGCCTGGTAGGTCTCCAGCGCCTCCGCGGCCTCGGCCTGAGCTGCCGCCGCCTTCTGCAGGCCGCCCTCGATCGCGGCCGTGCGCTCGGCGTACGCCCTCTCGAAGGCGGGCACGGCGTACTTCCCGATCGCCCACACGATCGCACCGAAGACCACGAGCGACAGACCGACCTCGAACCAGGACGCCGGAATCAGCGGGTTCAGCTCGTGGCCGCCTTCTTCGGCTGCACGGAGGTTCTTCATGGCTTTGACCTCGATCTGTCTGCGTCAGAGTGCGAAGGCGAGCGCGATACCGATGATCGCGAGCGCCTCGGTGAGCGCCATGCCCAGGAAGGCGATGGTCTGCAGGCGGCCCTGGGCCTCCGGCTGGCGAGCGACGCCATTGATGTACGCGGCGAAGATCAGACCGATACCGACACCTGGGCCGATAGCGGCCAGGCCGTAGCCGATCATGTTGACGTTGCCTTCCACGGCAGTTCCTTTCGTCAGTTTCTCAATGCTCTTCGGCGAGCGCGCCGGAGATGTACAGGGCGGTCAGAAGCGTGAACACATACGCCTGGATGCCGAGCACCAGCATCTCGAGGCCGCTGACGATCAGACCCATCAGCAGCGACAGCACGCCCATCGGGATGTAGATGGCGTTGCCGGCCTCGAGGATGAGGTACTCGCCGCCGAGGGCGAACAGCAGCAGCAGCAGGTGGCCGGCGAACATGTTGGCGAACAACCGGACCGACAGCGTGAACGGGCGGACCAAGATGTTGGACATGAACTCGAGCGGCACGATCAGCAGCAGGATCGGACCCTTGACGCCGGGTGGGACGGACTGGTGCTTCCAGTAGCCGACGAACCCGTGCCGGCGGATGCCGACGCCGTTGTAGACCACCCAGGTCAGCAGCGCGAGCCCGTAGACGAACCCGGTCTGCGAGAACGTCGGGTACTGGATGAACGGGATCAGCGCGAAGTAGTTGTTGACCAGGATGAAGAAGAAGAGCGCGACGAGGTACGGCACGTACTTCATGAACTCGTGCGAGCCGATCACATCGCGGGCGATGGAGTTGCGGACGAAGTTGTACGCAGCCTCCCCGGCGAACTGCAGCCGCGACGGCACGACGGCCGAGGGTCGCGAGGTCGCGACGAAGAACCAGACCACCAGGAGCGCTGCCAGCACCAGCAGGAAGTAGGGCTTGGTGAAGAAGACCGAGTCGCCGAACACCGGGGGCAGTCGGAAGTCGGCCGGCCCGGGTGGCGTGAAGGACTGGCCGCTGGCCAGTCTTACGAGGCTCACAGTGACTCCCTCATCGTGTGGTCTCCGATCGTGCGGTCGATCCTGCAGCTGCTCGATCGCGGCCTTACTCGCTGCTTCCCTCGGTGGGCTCCCGGAACCTCACCCAGGTGAGGTACACCCCCAACACTGCGCCGAACACGATGCCGATCGGCAGCAGGAAGGAGGTGCCCAGCCACCGGTCGAGAAGCCAGCCGACGAACCCGTAGAACGCCACCCCGGACACGAGATAACCGACCACGTGCCACGGGTCGCCCGGAGTCCCGGAAGGAGGCGTGGATTGCGGCGAATCCGGGGGTTTCGGCGGTTGACTCATCGCGCACCGGAGCGTAGCAGTCAGCACCGGCGTCGCCGAAAACCGGGGAGCTCGGGAACGGGCTCATGACGACACCTCGTCGCCCAGGTCGTACAGCGGGACGCGGGCCCGGGTGAAGCCCACCACCTGCCCGACGGTCCAGGTCACGGTGCACACGATCGCCGTCAGGCCGAGCGCCAGCTCGCTACCGCGGCCGGCCAGCACGTTCGTGGTGTCGATCAGCAGCAGCGAGCCGCCGATCACGATGATCTTGCCCGCGTAGAGGCCGAGCGCGACCAGCAGGACGACAGCCGGGTCGAGGCGGGCGCTGCGCCGCAGTACGTACAGGCCGAGCCCGAAGAACACCACGACCAGAGCGAGCCCGACGACGGCTCCGACGACACCCTCGGCACCGGCCAGGAAGCCGGCGACCGCGGCACTCACGACCCCGACCACCAACGTCGGGACGAGGGCTCCGCGGAGCATTCCCGAGGTGGTGTCCTGCCGGGTAGCGGTCGTCATGTGGCGGCCGTCCTGGTGCCTGGCGACCCGGCGTCCGTCGGGTCGCTGCTGAGCGGGTTTCTCCCCCAGTTCGTGTGCACTGGTGGGTGCTTGTGAAAACTAGCACAAAGTCCTGGCCACCACGAAATCGGCACGGCAGGGCCTCCATGCGTGCCGTCGTCAGCCGCCGAGCAGAGAGCGGTCCCGGCGCCACCAGGTCAGGCCGAAGGTGAGCACGAGAGCCAACATCAGCATCAGGCCGAGCCCAAGCAGCACCTGCCAGCCGGTGAACAGCGACACCATCACCGTGCCCCCGGCGACGACCGCCGCCCACAGGTACATCAGCAGCACGGCCCGCCGGTGCGAGTGACCGATCTCGAGCAGCCGGTGGTGCAGGTGCTGCTTGTCCGGCGCGAACGGCGAGCGTCCGGCCCGGGTACGACGGACGACGGCGAGACCCATGTCGAGGAACGGCACCAGCAGCACCGCGAACGGCAGCACGAGCGGCAGCAACGCGGGCAGCAGGCTGGCCGACGCCCCGCCGATCCCACGGTCGATGTCGACCGACGGGTAGTTGCCGGTCAGCGTGATCGCCGAGCAGGCCAGGATGAACCCGATCAGCATGGCGCCGGCGTCGCCGATGAACATCCGGGCCGGGTAGAAGTTGTGCGGCAGGATGCCGAGGCACACACCGACCAGCGCGACGGTCAGGAACGCGGCGGGCGTGCCGCGGTCGAGGTTGTTCACCACCGAGACGAGGTAGGCGAAGCTGAAGAACGCGGCGGCGCCGATGCCGACGATGCCGGCCGCCAGCCCGTCGAGGCCGTCGACGAAGTTGACCGCGTTCGACGTCGCCACGATCACCAGGACGGTGAGCAGCGCGGCCTGGGAAGGGTCCAGCGACAGCAGCGGCGACGAGCCCGGCAGCGGCAGCCAGAGGAACTGCACTCCCCCGATCACGACCACGCCGGCGGCGAGCAGCTGACCGGCCAGCTTGGTGATCCAGTCCAGCTCGATGACGTCGTCGATCACCCCGACGACGCAGATCACCAGGCCGCCGAGCAGGACGTACCCGGCATCTTGCAGCAGCTCCTGCGCGCGGCTGAGGAACGGCAGGTTCAGCGCGACCAGGAACGCCGTGACCAGGCCACCGAGCATGGCGATGCCGCCGAAGTACGGGATCGGGATCGCGTGGACGTCCCGGTCGCGGACCTGGGCGACCGCGCCGATCCGCATCGCCACCTCACGGGCGATGGTGGCGAGCAGGTAGGTGGCCGCTGCGGCGACCAGCATCACCAGCATGTACTCGCGCATCGGTCAGCCGGCGTCCTCGGTCGTCTCCACGACCTCGCGCAGCTGCTCCAGGCTCAACGCGCCCGCACGCAGCACCCGCGGCACCTCGCCGGTGACGTCGACGATGGTGGACGCGACCCCGCCCGGCGCCTCGCCCGCATCGAGGTAGATCTCGACCGCGCTCTCCAGCATCTCCTCGGCCGCGTCGACCGACGTGGCGGCCGGCAGACCGGTGCGGTTCGCGCTGCTGACGGCGAGCGGCCCGGTGCGCGCCAGCAGCTCGACCGCCAGGTCGTGGTCGGGCATCCGGACCGCCACCGTGCCGCGGGTGTCGCCGAGGTCCCAGCGCAGCGACGGCTGCTGTCGGCAGACCAGGGTGAGCGGGCCCGGCCAGAAGGCCTCCGCGAAGGCGCGCGCGTCGTCACTGATCGCGGTGGCCAGCGCATCCAGGGTGGAGCGAGCTGACACCAGGACCGGCGGCGGCATCTCTCGGCCACGACCCTTGGCGGCCAACAGCCGGCGTACGGACCCGGGGTCGAACGCGTCGGCGGCGATGCCGTAGACGGTGTCAGTCGGGATCACGACGAGCTCCCCGTCGCGGGTCGCGTCGACGGCAGCCTTCAGGCCGGCCTCACGCTCGTCGGGGTCAGTACAGTCGTACCGCTGGGTCACGAGGGACCATCGTGCCAGGTCGGTCGCGTCATGCTCGGCGCGCGGTCGTGTACCGCGGCCGGCCGGCCAGGTCGGGGCGGTCGCGCACGTCGACCCAGCCCGACCTGGCCCGGAAGATCGCGGGGACCGACTCGCCCTGCTGGTCGGCGTGCTCGCAGCCCACCCAGCCGCCGGGCCGCAGCAGCCGGGCAGCAACCCGCTCCACCAAGTGGATGGTGTCGAGCCCGTCCTGGCCGGACCACAACGCCACCGGCGGGTCGTAGTCGCGCGCCTCGGCCGCCACCGTCTCGAAGGCGTCCAGCGGGATGTACGGCGGGTTGACGACGACCACGTCGACCGTGCCGTCGAGGTCGTGGAACGCGTCGGCGATGTCGCCGAGCCGCAGGTCGACCTGCGTACCCGCGAGGTTGCGCTCGGCCCAGGCGTACGCGTCGGGCGCGAGCTCGACGGCATGGACGCGGGCCGCCGGCACCTCGGTCGCGAGCGCCAGCGCGATCGCGCCGGAGCCGGTGCACAGGTCGACGACCACCGGCTCGGCACAGGCGCGGACCAAGTCCACGGCCCAGCCGGCCAGCAGCTCGGTCTCCGGCCGGGGCACGAAGACGCCCGGTCCGACCGCCAGGTCGACGTAACGGAACCCGGTGGACCCGGTCAGGTGCTGCAACGGCTCACGCCGGCACCGGCGGACGACCAATGCGTCGAACCGCGTCTCCTCGTCCGTGCCGAGCTCGTCGGCCAGGCCCAGCCGGGAGCGGGCGACCCCCAGGACGTGGGCGAGCAGCGCCTCGGCGTCGTGCTGGGGGGAGTCGACGCCCGCGTCGCGCAGCCGCCAGGTGGCGCGGGCGACCGCATCTCGGACCCGCACTCAGCGGCCCGTGCTCTGCGCCTCGACCGCGGCCAGCCGGTCGGCGAGGTCGGCGTCGACGCAGGCCTGGATGACGTCGTGCAAGGCGCCGTCGAGAACCTGGTCGAGGTTGTAGGCCTTGAAGCCGACCCGGTGGTCGCTGATCCGGTTCTCGGCGAAGTTGTAGGTGCGTACCCGCTCGGACCGGTCCACCGTGCGCACCTGCGAGCGGCGCGCGTCGGAGGCGGCCGACGCGGCCTGCTCCTGGGCGGCTGCCAGCAGCCGGGCGCGCAGGATGCGCATCGCCTGCTCCCGGTTCTGCAGCTGGCTCTTCTCGTTCTGGCAGCTGACCACGATGCCGGTCGGCAGGTGGGTGATCCGGACGGCGGAGTCGGTGGTGTTCACGCTCTGCCCGCCCGGCCCGGACGAGCGGTAGACGTCGACCCGCAGGTCGTTCTCGTCGATCCGCACGTCGACCTTCTCCGCCTCGGGCATCACCAGCACGCCGGCGGCGGAGGTGTGGATGCGGCCCTGCGACTCGGTGACGGGCACCCGCTGCACGCGGTGCACACCCCCCTCGAACTTCAGCAGCGCGTACGGCGCCTCGCCCGGCTCCGGGGTGCCCTTCGCCTTCACCGCGACGGTGACGTTCTTGTAGCCGCCGAGGTCGGACTCGCCGGCGTCGAGGATCTCGGTCCGCCAGCCCCGCCGCTCGGCGAACCGGAGGTACATCCGCAGCAGGTCGCCGGCGAACAGCGCGGACTCCTCGCCCCCCTCGCCGGCCTTGACCTCGAGGATGGCGTCCTTGGCGTCGGTCGGGTCGCGCGGCACGAGGAGCCGGCGCAGCCGCTCGGCCAGCTCGGCCTGGGTGACTGCCAGCCGGTCGGCCTCCTCGGCGAAGCCCGCGTCCTCGCCGGCCAGCTCGCGGGCCGCCTCGAGGTCGTCACCCACCTGCTGCCAGTCACGGTACGTGCGTACGACCGCCGTCAGCTCGGCGTAGCGCTGGTTGAGCCGGCGCGCCAGCGACTGGTCGGCGTGCACGGCGGGGTCGGCGAGCCGTTGCTCGAGCTCCGCGTGCTCGGCGACCAGTGACTCGACTGCTTCGAACACCGGA
>JBOHDE010000149.1:0-9829 GCA_050699035.1 Nocardioidaceae bacterium | reverse complement strand
TGCTCGCCCGCAATTGCGCGGTAGTAGTCGACCAGCGGCTCCAGCGCGTCCGGCAGGTCCAGCACCTCGGCCCTCCCGTCCACCTGGACGTAGGGGCCGTCCCAGTCGTCCGACAGCACGCAGATCGACACCACCGCGTCGCGCCGTGCGTTGCGGACCTTCGCCCGCTCCGGGTACGTCGACACGACGATCCGGCCCTCCGGGTCGACGCCGCAGGCGACCGGCGACAGCTGCGGGCGACCGTCGCGGCGCACGGTCGACAGCAGCCCGTGGTGTCGTACCCGGAGGAACTCGAGCAGCCCGTCGCGATCGGTGCGGTCGGCGGTGGCGATCTTCGGAGACATGACCGCCACTGTACGAAGTGCTTCCCCCAGTTCTTCCCACCGGCACGGAGGCGCGCGAGACTGTTGCCCGATCCGAGGAGGGGACATGGGCGACCTGCTGCTGACCGGCGCACACCTGTGGGGGCACGACTCACCCGCCGACATCCTGGTGCGGGCCGGGGTGGTCGACGCGATCGGCTCCGGCCTCGACCCGTCCGGCGCCGACGTCGAAGACGTCGCCGGCAGGTTGGTGCTGCCCGGTCTGGTCGAGGCGCACTGCCATCTGGACAAGACGTTGTTCGGAGGGCCGTGGGTGCCGCACTCCGCCGGCGACGCGCTCGCCGAGCGCATCCACAACGACCGCACCCGGCGACACGAGCTCGGCCTGCCCGACCCCGACCGGGCGACGGCGTTGCTGACCCAGATGGTAGCGGCGGGTACGACCCAGGTGCGGTCGCACACCGACATCGACCCCGAGGTCGGGCTGCGCGGCGTCGAGGCGGTACGCGCCGCCGCCGAGCGGATGGCCGGGCGGGTCACCGTGCAGCAGGTCGCTTTCCCCCAGCACGGCCTGGTCAGCAACCCGGGGACGGCCGACCTGCTGGCGGCGGCCCTTGAGGCGGGCGTCGAGACGGTCGGCGGGATCGACCCGGCCGGCCTGGACGGCGACCCGGTCGGCCAGCTCGACATCGTGTTCGGCCTGGCCGAACGGTTCGGGGTGGGCGTCGACATCCACCTGCACGACGGTGGGTCGCTCGGTGCCTGGGAGCTCGGCCTGGTCGCCGAGCGGACGAAGGCGACCGGCCTCGCGGGCCGGGTCGCCGTCAGCCACGCGTACGCGTTCGGCGACCTGTCCGACGGGCAGCAGGGCCGGCTCGCCGACCTACTGGCCGACGCCGGCGTGGCGATCGTGACCGGCGCCGTGTACGACTTCCCGGTGCCACCGGTCAAGCGGCTGCGCGCGGCCGGCGTCACCGTGGCCACCGGCCACGACGGCATCCGCGACCTGTGGGGCCCGTACGGCAGCGGCGACATGCTCGACCGGGCGATGCACCTCGCGTACCGCAGCACGTTCCGCCGCGACGAGGACATCGAGCTGGCGCTGCACGCCGCGACGTACGGCGGGGCGAAGGTGCTCGGGGTCGAGCCGTACGGCCTGGCGGTGGGCGCGCCCGCCGACCTGGTCGTGGTCGGCGCGGGGAGCGCGGCCGAGGCCGTCGTGACCCGCCCGGTCCGTGACCTGGTGGTCAAGGCCGGCCGGGTGGTGGCCCGCGCCGGCGAACTGGTCTGACCGTCTGGCCGGTCAGGCGGGGACGATGTTGACCAGCGTGGGCGCGCGTACGATCACCGTACGCACGCCGCGGCCGTCCAGCGCCCGCTGCACCGTGGCCGACGCCAGCGCCAGTTGCTCCAGCTCGGTCTCGGAGATGCCCGGTGACACGTCCAGGCGGTCGCGCACCTTGCCGGCGACCTGCACGACCGCGGTCACCGAGTCCTCGACCAGCAGTGTCTCGTCGACGGTCGGCCAGCCGGCCTTCGCGACGGTCGGCTCGTGTCCCAGGTTGGCCCACATGTCCTCGGCGGTGTACGGCGCGACCAGGCTCAGCAGGATCGCCACCGTCTCCACCGCCTCCCGGACCGCCGGGTCGGCCGGACCGCAGCCCGAGTCCACCGCCTTGCGAGTGGTGTTCACCAGCTCCATGATCCGCGCGACCATGACGTTGAACCGGTAGGACTCGATCAGCGCGGTCGCCTCGTGCACGGTCTTGTGCGTCGCCTTGCGCAGTGCCACGTCACCGCTCGACGGGTCGGCACCGGCGGGACTGCTCACCTCGCCGCTCAGCCGCCAGGCACGTTGCAGGAACCGCAGCGAACCGCCCGGCGACATGTCGGCCCAGTCGATGTCGTCGCTCGGCGGGCCGGCGAACACCATGGTCACGCGCACCGCGTCGACGCCGAAGTTGTCGAGCTGCTCACCCAGGTCGACGCCGTTGCCCAGCGACTTGCTCATCGACTTGCCCTGGTTGATGACCTGCCCCTGGTTCAGCAGCCGGGCGAACGGCTCGGTCGCGTCCAGCATGCCCAGGTCGTGCAGCACCTTGACGAAGAAGCGGGCGTACAGCAGGTGCAGGACGGCGTGCTCCTTGCCGCCCACGTAGTGGTACGCCGGCATCCACCGGTTCGCCGCCTCCGGGTCGAACGGCCCCTTGTCGTAGTCCGGCGACAGGTAGCGCAGGAAGTACCACGACGAGTCGACGAAGGTGTCCATCGTGTCGGTGTCCCGGGTCGCTGCGCCGCCGCACTTCGGGCAGTCGACGTTGACCCAGTCGGTCGCGGCCGCGAGCGGCGAGACCCCCTTCGGCGCCAGGTCGGCCCCGCGCAGGTCCGGCAGCTCTGCCGGCAGCTGGTCGTCCGGCACCGGCACCTCACCGCACGACGCGCAGTGGACGATCGGGATCGGGCAGCCCCAGAAGCGCTGCCGGCTCAGCAGCCAGTCGCGCAGCCGGAAGTTGACGGTGCGCTCGCCCAGCCCCTTGCCGACCAGCCAGTCGACGATCGCCGACTTGGCCGCCTCAACGTCCAGGCCGTTCAGGCTGACCTCGTCGTTGGCCGAGTTGATCGCCGGGCCCGGCCCGACGTACGCGTCGCCCTCGAAGCCCGCCTCGGGCTGCACGGTGCGGACGATCGGCAGGCCGAACTTCTCGGCGAACTCCCAGTCCCGGTGGTCCTGTCCGGGGACCGCCATGATCGCGCCGGTGCCGTAGTCGGCCAGCACGTAGTCGGCCGCCCAGACCTGGATCCGCTCACCGTTGGCCGGGTTGGTCGCGTGGACGCCCAGGAAGACGCCGGTCTTCTCGCGCTCGGTGCTCAGCCGGTCGACGTCGGTCTCACCCTTGACCTTGTCCAGGTAGGCCGCGAACTCCTCCCGCTGCTCCGGCGCGCACAGCACGTCGGCCAGCCGCGAGTCCGGTGCGACCACCATGAACGTCGAGCCGAACAGCGTGTCCGGCCGCGTGGTGAAGACCTTGATCGGCTCCGGCCGACCGTCCACCGCGAAGTCGACGAACGCGCCCTCGGAGCGGCCGATCCAGTTGCGCTGCATCAGCAGGATGTCGTCCGGCCACCGGCCCTCCAGCGAGTCCATGTCGTCGAGCAGCCGCTGTGCGTACTCGGTGATCTTGAAGTACCACTGGGTCAGCTCGCGCTTGGTGACCGCGGCGCCGCACCGCTCACAGGCGCCCTGGACGACCTGCTCGTTGGCCAGCACGGTCTGGTCGTTCGGGCACCAGTTGACGTACGACGCCTTCCGGTAGGCCAGGCCGCGCTCGTAGAAGCGCAGGAACAGCCACTGCGTCCAGCGGTAGTAGTCCGGGTCCGACGTGTGCAGCCGCCGCGACCAGTCGAAGCTGATCCCGTAGCGGCGGATCGAGTTGGCCTGCGTCTCGATGTTGGCGTAGGTGTACGTCGCGGGGTGCTCGTTGCGCCTGATCGCGGCGTTCTCCGCCGGCAGCCCGAAGGAGTCCCAACCGACCGGGTTCAAGACGTCGTACCCCTGCTGGAACCAGAAGCGGGCCAGCACGTCGTGCAGCGCGAAGACCTCGCCGTGACCCATGTGCAGGTCGCCCGACGGGTACGGGTACATCGTCAGCGCGTAGCGGCGCTCGGCCGACCCGTCGTCGCGTGCCTTGAACGGGTCGAGCTTGTCCCAGACCGGCCGCCACTTGGCCTGGATGGCTTCGAAGTCGTAGCCGCCCCGGTCGGTGGCGGCCGCCGCCTCGTGCTCCACTTGTTCGGTCACGTCTCGCTCCGGCGATCTCTTGGTTGTTCGGACCCTGAATGAGAAAACCCCTCGCGCACGAGGGGTTGCCGTACTGGCCGGCGTCATCGACGCCTTGTCTGCCAGTACGGCTAGGCAAGGAGCAGGGTCGCTCGCATGCCTTCAGGTTAGCGCATCGTTCCCGGCCTCGTTCCGGGTGCGCCGTCAGCGGGCGAGCGCGCGCAGGAACAGCTGTTGCTCGCTGCGCCCTGGCGCCGTCTCGACGTCCATGCTGTCCATGTCGACCACGTCGAACCCGGCCTGCTGCACGACCTCGGACAGCTGCTCCGCGGGATAGGCACTAACGTGGATCGGCGTGCCCAGGAAGGGAATCTCGACCCAGTCGAGGTCGCCCTCGACCATGCTCAGCGCGAGCGGTCCGCCGGTGGGCAGCAGCCGGTGCAGCCCAGCGAGCGTCGCCGCGATGTCGGACCGCGGGAGCATCAGCAGGGCGAAGAACGACGTTACGGCGTCGAACTTCCCGAGCCCGTCGAAGTCGCGCAGATCCTGCCGTACGAACGTCGCGTCTGGAACACGTTCGCGGGCGAGCTCAAGCATCCGCTCGGACTCGTCGACGCCGGTGACCTCCAGGCCGGCTTGGGTCAGCTGTTCTGCGGTCGGCCGGGCGCTGCCGCAGCCGTGGTCAAGGACACGTGCACCCTCTGGCAGGAGGTCGATGAGCCACCCACCTGCGGTGATCTGTGCCGAGCGGTCGTGGAAAGTATCGTCATAGCGTTCGCCGATCTGGTCGAACGCTGTTGGGGCCCCGAGTTCATCCATCAGGAAACCGTAGTCCTCACCGGGACCCGGCGTCATCGGCTGGGTCATCGGCTGGGTCATCGGGTGGTTCCGCGATCAGTACGCCGGTGGCACGTTCGGCTCCGTCGGCGGGGCCAGGCTGGGAGTACGCCGCAGCGCCAGGGCGAGCAGCAGGGCCACCAGGACGAGGGCGGCGGCCATCCCGGCCACCATCGGCCAGCCGCCCGACGCCCACGCCGTACCCGCGAGCCCGCCGAAGATCGACGAGCCGAGGTAGTAGGCGAACAGGTACAGCGAGGTCGCCTGGCCGACCCCGCCCACGCCGAGCTGGGCGCGGGCCGGCACCCAGCCGCTGGCGACTCCGTGGGCCGCGAAGAAGCCGGCCGTCATCACCGCGAGCCCGGCGACCACCAGCCACAGCGGAGCGGCCAGCGTCAGCGCAATGCCGACGATCGCGACCGCGCACGCCCACGGGACGACGGCCCGGCGACCGTGGCGCTCGGCCAGCCGGCCGGCGTACCAGGCCGCGACGCTGCCGATCGGGTACACCGCGAAGACCAGGCCCGCGGCGGCGATGCTCAGGTGGTACGGCGCGCTCTCCAGCCGGAACCCGGTGGCGTTGTACACCGCGACGAAGGCCCCCATCAGGGTCAGCGCGATCCCGTACAGCGCCAGCAGGGCGGGCTCGCGCAGCACCCGGACGCTGGTCGCCCCGAGGTGCCGCGGGCTGGCCGGCGCGGCGACGAAGTTGCGTGACCTCGGCAGCAGCACCAGCGTCAGGGCCGCACAGGTCACCCCGATCGTGCCGACCCCGGCCACCGCCCAGCGCCAGCCGGCGAGATCGGCCAGGCCGGCCGCGACCAGCCGCCCGGTCATGCCGCCGAGGGCGGTGCCGGCGATGTACAGGCCGGCGGCGCGCGCGTGGCTCGACGGGTGCACCTCCTCCCGCAGGTACGCCATCGCGACGGCCGGCAGCCCGGCGAGGACCACGCCCTCGATGCCGCGGAGGGTCAGCAGGACCGGCCAGGTCGGTGCCAGTGCGCAGAGCAGTCCGACCAGGCTCGACAACCCGACCGATAGGTGCATCAGGCGAGTACGGCCGACCACCTCCGAGACGAGACCGGCGACCAGCAGGCCGGCGCCGAGGCCGAGCGTCGCGACCGAGATCGACAGCGCGCTCTGGCCCGCGCTGACGTCGAAGCGCCGGGCCAGCTCGGGGAGCAGCGGCTGCAGGCTGTACAGCAGCGCGAAGGTCGCCAGGCCCGCCGCGAACAGCGCGACGGAGATGCGCCGGTACGACGGATCCCCGAGCTGGTGACCCTCGAACGTTGCGGACATCGGGCTCAGGCTGTCAACACCGGCCACGCGGGCACAATGACCTACCTCACGATCCGGTCCTGTCACACTCCGCCGCGCTGCCCCGTCGTACTCACGATAGACAGTGACCGAGGAGGCGTGATGGTGAAGGACCGGGTAGTGATCGCGACCGTCGTGGTGGGCGCGACGGCGTTCGTGGTGCCGGGGGCGTGGGCGTTCTTCTGGCCACGCTCGTTCTACGACAACGTCGCGATGTTCGAGCCGTACAACCTCCACCTGTTCCACGACCTCGGCGCGTTCCAGCTGGGCATCGGCGTCGCGCTGCTGGCCTCGCTGCTGTGGCGGGACGCGCTGTTCGTGGCGCTGGTGGGTGCGTCGACCGCCGCGGTCGTGCATGCCGTGTCGCACGTGCAGGACCGCGACCTCGGCGGACGCGAGTCGGACCCGTGGACGGTCGGAGCGATAGCGGTCGTGCTCGTGTTCGCTCTTGCCCTCAGAACCCTTACTCACAAGGAGAACCGATGAAGGTGCTGGTCACCGGGGCGTCCGGCACGCTCGGGCGGACCGTCCTTCCCCGGCTGCTGGTCGACGGACACGAGGTGGTCGCTCTCAGCCGGCGCGACCGGGCCGCGGAGGATGTGACCTGGCGGCGGGCCGACCTGGCGACCGGCGCGGGGCTGTCCGACGCTGTCGTCGGCGCCGAGGCAGTCGTGCACCTGGCGTCGGCGCCGTACAAACGTGGCTACACGACCGAGGTCGACGTGCACGGCACGCGCCGGCTCGCGTCCGCTGCTGCGGCCGCCGGAGTCGACCACCTGCTCTACGTGTCGATCGTCGGCATCGACAAGATCCCGTTCGGCTACTACCGGACCAAGCTCGCCGCCGAGACGATCGTGCGCGAGTCGGGCGTGGGTTGGTCGATCCTGCGGGCGACGCAGTTCTTCCAGCTGATGGACCTTGCCCTGTCGTACGCCGCCAAGCTGCCGGTGATGATCGGTGACCCCGGCATCGCCGGCCAGCCGGTCGACCCTCGCGACGTCGCCGACCGGATCGCGCGGCGGCTCTCCGCTGGGCCGTCCGGATCGATCGAGGAGTACGGCGGTCCGGAGACGATGGGCTTCGACGACGGCGTACGCGCGTGGTTGTCAGCCCGCGGGAAGCGCCGGCCGCTGGTGCGGGTCACCGTGCCGGGCAAGCTGGCGCGGGCGTTCCGCGGCGGTCACCTCACCACTGCTGCACAGCCGACCGGCCGGATCACCTGGCACGACTGGCTGGCCGAGCACTACGGCTGAGGTGCTCGGTGCAAGCCGCTGGGGAGCCTGTCGCTTCGACGATTTGGGGAAGTCTGCGAGGGCTATAGCCGGGAAGAGTTTCCCCGAACACGGCCAGCGTCTCCCCGTGCATGAGACGGGCGCCCGTCGACGTCGGGGTGCACAGGGCGACGATGGTTCGGTCCGCGGCGAACGGTGCAGCCTCTACGGTCCAGGCATGACCGAACAGAACCCCGGCCTCGCCGTCGAGCAGGCCGTCGAGCAGTGCCTGGACCTGGCGCGGACCTGGCTGGCCTGGGACGGACAGCCCCGGGTCACCGAGGACGGCGAGCGGATCTACACGCCGCACAAGGCCGTACGACGGATCGGCGACCACCTCGTCGACCACCTGGCCGAGGTCGAGGCACTGCTGGCCGACGCACCGACGCAGCCCGACGAGTGGCACGCGAGCCTGGTGACCATGGAGTCGGATTGGGCCCGCTTCGCCGAGGTCGACCTGCGCGAGGCGGAGCAGCGACTGCGTCGCCTGGGCCGCACGTTCGCGCTCCGGTACGCCGCTGCCGGGCCGGCCGCCTGGGATTCCCCGCGAGGCGACAACTGGAGCCTCCGCACGATCGCCGAGCACCTCACCGAGATCGTCTGGTACGCCGAGCAGGTCGGCGACCTGACCGTGAAGCGCCCGGCCGATGTCGGGTAGGCGTCAGGCCGCCACGTCGCTCTTGCGCGGGCGACCGCGCGGGCGCTTGCGCGGCACGATGACGCCGTGCTCGACCAGTTGGCCGCCCCACACGCCCCACGGTTCCGCGCGCTCGAGCGCGCCTGCGAGGCAGGCCAGCCGGAGCGGGCAGTCGGCGCACAGCGCCTTGGCCCGCTCGACCTGCTCCGGCCGTTCGGCGAAGAACAGCTCCGGCTGGGACAGGCAGGGCAGCGCGTCATTGCTGCGCTGAAGTCTCATGAAGGTCACCGGCATCACGCTAGAACTTCAACTTGACTTTAAGTCAAACTTTGGCGGTCGGGCGGTCTGGCCGGCGATGGCGCGAAGAGCTCGAGCGCCCGCACGACCACCACATCCGGCCTCTCGTCGGCGACGAAATGGGACGCGCCGTCGACGAACTCGAGCGCCAGGTCGTCCGCGTAGTCCTCGTACCCGCCAAGGAGTTCGGTGCGGATGCCAGGGTCTTCTGCTCCATAGAGCACGCGAGTAGGCGTACGTAGGCGGGTGTTCCGGTAGCGGCCGGCCAGGATGCGCACGGCCTCGGGAATGATGAACCGGCGGTAGAGGGCCGACGCTGCGCGAGCGCGGCCCTGCTCCCGCAGCCGGGCGACGAAAATCTCGACGTCCTCGTCGGACCACGCGTCCTGGTCGGACGTGTAGCCGCGGATCAGGAAGCGGGCGAACGCCTGGTCATCACCACAAGGTACTACGTTCATAGTGTCAAGTCACTATGTTTATAGTGCTCCATGCCGTCAACGAGAACGCGTGCGCTCGACGCCGCGATCGACCTGGTCGGGACCGAAGGGCTGCGCGCGCTCACTCATGCCCGGGTCGACGAGCGGGCCAGTCTCCCGAAGGGCTCGACGTCCAACCACTTCCGTACCCGGGCGGCGCTGCTGTCCGGTGCCGTCGACTGGATCGTTGAGCGCGAGACGCCCGAGGTTGGCACCGCCTTCTCCCCGGCCTCGGCCGGCGACTTCGTCGAGGCGCTCTGTGCGTTGTTCGACTACACGACCCGGACCAACCGGACGTTGACCACCGCCCGTCTGGTCCTCTTCATGGAGGCCAGCCACAACGTCGCCGTCCGAGAGGCCGTGTCCCGCGGGCGCGTCGCTTTGGAGTCGTCGGTGGTGCCCGCCCTCGCGCGGCTCGGCGCACCCGACCCACAGGCAGCGGCGGCCGCCGTGATGGCCTGCTTCGAGGGCCTCATCCTGCACCGCATCGCCCGGCTCGACGACACGGACCCGCGCCCGACGCTCGATCTCGTCGTCAAGGCCGTGTTGGGCTGAGCTCGGCCGACCCCGGGGCGGCTCGGGGGTCGCCGAGTCGGCGGATGTCGCGGCGGAACATGGGTACGGCGGACGCGGCAAGGCCGACGACTCCCACCGTGACGCCGGCCCGGGCCCCGGCGACCGCACCGACCAGCCCGCCGATCGCACTGCCGACCGGGATGACGCCGTAGATCACCGTGCGGTAGGCGCCGAGGCTGCGCGCCATCGCCTCCCGGGGAACCAGCAGCTGGCGCACGGTGACCGACAAGACGTTCGCCGCGCCGAGGCCGACCCCGGCGACGCCCTGGATCAGACCGAGCGCCAGGCCGAAGGCTGCGCCCTCGAAGGGAATGGCC
>JBOHDE010000148.1:0-9831 GCA_050699035.1 Nocardioidaceae bacterium | reverse complement strand
GGCTCCCGATCGGCTTCGACCTGGGCCAGCTGCTGGTCGGGCTGGCCCATGCCGGTGAGCTCGACGCGGACGACCTGCCCGCCATCGACGAGGTGATCTTCCCGGCTTACCTCGACGGTTTGATGGCCGACGGCATGGTGGTCGAGCCCGAGGTGGTGCGGCTCGGCTACCGGGCGTCGCTGGTGGCGCGGTCCGCGCTGACGGCGTTGCCGCTCGAACGGCTCGACGACCCGCTGGACGACGCCCTTCGGGCGCACGCCCTCGACCGCGTACGGCTCACCCGCCGGCTGGTCGACCTGGCCCCTCCGAGCTAACTGCCCGATGAGTGTGACGAGTTGGCGCGACACGCCGGCGTGTCGCGACCAACTCGTCACACTCACCGGGGGGTGAGGGCCTGGTGGGCCATCTCGGCGAGCAGGTCGGTCATCGCCGAGCGACTGACCAGGGCGCTGTGCGGCGTCGAGTTGAGCAGGCCGAAGGTCGCATGCGCCGCGGCGCGGGCGGTCCGGCGGTCCCAGTCCGGCCGCACCTCGGCGAGCACGTCGACCCACACCTCGACGTACCTGCGCTGCAACGAGCGGACCTGCTCGCGGGCCTCGGCGGGCAGCGCCGCCCAGTCGCGGTCCTGGACGACGATCAGGTCGCGGTGCTCCAGGGCGAACTCGATGTGCCAGCCGATCAGCGCCTGCAGGGCCGCGTCGGGCTGCTCCGACTCGGCCCGGCGGCGCCTTCCCTCGGCGAGGAGTCGCTCGCTGATGTCGACGAGCATCTCCGCGAGCATGGCGTCCTTGCTGGCGAAGTGGCGGTAGAGCGCCGGCCCGGAGACGCCGCAGGCCGCACCGAGGTCGGCGACCGACACGCCATGGAAGCCGCGCTCGGCGAACATCGCGGCCGCGGTCGTGAGGATCTGGTCCCTACGGCTGGACACAGGGCAACCCTAGACCGTTGCGGTTAGTGGTTGTTAACTCTCCGGTTAGTGGACTCGTCATGTTAATGACCGCTAACATCGGTGCTATGACTGCCCCGATGCGCGAGCTGGTCGACGAGCTGCGGCAGCGGCTGGCCACCGTACGGCTCGGTGGCTCGGAGTCCGCGCGGGCCAAGCACATCGGCCGCGGCAAGCTGCTGGTCCGCGAGCGGGTCGACCGGGTGCTGGACCCCGGGTCGCCGTTCCTCGAGCTGTCGCCGCTGGCGGCCACCGGGATGTACGACGACGCCGTGCCGGCCGCCGGAGTCGTCACCGGGATCGGCCGGGTCAACGGGCGGGAGTGCGTGGTCGTCGCCAACGACGCGACCGTCAAGGGTGGCACCTACTACCCGATCACGGTGAAGAAACACCTGCGGGCGCAGGAGGTCGCGCGGGCCAACCGGCTGCCCTGCATCTACCTGGTCGACTCGGGTGGCGCGTTCCTGCCGATGCAGGACGACGTGTTCCCGGACCGCGACCACTTCGGCCGGATCTTCTTCAACCAGGCCAACCTGTCCGCCGCAGGGATCCCGCAGATCGCGGCGGTGATGGGGTCGTGCACGGCCGGGGGCGCGTATGTCCCGGCGATGTCCGACGAGACCGTGATCGTGAAGGACCAGGGCACGATCTTCCTCGGTGGGCCGCCGCTGGTGAAGGCCGCCACCGGCGAGGTCGTGACCGCCGAGGACCTGGGCGGCGGCGACGTCCACGCGCGCACCTCCGGCGTCGTCGACCACCTCGCCGCCGACGACGCGGAGGCACTGGCCATCGTGCGCTCGATCGTCGACACGCTGGAGCGGCCGACGACCCCCGACCTGGTGCCGGCCGAGCCGGAGGAGCCGGCCGAGGACCCGGCGACGCTCTACGACGTCGTCCCCACCGACTCGCGCACCCCGTACGACGTCCGCGAGGTCATCCGCCGCGTCGTCGACGGGTCGAGGATGCACGAGTTCAAGCCGCTCTACGGCGACACCCTGGTCTGCGGGTTCGCCCGGATCTGGGGCTACCCGGTCGGCATCATCGCCAACAACGGCATCCTGTTCAGCGAGTCGGCCCTCAAAGGAGCGCACTTCATCGAGCTGTGCAACCAGCGCGGGGTGCCGCTGGTGTTCCTGCAGAACATCACCGGGTTCATGGTCGGCCGCGAGTACGAGAACCGCGGCATCGCCAAGGACGGCGCCAAGCTCGTGACCGCGGTCGCCTGCTCGGTCGTCCCCAAGTTCACGGTGGTCATCGGCGGGTCGTTCGGGGCCGGCAACTACGGCATGTGCGGCCGGGCGTACGACCCGCGGTTCCTGTGGATGTGGCCAAACGCGCGCATCTCGGTGATGGGCGGCGAGCAGGCGGCGGCGGTGCTCGCGACCGTCCGTCGGGATGGCATCGAGGCCAAGGGTGGCGAGTGGTCGGCCGCCGAGGAAGAGGCGTTCAAGGCGCCGATCGAGCAGCAGTACGAGGAGCAGGGGTCGCCGTACTACTCGTCCGCACGACTCTGGGACGACGGCGTCATCGACCCGGTCGACACCCGCCGGGTCCTCGGCATGGGCCTCGCCGCCGCGGCGAACGCTCCGATCCCGGCGCCGTCGTACGGCGTCTTCCGGATGTGAGTCTGATGCGATTCGGCACCGTCCTCGTCGCCAACCGGGGCGAGATCGCCATCCGGGTGTTGCGCGCGGCCCGGGCGGCCGGCCTGCGCACGGTGGCGGTCTACTCCGATGCCGACCGGGAGGCGCCGCACGTACGCGAGGCCGACACCGCGGTGCGGCTCGGCCCGGCGGCGGCCGGCGAGTCGTACCTGTCGATCCCGGCGATCCTGGAAGCGGCCCGGCGGACGGGGGCCGACGCGATCCACCCCGGGTACGGGTTCCTGTCCGAGCGGGCCGCCTTCGCGCGGGCGGTGGCCGAGGCCGGGCTGACCTTCATCGGGCCGTCGGCGGACGTGATCGAGCTGATGGGTCGCAAGGACGCCGCCCGGGAGGTGGCGGTCAAGGCCGGCGTCCCCGTCGTACCCGCTGCCAACCCGTCAGACGGTTCCGACTCCCCACAGTCGGAACTGGCTGACAACGTGGGGTTCCCACTGCTGGTCAAGGCGGCGGCCGGTGGCGGCGGCAAGGGCATGCGGATCGTGCGTACGCCGGCGGAGCTGCCCGACGGCCTCGCCTCCGCCCGCCGAGAGGCGCAGTCGGCGTTCGGCGACGACACCGTCCTGGTGGAGCGCTATGTCGAGAACGGCCGGCACATCGAGGTGCAGGTCCTCGCCGACGCGCACGGCAATGTCGTGCATCTCTTCGAGCGGGACTGCTCGGTGCAGCGGCGTCACCAGAAGGTGCTCGAGGAAGCGCCGGCCACGGTGGTCAGCGACGCCGCTCGCGAGGCCGTCCTGTCGTCCGCGGTCCGGCTGACGCGTGAGGTCGGCTACGTTAACGCCGGCACCGTGGAGTTTCTGGTGGCCGGCGAGGACGTGTTCTTCCTGGAGATGAACACCCGCCTGCAGGTCGAGCACCCCGTGACCGAAGCCGTGACCGGGCTCGACCTGGTGCAGCTGCAGCTCCTTGTCGCACAGGGAAAACCGCTGCCCTTCACCCAGGGCGACGTGACGGTGACCGGGCACGCCATCGAGGCCCGGATCTATGCGGAGGACCCGTACTCCGGCTTCCTGCCGCAGGCCGGTGTCGCGACGACAGTGGCCTGGCCGGGGCGGGCCCGGGTCGACGCCGCCCTCGAGTCGGGGCAGGTCGTCAGCACGAGCTACGACCCGATGCTCGGCAAGGTCATCGTGCACGGCGCGACCAGGGAAGCGGCCAGGCAGGCGCTGCTGCAGGCTCTCGACGACACCGCGGTCCTCGGGTTGACGACAAACGTCGGCTTCCTGCGTCAGCTGGCGGCGTCCGACTCGTACCGCGACTCCGCGATCCACACCGGCTGGCTCGACGAGCATCTGGGTGAGTTCTCCCGCGAGCGGCCGGCGGAGGTGCTGTGCATCGCGGCCTGGGCGCTGGCGACGGCGTCGTCGTCCACGGACCCGACCCATCCGTTCGGGCTCGCCGACGGCTGGCGGTCGGCCGGACCCGCCGCCGACGTACCCGTCGAGCTCGACGACGCGGTGGTGCGCGTCAGCCCGGGCGAGGGCCGGGTCACCACAGCCGACACGACCTGGCAGGTGCGCCCCGTCGCGGCGTGCGCCGGCATGGTGCGGCTGGAGATCGACGGGGTCATCCACGAGGCGCACGTGGAGGTCGGCGCGCACGAGGTGGTGGTCGGGTACCGCGGTCAACCCGAGGTGTTCACCCGGCCGGACGCGTTCGGCCCGGCCGGCTCGGCGGCTCTGTCCGACGGCTCGGTCAACGCGCCGATGCCCGGCACCGTGCTGAGCGTGGGCGTCGAGGTGGGTTCCCGGGTTGCCGCCGGTGACACCCTGGGGGTGATGGAGGCGATGAAGATGGAGCTCGCGCTCAAGGCGCCGTACGACGGTGTCGTCGCGCAGGTGGGCGCGGCCGCGGGTGAGCAGGTCCCGCTTGGCCACCCGCTGTTCGTGGTCGAGGGCGACGACTGATGCGCACGCCGCAGCGGGTGACGGTAGACGGGCTGCCGGAGCGGGTGACCATCTATGAGGTTGGTCCGCGCGACGGGCTGCAGAACGAGTCGTCGATCGTGCCGGTCGAGGTCAAGGCGGAGTTCGTTGCCAGGCTGGTCGCCGCCGGGCTACAGGTCGTCGAGACCACCAGCTTCGTGCACCCGAAATGGGTTCCGCAGCTGGCCGACGCGACCGAGCTGCTCGGGCTGGTGGATCTCGACTCGGCGCCGCGGATGCCCGTACTCGTGCCGAACGAGCGCGGGCTCGACCGAGCGCTCGAGGCAGGGGTACGGGAGGTCGCGATCTTCGGCAGTGCGACCGAGTCGTTCGCGCAGGCCAACCTCAACCGCAGCCTCGACGAGCAGTACGCGATGTTCGAGCCGGTGGTGACACGGGCGCTCGACGCGGGTCTGTCCGTACGTGCGTACGTCTCGATGTGCTTCGGCGACCCCTGGGAGGGCGACGTGCCGGTCGACCAGGTGGTCGGCGTCGGCCGGCGGCTGGTCGACATGGGCACGTCCGAGCTGTCGCTCGGTGACACCATCGGCGTCGGGACTCCAGGGCAGGTGCAGTCCCTGATCACCACGTTCGTCGACGCTGGGGTGCCGGTTTCCCAGCTGGCCATGCATTTCCACGACACCTACGGGCAGGCACTCGCCAACGCGCTGACCTCGCTGCGGTGCGGTGTGACGACACTCGACGCGTCGGCGGGCGGTCTCGGCGGTTGTCCGTACGCGGAGAGCGCGACCGGCAACCTGGCCACCGAGGACCTCGTCTGGCAGCTGCACGGGCTCGGCATCGAGACCGGTGTCGACCTCGCGGCGCTTGTCGACACCAGCGCCTGGATGGCCGGTCAGCTCGGTCGGCCGAGCCCGTCTCGGGTCGTCCAGGCGCTCGCCACCTGACCCGCGCCACCCCTCCTCCCGCCGAGGTTGCGCGTATGTCGGTTCCCCTGGGAAGAACTGAACCCAGGCGGCCGACGTTTCCCGGGCCAGGGGGTACTGCGCGAGTTTCCGTGTGCTCGTGCCGGACGGCGGGTGTCGCCGGCCCACGGTGCGTAGAAAATTGCCCAATTGGGCAATTTTCGACCCGGTTCACGCCGGTTCGAGGTCGAATTTTGCCCAATTGGGCAAAATTCGACGTCCGTCCCCTGCCGACGGACAGTCCGCCACGCGAGCACCACCACTTCCCCGGACATGGGTGCGGTGCCATCTCCCCGACTACTCGCGTCGAGGTTGCGCGTATGTCGCACCGGTGGCGACTCAGCGGCCCGCGCCGGCGAACATACGCGCAACCTCGGCGCGAGGAATCGGGGGCATGAGGTCAGGGACGGCGGTTCGGCAGCGCCTTGTCGGCGTAGCGCCCGACCCGCCAGGTGTTGAAGCCGTCGGCCGCGCCGCCGATCGCGCCGCCGACCAGCGGCACCCGGCGACCGACCGCGGTCACGACCCGCTTGCCGCCGACCTTGGCGATCAGCTCGGTGGTCACGATCCGGCCGACCCGCTTGTCCAGCTCCTCGTCGTGGTACGGCGCGGTGGCGATGCCGGCCGGCGTCGACGGGATCTTGTTGTCCTTGATCAGCGCCTCGACGGTCTCCTCGCCCATCATGCAGGCGAGGATGGCGTTGCGGACGCGATGGTCGTCGATGTCGTAGCCACGCAGGTGCGCGATCGTCGCCACCAGGTGGCACTGCAGCAGGGCGAGCCCGGTGATGTTCGCGGGGATCGTCACGGCCAGCGTCACCACTCCGCCGAGGTTGGTGACGAACCCCTGGACACCGGCCAGCCGTACGTGGGACTCGATGATCTCGTGAATCGCCTTGTCGACATCGCCGTCGCTCTCCGCTAGCCGCTTGTCCGCGGACGCCCGCGCACCGGGCAGCCGGCCGACCCCGTCGATCGCCCGGTCGAGCACCGAACGGACGAATCCCGACGTGTACTCGGGTGCGATCTTGGCCGACGCGGCCGCGGCAGTCGCCTTGCCGATTGTCTTGCCGATCCCCATTTGTCCTCCGTCGATCCCGGTGCTGCAACTCTACGACCTGCCGCCGAACGGCTCCGCCACCACGGGCTTGGCGCCACTAGGTTGACCGGATGGACGAGGCGGTGGAGTGGGCGGACGCGCAGCTGACCCGTCACGGTGCTGCCCGCACCGGTCCGATCGAAGAGATGCGCGTACGACCGTGGTCGTCAACCTGGCGGGTGCCGACCGAGCTGGGAACGTTGTGGCTGAAGACCTGCGGCCCGGGTGGCCGCTACGAGGCCGCCCTGCAAGGACTGCTGTCGGTCGTCGCCCCCGAGTGGGTGCTCCAGCCGGTTGCCGTGGACGCTGCTCGTGGCTGGCTGTTGCTGCCCGACGGCGGGCCGACGCTCGACAAGACACTGGCCGGTGCCGCACCAGAGGTACGGGTCGAGCGCTGGTGCAGTGTCCTCGCGGAGTACGCCGAGCTGCAGCGACGGCTGGTCGCGTTCGTACCCGACCTGCTCGGGGTCGGAGTGCCCGACCTGCGGCCCGGAGCCTCGTCCGCGCTGTTCCGCGATCTTGTGTCCACCTGCACCGAGCCGCCGCTGCGGGACCGGCTCGATGCGTTCGCACCCACGGTCGACGAGGCGGCCGAGCGGCTCGTCGCCACCGGTCTACCCCCGACCGTTCAGCACGACGACTTCCACTCGAGCAACGTGTGCTGCGGCGACGACGGGCTCGGGCCGCCGGCGTTCATCGACTGGGGAGACGCGTTGGTGGCGCACCCGATGGGCACGTTGCTGGTGACCTGTCGGGTGCTGGCGCGTGAGCTCGATGTCGAGGTCGAGGACCCCTTGCTCCGACGGTTAGTCGACGCCTACCTCGAGCCGTGGACGATCGAATTTGCACGCTCTGACCTGCTGGCGCAGCTCGACGACGTGCTGGTGCTTGCCAAGGTCGGCCGCGCATGGGGCTGGCTGCGGGCGCTCCAGGGGGCGACCCCTGACCAGCAGGCGACCTGGGACAACCCGGTGGCTGCGTGGCTCGAGCAGCTGCTGTAGCTAGGGTGCGTCGAACGGATCGGGCAGCCGGAGCGGCAAGGCTCGCCCGAGCAGCTTCAGGTAGCTCTGCCGGGAGACCTCCACGACGCCGAGGCTGGCCAGGTGCGGCGTGCGCCACTGCACGTCGAGCAATCGGTCGGCCGGCCCGGCGGCCCGGAGCAGGTCGACCAGCGCGACCAGAGCGACCTTCGAGGCGTCCCGCCGCCGATGGAACATCGACTCGCCGGCGAACAACCCGCCGACGGCCAGGCCGTACAGCCCGCCGACCAGCTCGCCGTACTCGTCCCAGCACTCCAGGGAGTGCGCCCAGCCCAGCCGGTGCAGCTCGGTGTAGGCGGTGACGATGTCGTCGTCGATCCAGCCGCTGGGGCGCCCGGGGTCGGCGCAGGCGGCCACCACCTGCTCGAACTCACGGTCGACGGTCACCTCGTACCGGCGGCAGGACTGGCGCAGCGACCGGGTGACCCGCAGATCGTCGAGCGGCAAGATGCCGCGCCACGCGGGCGACCACCAGAGCATCGCCTCGTGCTCGGGCACTGGCATCGGGAAGATCCCGCCGCGGTAGGCCGCGAGCAACAACCCGGGCGAGAGGTCGGCGCCCGCCGCGACGACATCGTCGTCACCGGCCGACTCCGCAGGCGGCAGCACCCAAGTGGTGGGCGGAGGCTCGACGGGCACGTGTCAGGAAGCGCCCGCGGCCTGGCCGACGGCGGGGTAGGCGTCGTCGAGCCCTTCGACCAGCGCCTCGACGAACGCAGGCACCTCCTGCTGGGCCAGCCGGAACGTCCCGGCGCAACCGTGGCCGCGCCACAGCGACAGCACCACGACACCCACCTCGCGGTGCCACGAGACTCGCAGCGCACGACCGGACCCACGCGTATCGAGGAACACCTCGCCGCGGGCCGTCCCGGGAGAGGGCAGAGACGCCACGTCCGCCATGCATCGATCATGCCCTCCCGCGTGGGCAAACCGCCAGAGTCGACCGCTTTTCAGCCGCGGCGGAGGGCGTCAGACTGGTCCCGTGCCCGAGCTACCCGAAGTGCAGTCCCTCGTCGGCGACCTACGCCGCCGGCTCGACGGTCGTGCGGTCGCCCGGGTCGAGGTGGTGGCGTTCAGTGCGCTGAAGACGTTCGACCCGCCGGTGACGGCGCTGTCCGGGCTGTTCGTCGACGGGGTGGCGAGGCACGGCAAGTTCCTCGACATCTCGGCCGACGGCCTGCATCTCGTCCTGCATCTCGCCCGGGCCGGGTGGGTGCGCTGGCGTGACTCGATCCCGCCGAAGCCGCTGCGCCCGGGCAAGGGACCGCTCGCGGCGCGGGTTGTGCTCGACGACGACTCCGGGTTCGACGTCACCGAGGCGGGCACGCAGAAGAGCCTGGCGTTGTACGTCGTCCGCGACCCGGCGGAGGTGCCCGGCATCGCCCGGCTGGGACCCGACCCGCTGGCGGAGGGGTTCACCCGGGAGGTGCTGGCCGAGATCCTGCGGAAGGCCGGACGGTCGCAGGTGAAGGGGACCCTGCGCGACCAGTCAATCGTCGCCGGCATCGGCAACGCGTACTCGGACGAGGTCTTGCACGCCGCGAAACTGTCGCCGTACAAGCCGAGCAGCGGCCTGACCGACGGCGAGGTGACGGTGCTGCACGCGGCGATCCACGACGTGCTGGCGGACGCGATCACCCGGTCGGAGGGCCTCGCGGCGAGCGAGCTCAAGGCGGAGAAGAAGACCGGGCTGCGGGTGCACGGTCGCACCGGCGAGGAGTGCCCGGTGTGCGGCGACACGATCCGCGAGGTGTCGTTCGCCGACCGGTCGATGCAGTACTGCCCGACCTGCCAGACCGGCGGCAAGCCGCTGGCCGACCGACGGCTGTCGCGGCTGTTGAAGTGACGCTGGTTGAATGGCTGGCATGACGCAGCTGCCCACCGTCCACGTCGACGGGGTCCCGCAGCCGGTGCCCGACAGCCTGCTCGTGCTCGACGTACGCGAGCCGCACGAGTGGCAGTCGGGTCATATCGCCGGTGCGCACCACATCCCGCTCGGCGACCTGCCGGCCCGCCTCGACGAGGTGCCGGCCGAGATTCAGGTGCTGTGCGTGTGCCACGTCGGCGGTCGGTCGGCGCAGGCGACGATGTACCTCAACCAGCACGGCCGCGAAGCCGTCAACCTGGCCGGTGGCATGGACGCCTGGGTCGCCTCCGGCCGGGAAACCGTCCGCCCCTGACCCCCGACTTTTTTGGTACGGGGGCGCCCCGTTCCATTAGGTCTGGAACGG
>JBOHDE010000147.1:0-9852 GCA_050699035.1 Nocardioidaceae bacterium | reverse complement strand
GTCGCGCTGGTGACGCTCGGCTGTGCCCGCAACGACGTCGACTCCGAGGAGCTCGCGGCCCGTTTCGAGGGCGACGGGTTCACGCTGGTCGACGACTCGGCCGCCGCCGACGCCGTGGTCGTGAACACCTGCGGGTTCGTCGAGGCGGCCAAGAAGGACTCCGTCGACACCCTGCTGGCGGCGGCCGACCTCAAGGTCGACGGTCGGCCGCAGGCCGTGGTCGCCGTGGGTTGCCTGGCCGAGCGGTACGGCAAGGACCTGGCCGAGTCGCTGCCCGAGGCCGACGCGGTCCTCGGCTTCGACGACTACCCGGACATCGCCGAGCGGGTCCGGTCGGTCCTCGCCGGCACCCCACAGGTGCCCCACACGCCTCGGGACCGCCGCCGGCTGCTGCCGATCAGCCCGGCTGCGCGGGCCGCAGCCGGTCCGCCCGTACCCGGTCACGCGCACGCCGGCGCGCACTGGGATGCGCCCGACCTGCCGGCCTCCCAGGCTCCGGCCAGCGGTCCGCGCGCCCTGCGCCGCCGGCTCGACGGTGGGCCGATGGCGCCGCTCAAGCTCGCCTCCGGCTGCGACCGCCGTTGCACGTTCTGTGCGATCCCGACGTTCCGCGGGTCGTTCGTCTCCCGCCCTCCGGCCGACCTGCTCGCGGAGGCGCGCTGGCTGGCCGGACAGGACGTCCGCGAGCTGTTCCTGGTCAGCGAGAACTCCACGTCGTACGGCAAGGACCTCGGCGATCTACGGCTGCTCGAGACGCTGCTGCCGGAGCTCGCCGCCGTCGATGGTGTTCGCCGGGTGCGGGTCTCGTACCTGCAGCCCGCCGAGATGCGTCCGGGGCTGGTCGACGCGATCGGTGGCACGCCGGGCGTCGCGCCGTACTTCGACCTCTCCTTCCAGCACGCGGCGCCGACCGTCCTGCGGCGGATGCGGCGGTTCGGCGACCCGGAGCGGTTCCTCGGCCTGCTCGACCAGGTACGCCGGCGGGCGCCGCTGGCCGGCGTGCGCAGCAACGTGATCGTCGGGTTCCCCGGGGAGACCGAGGACGACGTCGCCACGCTGTGCGCCTTCCTCGAGGCCGGGCGGCTCGACGTCGTCGGCGTGTTCGGCTACTCCGACGAGGACGGCACCGAGGCGGCCGGCCTCGACGGCAAGCACGACGAGAACGAGATCCTCGCCCGCGTCGAGCACGTCACCCAGCTGGTCGAGGAGCTCACCACCCAGCGTGCCGAGGACCGCGTCGGCGAGTCGGTCGAGATGCTCGTCGAGCAGCTCGACGGGGGTACGGCGGAGGGCCGGGCCGCCCACCAGGGACCTGAGGTCGACGGCTCGACCGCGCTGCCCTGGGTGCCCGCCGGGACCCGGATCGGCGACCTGCTCACGGCCGAGGTCAGCGGTGCGGCCGGAGTCGACCTCGTCGCCGACGTGCGGAGGTCGTAGCGTGGTCCCCGTGACCTCCGGTAGCTCGCCCTCGCCCCAGCCGCTCGCCGCGGAGCCGAGCCCCTGGAACCTGCCGAACGCGTTGACCATGCTGCGGGTCGTGCTCGTTCCCGTGTTCGGCTGGCTGCTGCTGACCGAGGGCGGGCACGACGCTGGCTGGCGGATCGCGGCGTTCGTGGTGTTCACGCTGGCGATCCTCACCGACAAGATCGACGGCGACATCGCCCGGGCTCGCGGCCTGGTCACGAACTTCGGCAAGATCGCCGACCCGATCGCCGACAAGGCGCTGACCGGGATGGCGTTCGTCGGCCTGTCCATCCTCGGGGACCTCGCCTGGTGGGTCACGATCGTCGTGCTCGGCCGCGAGTGGCTGATCACCCTGGTGCGGTTCATCGTGATCCGGCGCGGGGTGATGGCGGCCAGCCGCGGCGGCAAGCTCAAGACCACGCTGCAGGCGGTCGCGCTCTGTGGCTACATCCTGCCGGTGGCCGACATCGCCTGGCTGCACTACCCCGCGGTTGCGGTGATGGTCGCGGCGGTCGTGCTGACCCTCGTCACCGGCGTCGAGTACCTCATCCAGGCCTACCGGGTCTGGCAGGGCGGAGCCGCCGAGACCGACGGCCGTGACGCAACCTCCTGACCAGGCCGCGGCCGCGCTGCTCGGGGCACTGGCCGAGCGTGGTGCCACCCTCGCCGTCGCCGAGTCGCTCACCGGCGGGCTGCTCGCGGCGACCCTCACCTCGGTCCCGGGCGCCTCGGCCGTGTTCCGAGGTGCGATCGTGTCGTACGCCACGGACCTCAAGCTCAGCCTGCTCGGCGTCCCGCCGGACCTGCCCGCCGGGCCCGGTGTGGTGTCCGCAGAGTCAGCCGTGGCGATGGCGACCGGCGCGCGGGAGCGGTGCGGGTCGACGTACGCGCTGAGCACGACCGGGGTGGCCGGACCGGACCGGCAAGAGGGCAAGCCGGTGGGTCTGGTTTACGTCGGCTGGGCCGGCCCCGACGGCTCGGGGGCCGACCGGCTGGAGCTGGCCGGCGGGCGCGAGGACGTCCGGGTTGCGACCTGTTCACACGCATTGACCCTGCTCCGACGTAGGCTGGACCCTACGGCTCTTCCTGAGCCCGGCCTGACGGATCACCGATAAGGAGGACGACCCATGGTGCTCGTTCGTCATCTCGTCGGTGGAGTCCTCCGCGAGGAACGCATCGCGCAAGGCCGCACGCTGCGCGACGTCTCCCAGCGGGCGACGGTGAGCCTCGGCTACATCTCGGAGGTCGAGCGCGGCGTCAAGGAGCCGTCGAGCGAATGCCTGGCCGCGATCTGCGGGGCGCTCGACGTGCCGCTGTCGTCGGTGCTGCTGCGCGTGAGCGGCGAGCTGCGCCGGCTCGAGCGGTCGCTGACCGCCGTGCCCGCCGAGGGCCAGCCAACGCTCCCGGACGTCGCGGCGGCCTGACCAGCACCTGTCATCTCGGGGGGATGGATGGCTGCGCAGACCGCTGTCGCTGCCCACGTGGAGCCGGCGCGTTGGCGTGACGCACTGCTCGACGGCGTCACGGGCCTCTTCTCCGTCGTCGTATCGGCGGCTCGGCTGTGGTGGGGCCACTGGCCGGTCCTGCTCACCCTCGCGCTGCTCGGCGGCGCCGGCCGGATGGGCGCGATCTGGGCGGCGACCGTGGTCAGCAACGACCACCACACGCTCGGGATCATGATCCTGGTCCTTGCGCCGCTGTGTTCGGTGACCGCGATCGTGCTGATGCTCTACTCCTTGCGACGGTCGCTCCCGCACGTCGCCTCGGCCGCGGCGTCGGTCGGTCCGGAAGACCGTGCGACGCATCGTGAGCGCCGCCTCGTCGACATCCTGGCCAGCGTGCTGGTGCCGTTCCTCGCGGTGTACGCGTCGTACGGCTTCCTCAAGGAGGACACGCAGCGCTTCGTCAACGCGGCCGTGACCGACGAGATGTTCAACAACGCCGGCCTGATCTACGGCACCGACACGTTCGACGTCGACCGGACGGCGTTCGCCACCGGCTGGGTCGCGGTGGCGGTCGTCGTCGGTGCGATCGTGTTCAGGTTCGGGCTGGCCCGGCTCGAGGGTGCCCGTCAGTGGGTCGCACTCGGGTTCGTCGGTGCGTACGTCGAGGTCCTGTGGCTGACCACACTGGCGGCCCACTTCACCGTCTACAAGGACAAGGTCTGGACCTGGGTGGAGGGTCGCCGTGGCATCGAGATGTTCGCCGGCTGGTGGCTCGACCTGATGGACCGGCTCGGGCCGCTCGCCAACCCGATCGACACCGCGACCGCGTGGCTGTTCGGGGTGCTCGGCAGCTTCGACGCGATCGTCGTCATCCCGCTGGCCTGGCTGACGGTCGGCGCGATCGTGTTCGGCCACAAACTGGCGCCGCCGCCGCCGGCCCCGGCCCGGCGCACCTTCCGGGTCGTGCAGAGGGTGCCTGGACCGGTACGCCGGTGGAGCGGCGAGCTGCTGGGCGACCTGCGGAGCCGGTTCACCGCGCTGACCGGCGGCATCCGCCAGCTGGCGGTCGCCGGGCTGGCCCCGATGCTGATCTTCGGCCTGGCCTTCCTCGCGTCGGCCCGCGTGGAGGACGCGCTCAACCTGGTCGCCCGCCGGCTGATCGGACCGCAGACGCTCGACACCTGGCTGGCGTTCTCGCCGCACGTGGCGACGATGACCCGTGCCGTCGGCCTGACCGTCACGATGTGCCTGTTGGGCGCGGCCGTCGACCGGGTGCTCAAGGCCGGAGCCGTCCGCCCCGACACCGCACCCTAGGGTTTACGCGGCGACGGACCCGTGCGGGTCGATCACGTACTTCTTCGCGGCGCCCTGGTCGAAGTCCTGGTAGCCCTCCGGGGACTGGTCCAGGCTGATCGTGGTCGCGTTGACGGCCTTCGCGATCTGGGCCTTGTCGGAGAGGATCAGGTTCATCAGCTGGCGGTTGTACCGCTTCACCGGGCACTGGCCGGTCGTGAACGCGTGCGACTTCGCCCAGCCGAGCCCCAGCCGTACGCCGATCTGGCCGATCTTGGCGTTCTCGTCGATGCCGCCGGGGTCGCCGGTGACGTACAGGCCGGGGACGCCGAGGGAGGCGCCGGCCCGCGAGATCGTCATGATGTCGTTGAGCACGGTGGCGGGTGCCTCGCCCGCGTCCGGGCCGTGGCCCCGCGCCTCGAAGCCGACCGCGTCGACGGCGGCGTCCACCTCGGGCTCGCCGGTGACCTGCTCGATCAGGTCGGGCAGGGCCGCGTCCTGGGTCAGGTCGACGGTCTCGCAGCCGAAGCTTCGCGCTTGCTCGAGCCGGGCGGGGATCATGTCGCCGACGATGACGACCGAGGCCCCGAGCAGCTGGGCGGCATGGGCGGCGGCGAGCCCGACCGGGCCGGCGCCGGCGATGTACGCGCTCGAGCCGGTCGTTACGCCGGCGGTGTACGCGCCGTGGTAGCCGGTCGGGAAGATGTCCGACAGCATGGTCAGGTCGAGGATCTTCTCCAGCGCCTGGTCCCGGTCGGGGAACTTGAGCAGGTTGAAGTCGGCGAACGGCACCATCACGTACTCCGCCTGACCGCCGATCCAGCCGCCCATGTCGACGTAGCCGTACGCCGCACCGGCTCGGGCCGGGTTCACATTGAGGCAGATGCCGGTCTTGCCCTCGTTGCACATCCGGCAGCGGCCACAGGCGATGTTGAACGGCACCGAGCAGATGTCGCCGGGCTTGACGAACAGCACGTCGTCGCCGGCCTCGACGACCTCGCCGGTGATCTCGTGGCCGAGGGTCTGGCCGACCGGCGCCGTGGTGCGGCCGCGGACCATGTGCTGGTCGCTGCCGCAGATGTTGGTGGTGACGAGCTTCAGGATGACGGCGTGCGGGGCTGCCTGCTTGATGCCGAGACCCTTCACGACGTCGGGTGGCAGCTCGAGCTTCGGGTAGTCGGTGGTTTCCACGCTGACCTTGCCCGGACCGTTGTAGACGACGACACGGTTTCCTGTCATGGTGCATCAACCCTTCGACGAGACGTCGCGGACGAGCCCACCCAGACACGCCGGAGGTGCCATCCGTCCGCGTTCGGTGTCTGCGCTGCGGCCGGCTCGGCCTCTCGTGGGTGGCGACACGGCGTCGAGAGGGGCTGCCGCTGTTCCGCCGGTGAGCTGGTCGGTCCAGCGCAGCGTTCCCTGTGCACGCTAGTCCGCGGGCGGCAGCCGTTAAAGGGGGTGGACGGTCAAGGCTGCGTACGCCGGCTTCTCCCACCAGAACACGACGTCGGCGATCTCGACCTCCTCGGGTACGACCAGGACCGGCTCGACGGTCCACGAGCGTGGCCGCGGCCGTTCGTCGGGTGTGGTCGTGGCGAGGTCATCGCCCATCGCCGGCCACGGGCCTGGGCTGGCATCCGGCACACACGGCGAGAGCGGCTGCGAGACCTCGCCGAGCACCGGCAGGTACGCGTAGCGGGTGCCGTCGGTGTCGCGCACGGCGAGCTGGCACACCCGCATCGCCAGGTCGGGGTCGGCCTCGAACGAGACGGTCACGCGTACGGCCTTGCCTCCCGGCGGCAGGTCGATCGGGTCGCTCGATCCCCACCCGGTCGTGGTGTCGTCGACGGAGTCCAGGCGTACTCGGACCTCCAGCGGGTGCTCGCCCTCGGAGTCGTGGAAGGTGTCGCGGAACTCGAGCCAGTCGCCCTGCTGCGCGGCCTGCTCACGGTGCAGGCCCTCGTCCCAGTACAACAGCTTGACCCGGTCCGAGCTGCCCGCCAGTGCCGCGACGGCGGCCAGCGGCAGCGCCACAAGGCCCCAGCGGTTGCGTCGCCACCACCCCGGTGCGCGGTGGGCGTTCATGACCGCTCCTCGTCGCCCGGCGGCTTCTCGGAGGGGGTCGGGACGGTCAGCACCTCGGTCCGCTCGGCCCACCGCTTCGCGTCGGTGCCGGTCAGGCTGAGGTCGATGTCGGCCATGTCGTCGCGCCGCGAGTCGGCGTTGAGTGCCACCCGCAGGTGGGCGCCGGCGACCGCGTCGGCGGGGAGCTCGACGGTGACCGTCGCGTAGCGCGGCAGCCCGGGCTGCGCGAGGCCGGGGGAGAACTGGCTGCGTGAGCCGTTGGCGACATAGGTGGTGCCGTCGCGGTCGTGCACGGCGGCGTAGGAGAGGGTGGCCGGCTCGCCGGTCGCCTCGATCGTCACCGGGATCACCAGGAAGACCTCGGTGGTCTGCAGGCCGGTGCCGGCGTTGGAGATCCGGGTCGAGCCGTCCACCTCGGCCGCGGTGATGTCGGCGTACCTCAGCTCGACGGTCTCGCCGACGTCGGTCGGCCGGAGGAACGGCTCGCTGGCCGAGTCGTCCACCGGGAACATCGTGGTGACGGCGCGGCCTGCGCCGAGGGCGGCCAGCACGAGGGCCGCCGTACCCGCCTGCCGGGCGTAGCCGCGGGCGCTCATGTCCCGTCGTCCGCCGGCCGGACCGGCAGGGTCGACTCGGCGATCACCGTCGGGTCGTGCCACTTGAAGTCCTGGTCGATGCTGTCGCGCCGCCAGGTGTGCCCGACCAGCTGCACGGCGACCTCGGCGGGCGGGTCGACGCTGCCGTCCTGCTCGAACAGGTAGACCATCTCGTAGTCGATGCCGGGCTGCACCGGGCTCAGGTCGCTCGTGTCGGCGAGCAGCTTGCGGTAGCTCGACTCGACCCGCTCGACGCCCTTCACCGGGTCGCCCACCAAGCCCTCGACGCCGACCAGGGAGACCGCGTGCTTGAGCTCGACGGCGTCGTACAGGGACTCGTCATGGGTGTTGCGAATGGTCGCCGTGACGGCGAGCCAGCGGTTGCCGTCGTCGGTCTTGTAGACCTCCGGCAGCTCGTCGACCCAGAGCACCTTCTCGATGGTGATGTCGTACGGCGGGACGGTCGAGACCTTGCCGACCTCGACGGCGACCCGCGAGGGGGTGGTGTCGGCCGGCTCGAGCCCGCCGAACGCCGCGGTCACCCCGAGCACCACGACCGCTGCGCCGACGCCGAGGTGGCGCAGCGGCTGGTTGAGCAGGCGGCCGGCGACCTTGCTGCCACGGGCCCGGCGGCGCAGGTCGGCGGCCTCGGTCTCGGGAGCCGTGGGCACGGGAGGATCTTACGGACACCGGGGGTCACCCCGCGGGCTGGCAGTGCGGGCACCAGAACACGCCGCGCGTCTGCCCGGCTGGGCCGATCTCGGCGTGCTCGACCCGGGTACGGCACCGCCGGCACGGCTGCCCGGCCCGGTTGTACACCCAGTGCTCCTGGCCCCGGCGGGTGAGACCGGTGGTGGACTGCGCGGGGGTCTCGCGGTTCGCGGTCAGCAGCCGGTGGGCGGTGTCGACGAGATCGGCCAACGCCGGCACGCCGTCGACCGGCGTCCACGGGTGCACGCCACGCAGGAACAGCGTCTCGCTGCGATACAACGTTCCGATGCCGGCCAGATTGCGCTGGTCGAGCAGCGCCTCGGCGACGGTGCGGTCGGGTGCGGCCCGCAGCCGTCGCAGCGCCTCGGCGGCGTCCCAGTCGTCCCCGAGCAGGTCCGGACCGAGGTGACCCACCACCGCGTCCTCGTCGGCCGTGCGCACCAGCTCGCAGATGCTGAGGGCGAACCCGACCGCCTGCCACTCGGCTGTGCGCAGGACGACCCGGGCCTCGTGGGCCGGCCGCCGCCACCGGCCGCCGGGCCGGTAGAGGTGCCACGACCCCTCCATCTTCAGGTGCGTGTGCAGCGTCAGCGGCGCCGAGCCGGCCGGGTCGCCCAGCCGGTGCAGCAGGTGCTTGCCACGCGACACGACCTCGAGGACGGTCCAGCCGACTAGGTCGGCGGTCGCGTGCGCCGGCACCCGCACGTCACACCCCGTGAGTACGTCGCCGCCGGTCGCGCGCTGGAGCCGGCGGGCGGTGAGCCACACCGTGTCGCCTTCGGGCATGCGCCCAGTCTCGCCCAGGTCAGCGCGCCGCTGCCCGCAGCGGGCCGAGCAGCCGTTCGCCGACGGCCACCGAGCAGACCCGGGCGGCGCCGTAGCAGCTGATCCGGGTCAACGGCGCCGGCGACCACACCGGCAGACCCATCTCCACGACCACGGCGTCGGGTCGCGCCCGCGCCACCGCGCGTACGACGTCACGGGCCCAGGGGTGCCGGTGCGCGTCGCGCAGCACCAGCACGAGGTCGCGGCCGGCTGCAGCGGCGACGACGGCGTCCACCTGCACGGAGCCGTCGGCGACCACCACCGCGTCGGCTCCGGGGAGTCCGTCGAGACCCCAGGGCACCGGCCCGGAGGCGATCGTCGGCGGGTTGTCGAGGTGGACGACGTACGGTGCGGACATGGCGCGCAGCAGGCCATCGACCTGCACCGCCTGCCGGGCCGCCTGGAGGCCGACCTCGTCGGCCGCCGCCTCCTCGGCCGCGGTGAGCACCCGGGGCTCCCCGGCCGGGAAGCGTCGCACCAGGTCGGCGGACCTGGCCCGGCTGCGCTCCACCGCTGCGGCGTCGAGCCGGCCGTCGCGCAGGGCCGCTTCGACCGCGTCGAGGACCGCGTCGTACTCCTGCTCGTTAAGCTCCGCGCCCAGACAGAGCAGGTCGGCACCCGCCGCGAGCGCGCGTACGGCGGCCTCGGGGACGCCGACCAGCCCGCTCACGCCGTACATGTCGAGCGCATCGGTGACGACGACCCCGGTGAACCCCAGGTCGCCGCGCAGCAGGTCGGTCAGGACGGCCCGGGAGTGGGTGGCCGGGTCGAGCCCGGTCAGCGACGGTACCCGGATATGGGCCGACATCACGGCCGCCACCCCCGCGTCGATCGCGGCGGCGAACGGTGCCAGCTCGCGCTGCCGCAGCCGCTCGACCGGCTCGTCCACCACCGGCAGCACGAGGTGGGAGTCCTGGGTCGTCGAGCCGTGGCCGGGGAAGTGCTTCACGCAGGCCGCCACCCCGGCGCGCTGCAGACCGTCGACCGCCGCGGCACCGTGGCGAGCGACCAGCCCCGGGTCGGCGCCGAACGCCCTGGTCCCGATGACGGGGTTGTCGATCGCTGTGTTGACGTCGACCGACGGGGCGAAGTCCATGGTGAGGCCGAGCGTGTGCAGCTCGACCCCGATGCTGCCGTAGACGTCGCGGGTCAGCTCGACCGAGTCGGCGGCCCCGAGGGCGGCGTTGCCGGGGGAGGAGCTGCCGGTGCGGTGCTCGAGCCGGGTGACGTCGCCGCCCTCCTCGTCGATCGCCAGCACCAGGTCGGCGCGCGCTTCCCGCAGCGCGGTGGTCAGGGCCGCGACCTGCTCGGCGTCGTGCACGTTGTGGCCGAACAGCACCACCCCACCGGCGCCGGCCTCGATCCGGCGCAGCACCCAGGCCGGCGCGGTCAGGCCGTCGTAGGCCAGCAGCAGCGTGGACGCGGCCAGCGAG
>JBOHDE010000146.1:0-10018 GCA_050699035.1 Nocardioidaceae bacterium | reverse complement strand
CCCAGTCCGGTCAGGTCGTACGGCGAGGCCCGCATGTCGAGCGTGCGTACGTCGCGGGCCAGCTCGAAGCAGTCGGCCACCAGCTCCGACGGCGTCATCGGCGCGAGCACGAACGCGTGCTTGTAGAGGTCCATGGTGACGTGCAGGCAGCCCGGCTGCTCGTGCTCGACCCGGTCCGCCGGGCCGGGCCGCACGGTGTTGAGCGGTCGCGCCGGCTCGGTGAAGAAACGGAACGCGTCGAAATGCGTACAGCGGATCCGGTGACCCTCCACGACGGCGTCCGTGCCGGAGGCCCTCAGCCGCAGCGGCCACGCGGCGTGCCGGATCTGGTCGGGCGACTGCCGGTAGACCATCGCCCACTCGTGCAGCCCGAGGCAGCCGAACGACGGTGCGCGGTCCCGGGTGGCGACGAGCAGGTCGTGGGTACGACGGACGACGTCGGCCCGGTCTCGCACGTACGCCGGGTCCAGCCGCACCCCGTCAGCGCCCTCGACGTACCCCCGGGTGCCGCGCAGCGGCGACGCACCCGCCAGCACCACCCCTGGACCCGGATGCCAGCGCCGCAGCGCGGCCGGTCGGTGCGAGTAGTAGGTGAACAGGAAGTCCTCGACCGGGTGCTTCTCGCCGATCCGGCGCCGCTCGAGGTGCGGGCCGAGCCACGGGTCGACGCGTGCCTCGTGGGCCGCGCGGCGGCGACGCCACGTCGGCTCGTCGAGCACCGTCGGCGACGGTGCAGTGATCTGCGCCTCCACAGGGACCAAGGGTAGTGACGGTTCGTCGCCGGGCCCGCCGGTAGGCTCGACGCATCATGCGTATCGCGAGATTCACCGCGGGCGAGGAGCCCGGCTTCGGAGTCATCGAGTCCTCGGGGTCCCAACAGTTCATCGCCGAGATCGTCGGCGACCCGCTGTACCAGGGCGTCGAGTTCACCGGGCAGCGCTTCGAGCTCGACGCCGTCCGGCTGTTGGCGCCGGTCATCCCCCGCAGCAAGGTGGTGTGCGTCGGGCGCAACTACGTCGACCATGCTGCCGAGCTCGGCAACGACGTACCCGACGAGCCGTTGCTGTTCCTCAAGCCCAACACGTCGGTGATCGGTCCCGGCGACCCGATCGTCTACCCGCGGCAGAGCAGGGAGGTGCACTACGAGGGTGAGCTCGCCGTGGTGATCGGCCGGATCTGCCGTGACGTCCCGGTCGACCGCACGGCCGACGTGATCTACGGCTACACGGTCGGCAACGACGTGACGGCGCGCGACCTGCAGAAGCAGGACGTGCAGTACACCCGGGCCAAGAGCTTCGACACGTTCTGCCCGCTCGGGCCGTGGATCGAGACCGACCTCGACGTCAGCGACCTGGCGATCACGACCGACCTCGGCGACCAGGAGCGGCAGTCCGGCCGCACCAGTCAGATGATCTTCGACGTGCCGACGATCATCGCCTACGTCACGTCGGTGATGACGCTGCTGCCGGGCGACGTCGTCCTCACCGGCACGCCGGCGGGCGTCGGCCCGATGCAGCCCGGCGACGAGGTCGCCGTCACGATCGAGGGCATCGGCACTCTGGACAACAAGGTGGTCTCCCGTGACTGATCCCGTCCTCGGCGACCTCGCACCCGAGCAGGTACGGGTCCGGTTCGCGCCGTCGCCGACCGGGTCCATGCACGTCGGTGGGATCCGGACGGCGCTGTTCAACTGGGCCTTCGCGCGCCACTACGGCGGCACGCTCGTGCTGCGCCTCGAGGACACCGACACGGCGCGGAGCACCGAGGAGGCCTACCGCTACGCCATCGACTCGCTGCGCTGGCTCGGCCTCGACTGGGACGAGGGCCCGGAGGTCGACGGTCCGTTCGGTCCCTACCGCCAGTCCAAGCGGCTCGACCTGTACGCCGACATCGCCGCCCGGCTGCTCGAGTCCGGCGCGGCGTACCACTGCTTCTGCTCCCAGGAGGAGCTCGACGAGCGTCGTGAGGCGGCCCGGGCCGCCGGACGGACACCCGGGTACGACGGGCACTGCCGGGCGCTGACCGACGAGCAGGTCGCGGCGTTCCGCGCCCAGGACCGCGCCCCGGTGATGCGGCTGCGGATGCCTGACCGGACGATCACCTTCGACGACCTGGTGCGCGGCGAGATCAGCTTCCAGCCCGAGCACGTGCCCGACTTCGTGCTGGTCCGCGCGAACGGCCACCCGCTGTACACCCTGGTCAACCCGGTCGACGACGCGCTGATGGAGATCACCCATGTGCTCCGCGGCGAGGACCTGCTGTCGTCGACGCCGCGCCAGATCGCGCTCTACGAGGCGCTGAGGTCCATCGGCATCGGCAACGGGCCGCCCCGGTTCGGTCACCTGCCGTTCGTGATGGGCGAAGGCAACCGCAAGCTGTCCAAGCGCGACCCGGGCTCCGGCCTCGACGAGTACGTCGAGCGCGGGTTCCTGCCCGAGGGCCTGCTCAACTACCTCGCGCTGCTCGGCTGGAGCATCGCCGACGACCGCGACGTGTTCACGATGGACGAGATGGTCGAGGCGTTCGACATCCAGCGGGTCAACCCCAACTCCGCCCGGTTCGACCCGAAGAAGTGCGAGGCGATCAACGCCTCCCACCTTCGGCTGCTGCCGGTCGACGAGCTGACCGAGCGGCTCGTTCCGGTAATGCAGCAGGCTGGTCTGCTCGGCGACACCGTCACCGCCGAGCAACGCGCGTTGCTCGCCGACGCCACGCCTCTGGTGCACGAGCGGATCACCTCCCTCGGCGAGGCCGTGCCGATGCTCGGTTTCCTGTTCGTGTCCGAGGCCGCTTTCAGCATCGACCCCGATGACGCTGCGAAGGTGCTCACGTCCGACGGCCTGACGGTCGTGAAGGCGTCCCACGACGCGCTCGGCGGCGTCACCGACTGGACGACACCGGCGATCGAGCAGGCGCTCCGCGAGGCGCTGGTCGACGGCATGGGCCTCAAACCACGGCATGCGTTCGGGCCGGTGCGGGTGGCGATCTCCGGACGGCGCATCTCGCCGCCCTTGTTCGAGTCGCTCGAGCTGCTGGGCCGAGAGCGGTCGCTGGCGCGGCTGCAACACGCACAGGACGCGCAGACGCGTTGAGGTCGGTGGAGCGCAGATGAGTGGGTCGGGCGGCTACGGCGATCCGTACGGGCACGGCGGCCAGCCCCCACCTCCGCCGGCCCCTCCACCGGGGTGGGCGCGGACCACGCCCCCGGCGCATGCCCACACCAGGCCGGAGCCGTACCACCGGATCCTGCGCACCGCGAGCTACCGCCCGTGGCGGCCGATCCTCGGCATCCTGTTCGTCGTCACGACCGGCGTCCTGGTCGGCCCGCTGGTGGTCTCGGGCGCGGTTGGCGCCGGCCTGGCCGTCTTCTCGCCCGACCACGCGGGCAGCTTCTTCAACGACCTGCTCAGCTCCACCATCACGCCGAGCAGCCTGCTCGCGATCAACCTGTCGCTCGCGGCCCTGATCCCGATCACCTGGATGGCGATCCGGTTCTTCCACGGCATGCGGCCGCGCTGGCTGTCGTCGGTGCACCCGGGGCTGCGCTGGCGTCTGCTGCTGCAGTTCATCGGGCTCGCCGTGGTCGCGCTCGTGCTGTTCGCGGTCGGGTCGTCGCTGATCCTCGGCAGCGACACCGTGCCCGTCGACACCGACGACTCACAGTCGGTGTCCACGACGACCACGATCGCCTTCCTCGTGGTGATCGTGCTCACCCAGCCGTTGCAGAGTGCAGCGGAGGAGTACGCCTTCCGTGGCTACCTCTTGCAGGCGTTCGGAGCGCTGGTCCGGGTGCGGTGGTTCACCCTGGTGCTGACGTCGCTGCTGTTCGCACTGGCGCACGGCTCCCAGAACCTCCCGCTGTTCACCGACCGGTTCCTGTTTGGGCTGGTCGCCGGCGCCCTGGTGATGGTCACCGGAGGGCTCGAGGCCGGCATTGCGCTGCACATCGTCAACAACGTCTTCGTGCTGCTGCTGGCCGCGGCGGCCGGCGGGATCAACGACACGTTGAACCTCTCGGAGGCGGGCTGGGACACACTGGTCTCCGACATCGCCAACCTGCTGGTGTTCGCCGCGCTGGTGCTGTGGTGGTCACGACGCAAGGCGCTGACCAACGTCACGGCCGGCCCGACTGCCGGCTGACTTGACTGTCGGTGCCGTCATGCACAGTGGGCGGATGACATCCACGCAGTACTACGTCGCCGGCAGCATCGACGGCTACATCGCCGATGCCGACAACAGGCTCGACTGGCTGTTCCAGTTCAACGGCACGGCCGGTCTTGGGGAGCATTACGAGTCGTTCTTCGCCGGCGTCGGCGCACTCGCGATGGGTGCGTCGACGTACGAGTTCATCCTGGCCGAGGAGCATGACCACTGGCCGTACGAGGGCCGGACCACCTGGGTCTTCACCCACCGCGACCTGCCGAAGTTCGACGGCGCCGACATCGTGTTCACGCGTGCCGACGTCGCCGAGGTGCACACCGAGATGGTCGCGTCCGCCGGCGAGCGCAATGTGTGGCTGGTCGGCGGCGGCGACCTCGTCGCGCAGTTCGCCGAGCGCAGTCTGCTGGACGAGATCGTGCTCGCCGTCGCTCCGGTCACGTTGGGCGGGGGCGCTCCGTTGCTGCCGGCCAGGGTCGACGCACCGATGCGGCTCGACCAGGTGGAGACGGTCGGCGACTTCGCCATCCTGCACTACACCGTCCGGCCCTGACCACAGGCCCCTGCGTTTTGGCCCTGGGCGCTCGGCTCGGGTAATCTCTCCTGCGGCCCTGGGACAGCACACAGATCCCGCGGCTGTGAACTCCATGGGGTATGGGGTAATTGGCAGCCCGACTGGTTCTGGTCCAGTTAGTCTAGGTTCGAGTCCTAGTACCCCAGCGATTGGCTGCTGCCGGAGCGCATCCGGTAGTGTCGTTCACTCCCGGCCCCGTTGTGTAGTGGCCTAGCACGCCGCCCTCTCAAGGCGGTAGCGCGGGTTCGAATCCCGTCGGGGCTACCGGGCGCGAAGGCCCCTCCGAGCGACTCGGAGGGGCCTTCGCCGGCTTTGGCCCTGACCGCCAGACGTCGATGTCCGATTCCCGCCAGAAACTGTCCGGGCCCTGCGGCAGGATGGGTGACGTGAACGCCGCCCCGATCCTCGACGACGATCGCTACTACCGCGCCGTGACGAGCCGCGACCGCCGGTTCGACGGTGTCTTCTACTCCGCGGTGCGTACGACCGGGATCTACTGCCGTCCGTCCTGCCCAGCCGTCACGCCCCGGCGCAAGAACATCGTGTTCTACGTCTCCGCCGCGGCCGCTCAGGGGGCGGGCTTCCGGGCCTGCCGCCGGTGCCAGCCGGACGCCACACCCGGGTCTCCCGAATGGGATGTCCGCGCCGACCTCGCCGGCCGCACCATGCGACTGATCAACGACGGTGTCGTCGAGCGGGAGGGAGTGCCGGGCCTGGCGCGTCGGGTCGGCTACACGACCCGCCATCTCAACCGGGTGCTGGTCGAGCAGGTGGGTGCGGGTCCGCTCGCCCTGGCCCGAGCCCGTCGCGCGCAGACCGCCCGCGTGTTGATCGAGACGACCGACCTGTCGCTGGCCGACGTGGCGTTCGCGGCCGGTTTCGCCAGCGTGCGACAGTTCAACGAGACGGTCAACGAGGTCTACGCCGCAACCCCCAGCTTGCTGCGCAGCAAGGCGAAGCAGCCGGTCTGCGGGCCGGGTCTGTCGATCCGGCTGGCCATGCGTACGCCGTTCGACGCCGGTGCGCTGCTCGCCTTCCTGGCGCTGCGCGCCGTACCCGGGGTCGAGTCGGTCACTGACGGCCGCTACCGCCGTACCCTCCGGCTCCCGCACGGCCCCGGGGTGGTCGAGCTCACCCCGACCGACGACGAGGTGGGCTGCACGCTTCGGGTGCACGACCTCCGCGACGTCCCCGCGGCGGTGGAGCGCAGTCGCCGCGTCCTGGACCTCGACGCCGACCCCCACGCGGTGACCGCCGCCCTGGGTGACGACCCGATGCTCGCGCCGCTGGTCCGGCGGCATCCGGGGCTACGGGTGCCCGGCCATGTCGACGGCACCGAGATCGCCGTGCGCGCGGTGATCGGGCAGCAGATCTCGGTCGAGGGCGCCCGTACGATCGCGGCCCGCCTCGTGCAGCAGCACGGCACCCCGCTCGCGTCGCCGTCGGCCGACCTCACCCACCTGTTCCCCGACGCGGAGACGTTGGCCGCGATCGACCCCGAGTCGCTGCCGATGCCACGCGCTCGCGGGCGAGCTCTCACCGGGTTGTGCGCGGCGATCGCGACCGGTGACGTGCGGCTCGACCGCAGCGTCGATCGTGAGACGGCCATCGCCTCGATGCTGGCGGTGCCGGGCATCGGCCCGTGGACCGCGGGCTACATCGCGATGCGCGCGCTCGGCGACCCGGACATCTTCCTGCCGACCGACGTCGGGGTACGGCACGCCCTGACCCGGGCCGGCGGTGATCCGACGCAGGCCGCCGCGCTGGCGGAGAGCTGGCGGCCGTGGCGCTCGTACGCCCTGATGCAGCTGTGGACCAGCCTGTCCGAGGAGACGACATGAGTGTGTGGACGACGATGACCAGCCCGCTCGGCGCGCTGCTGCTCGAGAGCGACGGCGACCACCTGACGTCCGTGCTGTTCGAGCCATGGGAACCGGCGTCCGGCGAGCGCGACGACGCCCACCCGGTGCTCGGCGAGGCCCGGGCGCAGCTGACCGCGTACTTCGCCGGTGAGCGGCGAGACTTCGACCTGCCGCTCCGGGCCGAGGGCACCGAGTTCCAGCGGCGGGTCTGGGCTCAGCTGCGGCAGATCCCGTACGGCAGCACGATGTCGTACGGCGAGGTGGCCGGCGAGCTCGGTCTGGTGCCCGGCGCGTCGCGGGCGGTCGGGCTGGCCAACGGACGCAACCCGATCTCGATCATCGTGCCGTGCCACCGCGTGATCGGTGCCGACGGCTCGCTGACCGGCTACGGCGGCGGCATCGACCGCAAGCGCGCGCTGCTCAGCCTCGAGCGCGACGACGAGGCCGCCGTCCTGTTCTAGCCCGCCTCCGCGGTGAGTGTGACGTTCTCGACAGACACGCCAGCGTGTCGCGTCGAGAACGTCACACTCAACGAACGGGGGGCTACTCGGCGGAGCGGCGCAGTGACTCGCTGAGGCGTTCGGCGGCGGCCATCACGGCCGGTGCGTGCATCCGGCCGGGCTGGCGGGACAGCCGTTCGATCGGCCCGCTGACGGAGACGGCAGCGATCACCTTGCCCGAGGGGGAGCGCACCGGCCCCGACACCGACGCGACGCCGGGCTCACGCTCGCCGACGCTCTGCGCCCAGCCCCGGCGGCGGATGCCGGACAGCGCGGCCGCCGAGAAGGCGGCGTCCTGGAGCCCGCGGTGCAGGCGCTCGGGGTCCTCCCACGACAGCAGCACCTGCGCAGCCGACCCGGCCTGCATGCTGAGCTGGCTGCCCACCGGGATGGTGTCGCGCAGCCCGGACGGTCGTTCGGCGGCCGCGACGCAGATCCGGTAGTCGCCCTGCCGGCGGAACAGCTGGGCCGACTCGCCGGTGATGTCGCGCAGCCGGGCGAGTACCGGCCCGGCCGCGGCGAGCAGGCGGTCCTCGCCGGCCGCGGCGGAGAGCTCGCCGAGCCGGGGACCGAGCATGAACCGGCCTTGCATGTCGCGGGCGACCAGCCGATGATGCTCAAGAGCGACCGCCAGCCGGTGCGCGGTCGGGCGGGCCAGACCGGTGGCCTGTACCAGCCCCGCAAGGGTGGCTGGGCCAGCCTCCAGGGCGGCGAGTACGACGGCGGCTTTATCGAGAACGCCGACTCCGCTAGAGTTGTCCATAGCCCGATATTGCCGTCTCGAATGGCGAGATGCAAGATTCTGGCGGAAAAATCGGAAAAAGATGCGGAGGCCGTCATGGGACGGACACTGGCCGAGAAGGTCTGGGACGAGCACGTCGTCCGGCATGCCGACGGAGAGCCGGACCTGCTTTACATCGACCTGCACCTCGTGCACGAGGTCACCAGCCCGCAGGCGTTCGAGGGCCTGCGGCTCGCCGGTCGCTCTGTGCGGCGCCCCGACCTGACGCTGGCCACCGAGGACCACAACGTACCGACCCTCGACGTCGACAAGCCGATCGCCGACCCGGTCTCCCGTACCCAGGTCGAGACCCTGCGCCGCAACTGCAACGAGTTCGGCGTCCGGTTGCACTCCCTCGGCGACGTCGAGCAGGGCATCGTGCACGTCGTCGGCCCGCAGCTCGGCCTGACCCAGCCCGGCACCACGGTCGTCTGCGGTGACTCGCACACCTCGACGCACGGCGCGTTCGGAGCGCTGGCGTTCGGGATCGGCACCAGCGAGGTCGAGCACGTGCTCGCCACCCAGACGCTGCCGCAGACACGCCCCAAGACGATGGCGGTCACCGTCGACGGCACGCTGCCCGACGGCGTGACCGCCAAGGACCTCGTGCTCACGCTGATCGCCACGGTCGGCACGGGCGGCGGCCAGGGGTACGTCGTCGAGTACCGCGGCGAGGCCATCCGTGCGCTGTCGATGGAAGCCCGCATGACGATCTGCAACATGTCGATCGAGTGGGGTGCGAAGGCCGGCCTGATCGCCCCCGACGAGACGACGATCGCCTACCTCGAAGGCCGTTCGCGCGCGCCGCAGGGTGACGAGTGGGATGCCGCGGTCACGTACTGGCGCAGCCTCGTCACCGACGACGACGCGGAGTTCGACCGCGAGGTCGTGCTCGACGCCTCGGCGATGACGCCGTTCGTGACCTGGGGGACCAACCCCGGCCAGGGCGTCCCGCTCGGCGGGTCAGTCCCCGACCCGGCCGACTTCGCCGAGGAGGGTGACCGCGTCGCGGCCGAGAAGGCGCTCACCTACATGGGTCTCGAGGCCGGCACGCCGATGCGCGAGATCGAGGTCGACACGGTGTTCGTCGGCTCCTGCACCAACGGCCGGATCGAGGACCTGCGTGCGGCCGCGGAGATCGTCCGGGGTCGCACCGTCGCCGACGGCACCCGGATGCTCGTCGTACCCGGCTCGGCCCGGGTGCGGTTGCACGCGGAGGACGAAGGGCTCGACGTCGTGTTCAAGGACGCGGGCGCCGAGTGGCGGGGCGCGGGATGCTCGATGTGCCTCGGCATGAACCCCGACCAGCTCACGCCGGGGGAGCGGAGCGCGTCGACGTCCAACCGCAACTTCGAGGGCCGTCAGGGCAAGGGCGGCCGTACTCACCTGGTGTCGCCGCTGGTGGCAGCAGCGACCGCGATCACCGGCCGGCTGGCCTCACCGGCCGACCTGCCGGCCCGGGACTGAGGAGCGACTCCGATGGACAAGGTCACCGTGCACGCCGGCCGCGCGCTTCCGCTGCGCCGCAGCAACGTCGACACCGACCAGATCATCCCGGCCGAGTACCTCAAGCGGGTCACCCGGACGGGGTTCGAGGACGGGCTGTTCGCCGCCTGGCGCAAGGATCCGTCGTTCGTGCTCAACCAGCCCGAGTACGACGGGGCGAGCGTGCTCGTCGCCGGCCCGGACTTCGGCACCGGGTCGTCACGCGAGCATGCGGTGTGGGCGCTGATGGACCACGGCTTCCGGGTCGTGATCTCGGCCCGTTTCGCCGACATCTTCCGCGGCAACTCCGGCAAGGCGGGGCTCCTGACGGCCCGCGTCGAACCGGATGTCGTCGAGCGGCTCTGGCAGCTGGTCGAAGCCGACCCTGCGACCGAGGTCGTGGTCGACCTCGAGCAGCAGGAGGTGCACGCCGGCGACCTGGTGGCGTCGTTCGAGATCGACGGCTACACGCGCTGGCGGCTGCTCGAAGGGCTCGACGACATCGGCATCACGCTGTCGCACGACGACCAGATCCGTGAGTACGAGGCCACTCGCCCTACCTGGAAGCCAGTGGCCGGTCCGGCCTGACCCTCAAGCATCCACCCGAAGCCGCAGGTCCTCGCGCCGAGGTTGCGCGAATGTCGAACATTCGCGCAAC
>JBOHDE010000145.1:0-10049 GCA_050699035.1 Nocardioidaceae bacterium | reverse complement strand
GACTGAGCAACAGCGGCGGTCGCGCTGGCCAGGTCGGCGGCGGGGTCGGCCAGCCGGGCCGAGTCGAGGTCGATCAGCACCACCTCCCCGTCGCGGTCGACCACGACTTGGTCGGCCGAGAAGTCGCCGTGTGCCGGACAGAGCACCGGCGCGAGCCGGGTCATCCGCTCGCTCAGCAGGTCGGCGAACCGCAGCACCTCGGCGTCGAGGTCGGGCAGCAGGTACGCCAGCTGCCGGCCGGCGGCCCGGACCGCGACACCGTGGTCGTGGCGGGTGCTCAGGTGGAGCCGCGGAGCCGTGTCGGCGTGCAGCCGGGCCAACGCCGTACCCATCCGGCCGAAGCCGTCCTGGTCGTCGACGGTCGACCCGTCGACCCACTCGACGGCGACCAGACCCCGGCGTGGGGCGGCCGCCAGCAACCGGGGCGTACGGGTGCGCACCCGCTGGAGGGCGCGGTAGTGGTCGGCCACCAGGCCCACCTGGGAGCGGCGGACCGCGCGTACAACCACCGACGGCCCGGTCGCCGGCCGAGCCACCGCCACCCAGCGCCGCTCGGGGTTGTAGCGCAGGGTACGGAGCGCGGGTTCCGGGTCCGACGACGCCCGGGACAGGAACCGCGCCCGCCGCGACGGGTCGGCCATCACCGCGATGCCGGGCAGGTGCCGGTCGGCCAAGGCCGTCGACACCAGCAGCCGGTGGTCGACGTCGTCGGCGATCAGCGACCCGGCCGGCGCACCCCGGACAGCCTTATGCAACTTCGGCGCGGACTCCGCGGTGTAGGCACGCGCGACGCACTGCTCGACCCCGTGTGCGGTGACCACCTCGAAGCCGAGCACGCAGCTCGTCCCCGGCTTGTACCGCGCGTACGCGGCGTGCACCGTGCCGACTAGCCCGGACCGCTCGGTCAGCCAGCCGGCCAGCGCCGCCGGGTCGAGCAACAGCGGCAGCGCGCTCAGCTCCGGGTCGCGCGCGGCCAGTGCCGCGTCAGCGGGCGTCAGCATCGGCCAGCTCCCTTCCGTGCCGGGCGAGGACCTCGGCGGCCGGCCCGTCGTCGACCACCACGCCGCCGTCCACCCACACGACCCGGTCACAGTCCTCGGCGGCGGCGAGGTCGTGGGTGATCACGAACGTCGTACGGTCCTGGGTGAGCCGTTCGAGCGCCGCGACCACCTCGCGCTCGGTGTCGCCGTCGAGCCCGGTGGTCGCCTCGTCGAGGACGACGACGGGCGCCTGGCGGACCGCCGCCCGGGCGATCGCGATGCGCTGCCGCTGGCCGCCCGACAACGTCGCACCGCGCTCACCGACGACCGTGTCGTACCCGTGCGGCAGGTCGAGGATGAAGCCGTGCGCCCCGGCCAGCCTGGCCGCCCGCTCGATCTCCTCGTCGGTCACCTCGGGCGCCCCGAACGCGATGTTGTCGCGGATGCTGGCCGCGAACAGGACGCTCTCCTGGAGCACGATCGCCACCTGGGAGCGCACCGACTGCACGGTCAGGTCGCGCAGGTCGTGGCCGTCGATCCGGACGACGCCGCTGTCCGGGTCACGCAGCCGCGACAGCAGCATCACCAGGCTCGACTTACCGGCCCCGGACGGCCCGACCACGGCGACCCGCTCACCCGGCCGTACCCACAGGTCGAGGCCGCGCAGAACCGGGAGCCGGGGCTCGTAGGACAGCCAGACGTCCTCGAGCCGGACGTCGCCGACGAACGGCTTCGCCGGGCGCGCCCACGAAGCGTCGACCACGGCGGGCCGCCGCTCCAGCACCTCGACGATCCGCTCCCCCGACGCCGCCGCCTGCGCGATCCGGCCGGTGTACTTCGCGACGTCGCGCATCGGCTTGAACGCCGCCTTGAGGTAGGTCAGGAACACCACCAGCTCGCCCGGCGTCAACGCGCCGGACACCACCCGCTGCGCACCCACGTACAGCACCAGCCCAGTCGCCAGGCCGACCAGGACGTCGGTCTTGCGCTCGAGGCCGGCCGACAGCCGCTTGGCCTTGACGCCGTCCTTCAGCGACTTGGTGTTGCTGTTGCTGAACGAGGCCTGCATCTGTTGCTCGAGGGAGTACGACTGGACGACGTGCATCGACGACAGCGTCTCGGTGGCCAGCGACGCCAACGCGCCGTCGGCGTGCCGCTGCCCGCGCGACACGGTGGTGATCCGCCGGGTCAGCCGGATGCTGGTCAGCGAGAACACCGGGAAGACCAGCAGCATGATCAACGCCAGCCGCCAGTCCAGCACGGCGACGACCGCGAGCATGCCCACCAGCGTCACGGTGTTTCCCAGCAGGGGGAGCGCCGCGGTGACCGACACCTCCTTGAGCCGGCCGACGTCGCCGGTGACGCGGGTGACGAGGTCGCCGGTCCGGGCCTTGTCGTGGTACGCCATCGACAGCGTCTGCAGGTGGGCGTAGACCCGCGCGCGTACGGCCGTCAGCAGCCGGTTGCCGGCCAGCGCGAAGCACAGTGTCATCAGGTACGCGGCGCCCGCCCGCAGCGCCGTGACCGCGACCAGGGCCACGCAGGCGACCAGGATCACGGTCTGCAGCCCGGCCGGCTGCTGGGTCCGCAGCTCCGCGCCGGTGGCCGCAACGACCCCGTCGACGACGAACTTCAGCGGCCACGGCTCAAGCAGCCGCATCGCCACCTCGGCGAGCAGCGCCAGCAGGCCGCCCACCAGCAGCCGCTTCTCCGCGTGCAGGTGCGGACGCACGTGGCGCGCCATCTTGCGGAACCCCGGCAGGGACGCGCGCAGCGTCGCCGGCCTAGCCGACGCCATGGGTGGCTCCCGCCCAGCTCAGCGCCTGCGCGACGACGCTGGTCCAGTCGTGGGATGCGACGGCGTCGGCCCGGCCGGCGGTGGCCAGGGCGGCGCGTCGTGCCGGGTCGGTCCGCAGGCCGGCAATCGCGGCGGCCAGCGCGGCCGCGTCTCCCGGGGGCACCAGCACGCCGCGCGTCCCGTACCCGAGGATCTCGGGCAACCCGCCGACCGCACTGGCCACCACCGGCAGCTCGGCGGCGAGGTACTCGTAGACCTTCAGCGGGGAGAAGTAGAAGTCCGGCAGGTCGGGGTACGGCGCGGCCGCGACGTCCATCCGGTGCAGCAGGGCGAGTACGTCGGCGGGGTCGACCGCGCCGGTGAGCTCGACCACGTCGGTCAGTCCGAGCGCCGCAATGCGGTCGGTCAGCGTCGCGGCCTGCGGACCGTCGCCGACCACCAGCAGCCGGTACGACGGGTCGGCCAGCAGCGCCATCGCGTCGAGCAGGGTCTCCACGCCGTGCCACGGTTTGAGCGTGCCGACGAAGCCGACCGTGAACGGCGCGGGCACGATGCGAGTGGTGTCGACCCCGTTGGCGAGGACGCGCACGCGGTCGGACCGGTCGGTGCGGGCACGGGCCCAGGCGGCGATGCCGGCGCTGACGCACACCACGGTCCCGGCTGCGGACAACGCAGTGAGCGCCGCGTGCTCGGCGCCGGTACGGTCGGCCAGCGACCGGTGTGCGGCCTGCTCGTCGACCAGTGGGGCATTGACCTCGAGCACGCTCGGCACGCGGTGGTCGCGGGCCCAGCACATCGCGGTCGTCCCCCACAACGAGTACCGCTCGTACACCAGGTCGGGGTCGATCGCGTCGAGGACACCGGCCACCTGCGCGTCCGCGCGCTGCACGGCCCGCTCGCGACCCGCGACCCCGGCGCTCGGGTCCACGGTGATCTCGTGGACGCGCACCGCGGCCAGGTCCGGCGACGGCGCACAACCGGGCCGGACGGTCACCAGGTGCACGTCGGCGCCTTGCCCGACCAGCACCCGCAGTACGGCCTGCACATGCACCGACGCACCCTTGCGGCCGAACACCGGGACGCCGGGATCCGTGCACACGTAGGCGATTCGCATCAGCCCGTCACCTCCACCGGGCGCCGCGCGAACAGCCGGTACAGCGCGCCCACGTTGCGCCGGATGTCGAACTCCCGCTCCACATGCGCCCGCGCCGCGGCCGCCAGCGTCGCGCCGACGGCCGGCCGGTCGAGCAGCAGGCCGAGAGCGGCCGCCAGGGCGGCGGCGTCCCGCTCGGGTACGACGATGCCGGTCTCACCGTCGACCACGGCCTCGGGGATGCCGGTGACCGGCGTCGCCACCACCGGCGTGCCGAGCGCCATGCTCTCGACCAGCACTGTCGGCAGGCCGTCCCGGTTGCCGTCGGCGCCGACGACGCAGGGCGCGGCGAGTACCGCGGCGTTGCGGACGATCTCGCGGGTCTGCGCCTGCGGCAATGGGCCGAGGAAGCGGACGTGGTCCGTCACCCCGAGGGTGGCCGCCTGGGCCCGCAGTGACTCCTCCTCGGCGCCGGTGCCGACCAGGTCGAGGCGCACTGGGCGGTCGTCGGCGACCAGCATCGCCAGCGCGTCGAGCAGGTAGGCGAAACCCTTCTTCTCCACCAGCCGGCCAACCCCGGCGATGACGGCGGGCCGGTCGACCGGTCGGTGGTACGCAAACTCGTCCAGGTCGAGCCCGTTGTAGATCCGCACCAGCCGCTCGGCGGCCGGGCCGTACTCGGCGCGGAGGAAGTCGGCGTTGTAGTCGCTGACCGTCACGACCGCCGCCGCGTCGGCGAGCTTGCGCGCCAGGTCGGACGGGTCGACCTCGCAGTGATAGATGTCCTTGGCGTGCGCGGTGAACGAGTACGGCACACCGGTCAGCTTGGCCGCGAGCCGCGTGACGGTCGTCGACACCGAGCCGAAATGCGCGTGCAGGTGGCTGATCCCCTGGGCGCGGACCGCCAGTGCGAGCTCGACCGCCTGCGCCGCGTCGGCCGGTCCGGCGGCCAGCAGCTCGGGCAGCTGGTCGTCGAGGGACGCGAGTACGTCGCGGCCACGCTGCAGGGTGTCCCACAGGTCGCCGACCTTCGCCGGATGCGCGACGTAGTGCACCGGCGCGCGCACCTCCGCCAGCGCCGCGTGGAACCTGCCGTCGACCGGCGGGCGAAGCGAGAAGATCTCCAGCTCGGCGCCGAGGTCCTCCAATGCCCTTACCTCGTTGAGAATGAAGGTCTCGGAGAACCGTGGGTACATCTTCAGCACGTAACCGACCCGGCGGGCGGGTGGACCGGGCGGCTCAGACCGCAACATCGGCCCGCTCCGAACGGTTGGCCCGTGGGCCCGACGCCAACAACGCGCGGGCCAGCACCGGCACCCGGTCGAGACCGGCCAGGTCGACCGACCCCTGCGTCGGCCGCTCGCCGTTGACCGCGGCGGTCAGCCAGCCGGTCAGCTGGGCTGGGTCGGGCTCACCGGCGAGGACGTCGACCAGGCCCGCTGCCCTGAGCCGCTCGGCGCGGACCGCCTGCTCGGCGCGTGGCGTCGTGCGTGGCACCAGCAGCGCGGGCGCCGCCGCGGACAGCACCTCGCACACCGAGTTGTAGCCGCCCATCGACACCACCGCCGATGCCGCCGCGACGAACGGCACGACGTCGGGGACGAACTCGCGGACCTGGAGGTCGTGCCGTCGAGCGGCCTGCGCGGTCAGCCGCTGGCGCATTCTGCGGTTCATGAACGGGCCGGTCACCAGCACGCCGCGGTGGCCGGCCGGCAGGTCGGCGTCGACGAAGGCACGGGCCACGGCCGAGCCGTCCTGACCACCACCCACCAGGCACAGCACGTACGGTCGACCGGCCGGCGGGGTGGCGCTGCGGCCGTAGTGGCGGGCGACCAGGCTGTCGTCCGGCCCGCGGCCGAGGTAGCCCGTGTAGGAGACCTTGCGGGCGACCGACTCCGGCAGGTCGTACTCCATCACCGGGTCGTAGATCCGCCGGTCGCCGTACACCCACACCGCGTCGTAGTGCGCGTCCACGGTCCTCGTCGACCGCTGCGCCGCCCATTCGCGGGTGGCGACGGACGGGCTGTCGAGCACGTCACGCAGGCCGAGCACCGTACGCACGCCGGTGTCTCGGCGCAGCCGGACGAGGGCGCGGTCGAGCTCGCCGCCGACGCCACGCGGCACCTTGTCCACCACCAGCAGGTCCGGCTCGAAGGCGGTCAGCGAAGCCTCCAGGATGCTCGCGCGCAAGGCGAGTACGTCGGCCAGCGGGCTGGGCAGCGCCCGCGCCTCGTAGCGCCCGCCGGCGTCCTTGCGCAGACCCGGCAACGTGACGACCTCGGTGTGCGGAGGGAGCGGCAGCGAGGTGGCCTCCCCCGCGCCGCTGAGCAGCAGCACCTCGGTGCTCGGGTCGTCGCGGACCAGGGCCGCCGCGATCAGCGAGTTGCGCCGGACGTGGCCGAGCCCCTGGGTGTCGTGGGAGTACAACGCGACGCGTCTGCGCGGAAGGTTCATGCCCGCCAGAGTGTCCGGGCAGGTCGTGACCGCCGTGAGAGCACGATGAGAGTGCTCTCATCACGCCCCAGGGTGTGTCTCCTTACTCCCGACCGTCGCGAGCGGCGCTCGGTGGGATGCATCGCAAGGCGGAGGAGGACGCGCGATGCGCAGCATCGTGCGACGACGACAACGCCGCGAGGCGCCCACCGAGAGTCGCGCAGCAGGTCAGCGGAGTAAGGCGACACACCCTAGCTGGGGGCCACCTCTCGGCGCGGCGCGGTCGCGGCGACCAGGTCGCGCATCGCCAGCCGCAGGCGTGACCGCGGGGCCGCCTCCACCAGGGTCCGCCCGTGCAGCAGGCACGAGTCGCACGACGGCCGGTCCTCCGGGAGTACGACGACGTCGGCCGATCCGGTCAGCCGCTCGACCGTGGCCACCACCTCGTCCCGCGACCAGCCCAGACCGCCGCGCCAGCGGTTGAGCACGACGCGCACCGAGGCGCTGGGCACGGCCGCCCGCAGGTCGACGACGCCCCGGGCCAGCCGGGTCAGACCGACCGGGTCTGCCGACCCGACCGCGAGCACGGTGTCGGCCTCGTCCAGCACCTGCAGGGTCGCGCCGTTGCGCCGCGGTGCGGCGGTGTCGAAGGTCAGCGCCTCGTCGACCTCCAGGCCGAACCCGCAGTCGACGACGACATGCCACGCCAGCCCGCGCGCGGCCAGCAGCAGGCCGTCGACCGCGGACTCCGACAGCTCGGGCCAACGGTCGGCTCGCGGCAGCCCGGTCAGCACCCGCAGCCCGCCGGCCACCGTGCGGGCGTGACCGGCCAGCTCGGACACGGTCAGCGTGCCCTGCTTGGCCGCCCGAGCCGCCGCCAGCACGCCGGACGACTCACCGAGCAGCGCCAGCATCTGCGCCTGCGAACCGCCGTAGACGTCGGCATCGACCAACAGCGTGGACCGGCCGGCCTCGGCCAGCTCGGCGGCCAGCCCGAGGGCGACGGTCGACCTGCCCGGCGCGCCGGTCGGCCCCCAGACCGCGACGACCTCGCCCTCCCGCAGCGGCTCCGGCTCGGCGCCCGGTTCGATGGTCGGCGGGGGGAACGGCGACTCGGCGTGCTCCAGCGCGGCCAGCAGCCGGCCGGCCAGGTCGGTGACGTCGGCGGGCAGCACGGCGCGTACGCCGATCTGGTGGAGTCGCTGCTCGTCGGCCGCATGGTCGGCCGCGACCAGGCCGATCGGCTCGACCCGGCGCGATCGCAGGGCGGCGACCAGGTCGGCGTCGAGGTGCGGAGTCGCCGACGACACCAGTACGGCGCGGGCCTGGCCGGTCGAGGCGGCTGCCAGCAGGTCGGGGACGTCGACGCACCGACGGGCGATCCGCACCTCGCGGTCGTCGGCCTGCAGACCGACCACGACCGCCGACTCGAACGACGCGCCGCCGAGCGCCAGCAGCACCGACGTGGTCACGTCATGACCCCGCACGCAGCAGCACGACGGAGCCGCCGGCCACCGACGAGAGCAGCTCACCGAGGTCGGTGTCCGCCTTCGGCAGCCCGAGCAGCACCTGCCGGGTCGCGGACTCGCCCAGCGGCCCCGAGTCTCGAGAGGCGGACACCACCCGGACGTCGTCGAGCACCATCGTCGCCGGGTCGACTGCTCCGCTGCTGTCCTTCGGCGGCACGACCCAGACGTCGACGACATCGCCGGCGCCGAGATCGTCCGGCGCGCCGGCAGCACTCACCACGACCGGGAGATGCAGGCCAGCACCGGCTCCTCGCTCGGTCACCGCGGTCCGCGGCAGGATCTCGCCGGCACCGAGCGCGTGCGCCGCCACCGCTCCGGCCGGTGGCGGCTCGCCGGCGAGCAGGTAGCGGTCGACGAGGTCGCCGTCGCCATGGACCTGCTCCACCACCAGGGCGTCGCCGTCGAGCGGCGCGCCCGCGGCCAGGTCGCGGCTGGTCGTCCAGACGCCGACCGTGTCGTCGGCCCCCGACAACAACCGCGCGCCGGCCAGCACCGACGCCGCGACCAGGGCGATCCCGACCCACAGCCGTGGGTCCTTCCACCGCCTCTGGTCGAGGCGCCGAGCGATCGGGGAGCCGAGGTGTGGTGGCGCAACAGCAGCCGTAACCGTGTCTGACACGTCCGTCATTCTGCCCCGCATGGCACTACCCGTCATTGGTTGTCCACAGGCCGTGGTCAGACAGCGTGCCAACCCGACACTGCTGTGGACAAGGGCACGCACCTGGACGGATGTCCTGGCATCATGCCCACCATGACCTCCGGCGCTCCCCGCTTCCTTCGGCTCAGCGATGTGGCCGAGGTGCTGAACATCTCCGCGTCGCAGGCGTACGCGTTGGTCCGGCGCAAGGAGCTGCGGGCGATCAAGGTCGGCGGCCGCGGGCAGTGGCGGGTCGAGGCAAGCGAGCTCGAGTCGTACATCCAGCGGGCCTACGACGACACCGACAAGTTCGTCGACTCGCACCCGTTCACCGAGGACGACGAGGCCCGCTCCCTCGACTGAACTCACTCCGCCTGCGCCTCCGGCCACTTGCCACGTAACTGGTGATGGCGGCTGGCGCCGCCGCTCGTGGGGAGTGAAATCTGGCTTGCGGTCAGGTGGACCCGTCTGCATTCTGCGGACACCTGTCGGCAGATCACGTGCCGCGGACGGATCCGTGTGCATTCTGCGGACACCTGTCGGCAGACGACGACCCGGGCCGATCTCGGCGTGCCTGGGTGACTTCACCCCTCGAACCGCCACTTTCGGGCCCGATTCCGGGCTCAGAATGTCGGTTCGGAGGGTGATGTTGTGGCCCGGCGTGCACGGGAAGCAGGAGCCCTATTCGAATGAACCGTGGGCAGTGGCCGCTCCCCACGGCGAGTAACCCCAGGGAAGCGACCACGTGCCATGGTTACGTGGCAAATGGCGCCGGTCAGCGGTGCCGGCGGACGACGGACACAGCCGCGAACGGCACCGCCAGCACACCGGTGACCGCGCCTGGACGCGGCAGCTCCCCCGGCTCGTGCAGAGCCAGCTCCACGAAGTCGGACCCCACCCGCGTCGGCGTGCCGTGCACCGCGTGACCAGAGGTCCGCTGCACCGTCACCTCGCTGCGGTCTCGGGCGACCGCGCGAAGCAGGGAAGCGAAACCGAGCCGGCTCTCGACGGCCCCGACCAGCCCCGGCGGCACCGTGGCGTCCGCCAGCCCTTCGACTGCCGTCACCGCGGCGAGCGGGACCAATAGCTCGGTGGTCGCCTGCTGTAACAGCACACAATCGCCGGCGACCCGAGCGAGCTCCCCCGCGGCGTCACCACCGACGGTGTGGATCCGGAGGGTGCAGCCGACCGAGCCGCGGAGTCGGTCGACGAGGGCGACCTGGGCCAGCTCGGCGCGGGTGAGCTCGGCGGTCTCCGCCTGCTGCTCGGCCGCGGCCGCCGCCTCCCACTCGCGTTCGAGATCGCCGAACAGGTCGTCCCAACGCATGCGCCGCACGGTAGCGCAGCCGCCGCTCGCCAGCCTGAACCTGTGGATGAACGGTTGACAATGGACGTTGTCAGTAACTACAACACGTAAATAGACGCAAACGAAAGGTTCGACGCATGGCGCAGCCCACCCACGTCTTCGCCGATCTCATCGATGCCATCGCGCTCGGCGTGCTCGGGGTCGCCGTCGGCTGGCTGGTGGTGGCCGTCGCGGCCGCGCTGGCGGCCGAGCGCGGCCGGGTCGGCGCCCGGC
>JBOHDE010000144.1:0-10151 GCA_050699035.1 Nocardioidaceae bacterium | reverse complement strand
ACGGGGGCGCCCCGTCCCAATAGGTCTGGAACGGGGCGCCCCCGTACCAGAAAAAAGGGCCACCGTCATACACGCAACCTCGGCGCGAAGGATCCCGACATACGCGCAACTTCGGTGCGAAGGGGTGCTGTCGTCGACCCATCTGGTCGCGCGCGGGCACCGAACCAGAGGTGATCCAGGGTCGGCCGGGAACATAGGCTGGGCCCGTCGAGTACGAGGGCGGGAGGAACGAGAGATGGCATTCGATGTCGGGGTGTACGCACGCACGTCGCAACCGGTCCGTTGGGATGATCTCGACCTGGCCGAGTTCGAGCGACGGCCGCTGTCGGCGGACGCGCTGCGCTGCCTGCGCTACATGAGCGATGTCGAGACTCACACAGTCTGCTACCTGCGTGACCTGCTGGTCACCCCCTCGCACGCCGACCCGGAGGTCACCACGTTCCTCACCATGTGGAACGTCGAGGAGTACTGGCACGGTGAGCTGCTCGACTCGGTGCTGTCGGTGCACGGGGTCGAGACCGGCGCGGAGCACACGGCGCGGGTCCGCCGCCGCCTCGGCTGGAAGGACCGCCTCGCACCGATCCAGCAGTCCCTGCTCGCCAACGTCATCGGCGAGGACTTCGTCGCCACGCACATGTCGTGGGGCGCCCTCAACGAGTGGTGCGCCCACGGCGCGTACACCGCGATGAGCAGCAAGGAGGATCACCCGCTGCTCACCGAGATCCTGACCCGGATCGCCAAACAGGAGACGCGGCACGTCGCGTTCTACGCCAGCCAGGCCAGGCCTCGGCTGGCCCGTAGCCGGAAGGCCCGCGCGGTCACCCGGTTCGCGCTCGACAGGGCGTGGGCGATCGTCGGCTCGTCGATCATGCCGGACGAGGAGGTACGCCACATGCTGACCTATCTGTACGCCGGTCCCGAGGGCCTCGCGGCGGCCCGGCGAATCGACGCGAAGGTGGACGATACGCTTCCCGGCATGGCGGGACTGCATCTCGTCGAGCGCCAGCTCGTCAAGCACGGCGTTGCCGCCTGAGCTCGAGGGGAGGCCGATGAAACGGCCGAGGAAGAGACACGGCGGCACGGCCGACCCAGCCGACCGACCGGCTGACCGGCCAGCCGACCGACCGGCTGACCGGCCAGCCGATCGACTGGCCGACAAGCTGGCCGGCCGGAAGGTCCTGGTCACCGGCGTGACCGGCTTCGTGGGTGAGGCGCTGCTGCACCGGCTGCTGACCCAGGTGCCCGGGGTCACGGTCGCCGTTCTGGTACGACCCAACGGCGCCGACTCGGGCGTGAGCCGCATCCGCGCGCTGGTCCAGAAGCCGGTCTTCGCCGCCGCGGTCGAGTCGGCCGGTGGCGTCGACCAGCTCCTCGCCAACCGGATCGAGGTGGTCGAGGGGAGCCTGTCCGACCCGCCCACGCTGCCGACCGACCTCGACGCCGTCGTGCACTGCGCCGGCGACGTGTCGTTCGACCCTCCGGTCGACCAGGCGTTCGCCACCAACGTCGTCGGCGTACGCAACCTGCTCCGCCGGGTGGCCGACGTCGGGCCGCAGGTGCACTACATACATATCTCGACCGCCTACGTCGCCGGTCGCCGCAAGGGCCCCGTGCCGGAAGGCCCCGTCGAGCACTCGGTCGACCTGGCCGCCGAGCTGTCCTGGGGCACGGCGCAGCGTGACCTGGTCGAGCAGCGCTCCCGTGACGCCGGCCGGCTCGCCCGGCTGCGGCGGAAGGCCGAGAAAGCGCACGGCCGGGCCGGCATGCTGGCCGCCGCGCAAGCCGTCGAGGAGGACCGCCGGGCCTGGGTCAACGAGGAACTGGTGCGTGCCGGCACCGAGCGCGCCCGCGCCCTCGGCTGGACCGACTGCTACACGTTCACCAAGGCGCTCGGTGAGCGGGTCGTCGAATCGCACGCCGAGCACTCCCCGGTCTCGATCATCCGGCCGAGCATCATCGAGTCGGCTCTCCGGACACCGCATCCCGGGTGGATCGAGGGCTTCAAGATGGCCGAGCCGCTGATCCTCGCGTACGGCCGTGGCGAGCTGCCGGAGTTCCCCGCGGCGCCGGACACGATCGTCGACATCGTCCCGGTCGACCATGTGGTGGCGGCCGTCGTCGCCGTACTCGCCGAGCCGCGTGAGCCTGGCCGGCCGGAGTGGTTCCACGTGTCCTCCGGTGCCCGGCAGCCGCTGACCTTCCGGCAGCTGTACGGCGGTGTGCGCGACTACTTCGACCGGCATCCGTTCGACCTGGGCGACCGCGGCGCGACCCGGCTCCCCGAGTGGCGCTTCCCCGGTGTGCAGACGGTCGAGCGGCTGTTGGTGACCAGCGAGCGCGCGCACAAGGTGGCCGACTACCTGGTCGACCATGCGCCGCGCGCCGACCGCACCCGCGACCTCGCCCGCAAGCTCGACCGGCAGCGCGGACGGCTGGAGTTCCTGCGCCGCTACCTCGACCTCTACCGCGAGTACGCCCAGGCCGAGCTCACCTTCTCCGACACCCACACGTTCGCGCTCTACCAGCGGCTGACGGCACAGGACCAGCAGGACTTCTGCTTCGACGCCGCGGTGATCGACTGGGACCACTACCTCGTCGAGGTGCACTGCCCGGCGGTGACCGAGCCGCTGCGCCAGTACGACGTGGTCCGGCGCCAGCGCCGGGCGGCGGCCACGAACGCGCCGGGTCCGCTCACCGACGAGGCGGTCGACGGCGTGGCCGCGTTCTTCGACATGGACGGCACGCTGCTGTCCTCCAACGTGATCGAGACCTACCTGTGGATGCGGTTGCAAGAGATGGGGCCGTCGGAGCGGTTCGCCGAGCTGACCCGGATCGCCGCGCGGGTGCCCGGCCTGGTGCGGTCCGAGCGGCGCGACCGCAGCGCGTTCCTCCGCTCGATCTACCGCGAGTACGCCGGGGCGCGGATGGCCGACCTGGACGAGATCGCCGACGACATCCTCACCTCGCACGTCCTGTCCCGGGTGTCGCCGGCGGCCGTCCGCCGGGTTCGCGAGCACCGCGCTGCCGGCCACCGTACGGTGCTGATCACCGGTGCGATCCGGCCGCTGACCCGGGCGCTGCGGCCGCTGTTCGACCACATCGAGGCCGCCGACCTCGCCGTCGACGACCGTGGCGTCTGCACCGGTTTCCTCGAGGCCTCCCCGCTGGTCGGGGAGTCGCGGGCCGCCTGGCTGCGACACTGGGCGGCCGAGCAGGGCATCGACGTGGCGCGGTCCTTCGCGTACGCCGACTCGCAGTCCGACCTGCCGCTGCTCGAGGTGGTCGGGCATCCGGTCGCCGTGCGCCCCGACACCACGCTGTTCCGGCACGCCCGCAAGCGGCGCTGGCCGATCGTCGACTGGTCGAGCTCGACGGTGGCGTCGCGGTCGCTCGCACCCGCAGGGGAGTACGGCTGATGCTGGCGCTGGAGATGTACCGGTCGTTGCCGCGGCACGTGGCGGGCAAGGTGGTCGGCGGCCGTGTGCCCGGTCTGCTGTCCGGCTACGCCGCGCCGCTGCGGATGGTCACGATCGACCAGCCCGCGGTGGCTCGGCCCGGCTGGGCCCGGCTGCGGACGAGGCTCTCGGGCATCTGCGGTTCCGACCTCGGCGCGCTGTCGGGCCGGACCAGCCTCTACTTCTCGGGCCTGGTGTCCATGCCGCTCGTACCCGGCCACGAGGTGGTGGCCGACCTGGTCGACGACTGCGAGGACCTGCCCGAGGGCACGCGGGTGGTGATGGACCCGGTGCTCGGCTGCGTCGCGCGCGGTGTCGAGCCGTGCGCGTGGTGCCAGGCCGGCGCCACGAACCGCTGTGACCGGGTCACCGTGGGACACATCGCGCCCGGCCTGCAGACCGGCTACTGCTCCGACACCGGCGGCGGCTGGGGCCAGGTGCTGACCGCCCACCGGAGCCAGCTGCACGTCGTGCCGGACGCAGTGAGCGACGAGCAGGCGATGCTGATCGAGCCGCTGGCGTGCGCGGTCCACACAGCGCTGCGGGCCCAGGTGCGCCGCGGCGACCGGGTGCTGGTCAGCGGTGCCGGTGTGGTCGGGCTGTTCACGACCCTCGCGTTGCGGTCGCTGACCGAGGCCGGCCAGATCACCGTGGTGGCCAAGCACGGACGGCAGCGTGAGCTGGCCCGGGCCTTCGGCGCGACCGACGTGATCGCCCTCGACGGTGTGCTGCGCGGGGTACGGCGGGCGACCGGCGCGTTCCACGTCCAACCGGACTTCGGGCCGGGCTACCTGCTCGGCGGTGTGGACGTGGCGATCGACGCGGTCGGCAGCAAGACGTCGCTGGAGACGGCTCTGCATGCCACCCGGGCCGGTGGCCGGGTGGTGCTGTCGGGCATGCCGGCAGCCGCCGACCTGTCCGCGGCCTGGTTCCGCGAGCTCGAGGTGGTGGGCGCGTACGCGTCGGCCGGGCGGGAGCCGGACGCCGGCGACCGGCCGGCGTTCGAGGTCGCGGCGGCACTGGTCGCGGACGACGTCCTGGCGCCGGTTGCCGGTGCCGTCGCCAGCTATCCGTTGTACCGATGGCGGGAGGCGCTGGACCACGCACACGCGGCCGGCCGCCTCGGCACCGTCAAGGTGGCCTTCGACCCGAGGAGCAGCAGGTGAGTCGACCAGGATTCGTACTCGAGGTGGACGATCGGACCCCGCCGCTGGTCGTGCACGAGGGCGAGGGCTTCCGGTTGGAGACCTTCCCGCTCGGCACGCGGGTGATCTACCCGCCCGAGTCGCTGCCCGCGGTGCCCGACGTCGACCAGGCGATCCAGCACGCGTTGCGCAACCCGGAGGGGTCCGACCCGCTGCCCGAGCAGCTTTTTCCCGGGATGCGGCTGACCATCGCGTTCGACGACCTGTCGCTGCCGCTGCCGCCGATGCGCAGCCCCGACATCCGGCAGCGGATCATCGAGGCGGTGCTCACCATGGCGGCCGAGGCCGGCGTCGACGACGTCGAGCTGGTCGCCGCCAACGCCCTGCACCGCCGGATGACCGCGGCCGAGCTCAAGCACATCGTGGGGGAGCGGGTGTTCAGGTCGTTCTTTCCGCAGGGCGCGCTGTACAACCACGACGCCGAGGACCGGTCCAACCTCACCCATGTCGGGCTGACCGACCAGGGCGAGGACGTCGAGATCAACCGCCGGGCCGCCGAGTCCGATCTGCTGGTCTACGTCAATGTCAACCTGGTCGCGATGGACGGCGGGCACAAGTCGGTGCCGGTCGGCCTGGCGTCGTACAAGAGCCTGCGGCATCACCACAACGCGAAGACGATGGTCCGCTCGCACTCGTTCATGGACCACACGAAGTCGCATCTGCACCACTCCGCCTGGCGGATGGGCCGGCTGCTCAAGGAGCACCTGAACATCTTCCAGATCGAGACGACGCTGAACAACGACGTTTTCCCCGCTCCGTACGACTTCTTGATGAAGCGGGAGTGGGAGTGGAGCATCAAGGACCAGGCCTCGATGCTGGCGGCGCGACGGGCGCTGTCGCTGGCGCCGGCCCGGCTGCGGCACAAGATGTTCCACGACCTGCGCGCGCCGTACGGCCTGACCGGCGTGCACGCCGGCGACACCGAGCAGGTCCATGAGAAGACGATCGCGGCGGTGCACCGGCAACAGCTCGTCGAGGTGCACGGCCAGGCCGACGTGCTGGTGATGGGCGTGCCGTACCTCTGCCCCTACAACGTCAGCTCGACGATGAACCCGATCCTCGCCACCTGCATGGGGCTCGGCTACTACTTCAACTCCTACCGCGGGCAGCCGGTCGTACGGCGCGGCGGCGCGGTGATCCTCTACCACCCGCTGAAACCTGATTTCAACCAGCTGCACCACCCGAGCTACGTCGACTTCTACGAGGAGGTGCTCGCGGAGTCGACCGACCCGGCGGTGATCGAGGCGAAGCACGAGCAGAGCTACGCGGCCGACCCGTGGTACGTCCATCTCTACCGGACGTCGCACGCCTACCACGGCGTCCACCCGTTCTACATGTGGTATTGGGCGGCGCACGCGATGGACCACGTCAACGAGGTGATCTGGGTCGGAGCGGACCGCAGGGCCGTCCAACGGCTCGGCTTCCGGGCGGCGTCCTCGCTGGCCGACGCGCTGGAGATGGCGTCCGACACGGTCGGCAGGTCGCCGTCGATCACCTACCTGCACAACCCGCCGCATCTGCTCGCGGACGTGCGCTGATGCGGCGGGGCTTCTTCCGCGGGGGTGTCGACGACGTACGCACGATGGCCCGTGGCTGGCGCTGGGGCCGCCGCTCGATGGTGCCGCGCTCCGCCGAGGCGTACGTCCAGACGGCCGAGCCGACGGTGTTCCCGACCGACTGGTCGCGGACCCGGCCGCTGCGGGTGCTGCGTGAGGTGGCGCAGAAGGGCGGGTTGGAGCCGCTGTTCCGGTCGCAGGTCCGCACCCGGGTCGAGGGGCTGGACGTCCTCCGCTCGACGACCGGCCCGGTTATCTTCGTCGCCAACCACGCCTCGCACCTCGACACGCCGCTGATCCTGCTGTCGCTGCCCGACGACTGGCGCCGCCGGACCGCGGTGGCGGCCGCGTCCGACTACTTCTTCGACACCTGGTGGCGCGCGGTCGGCTCGGCCGTGGTGTTCAACACGTTCCCGATCGAGCGCCGCGGCGGCACCATGGCGACCACGTCCGGCGAGGTGCTGGCCGACGGCTGGAACCTGCTGATCTACCCCGAGGGCACCCGGTCGACCGACGGCTGGGTGGCGAGGTTCCGGATGGGCGCGGCCTGGTTGGCGGTGGAGCACGGGGTGCCGGTCGTGCCGGTGGCGCACCGTGGGACGTTCGCGGCGATGCCCCGCGGCCAGGGCTGGCCGAGCCCTGGCCGACGGCAGCTGACGGTGCGGTTCGGCGCGCCGGTCCGGCCGGCCGAGGGCGAGTCGGCCCGCGACTTCGGCGCACGGCTGCAGGCGGCCGTCGCGGTGCTGCTCGACGAGGACCAGGACACCTGGTGGGCGGCCCGGCGGCGCTCCGCGCGGGGTGAGACACCGGACCCAGGCGGGCCCGACGTCGCCCAGTGGCGGCGGGTCTGGCAGCAGTCGCAGTCGCCGCCGGCCGGCACTCCTGGCGGACGGCGTCGCCGCGCGTGGAGCCTGACCCGCTGACGCCGCTGCGTGTTCAGGTCGGTCGGCGGCCGAGGAACACCGTGCGGGGCGTCCGGTCCTCGGTGGTCTGCTCGGTGACCACCTCCGGCTCGAAGCCCGCGTCGGCCAGCACCGCGAGCCAGGTGGCACGGCTGAACAGGCCGGTCCGGTGGGTCTCGGAGGCGACCTCGACCGTCCCGTCGGCGGCGCGGAGCAGGAAGGCATACGCGGTGAGTGTCCAGCTGTCGTCCGGGTCGGGGTCCCACGACCGCTCCAGGTAGCGAGCGCCGCGGCCGTCGGGAGCGTCGCTGCCACCGTGGTCGCTTCCCGCGGCGAAGGTCTCCGTGGTGGCGTCCGGCGCGAACAGCGCGATGCCGCCGCGGCGGCAGTGTGCGTACGCCGTCTCGACGGCTGCGCGCAGGTCGGCCTCGCTGGTCATGTAGTCGACGGCGTCGTGGACGAACACCGCGTCGAACGTCCGGCCGAGCCGCACGGAGCGCATGTCACCCTCGACGTGCTCGCACTCCGGGTTGAGCCGACGCGACACGTCGAGCATCCCGGCCGACAGGTCGACCAGGGTCAGCGCGAACTCTGCCTTCAGGTGGCTGGCGTTGTGCCCACCGCCGCTGCCGAGCTCCAGGACGTCCCGCACGGGGGCCGACCCGGAGCGGAGCAGCCGAGCAGCCTCGGCCGCCTCCTCGACGTACTCCTCGGGCGGGGAGATGAGCGGCCACCAGTCGGCGAGGTCGCCGTAGAAGCGGTACTGGCGTGGCCAGTCGGTCACGGTCCGGCGACTACCAGTGGACGCCCTTGAGCACCTTCGCCAGCAGCACCTGCTCCTTGCTGGCCTCCTCCGCCGTGTCGTCGCCGCGAGCCGCCGCCGAGTCGGGGAATACCTGGTAGGCGAGGTGCAGGATGCGGAAGGTGGTGCGCGGCATCAACGCGTGCGTGACCTCGCCGAGCGTGCCGAGGCGGGTGTTGACCTCGTGTGGCTTCTCCTTGAGCGCGGCGATCACCAGGTCGGCGGCCTGCGCCGGGGTGATCGTGGGGAACGCGTCGTAGATCTTCGTCGGTGCGATCATCGGCGTACGCACGAGCGGCATCCGGATCGTGGTGAACGTGATGCCGTCGCCGATCAGCTCCGACGACACCACTCTGCTCCAGGCGTCGAGCGCCGCCTTCGAGGCGACGTACGCCGAGAACCGCGGTGGGTGGGTCTGCACGCCGATCGATGAGATGTTGACGACGTGGCCGCCCTCGGTCATCGCCGGGAGCAGCCCCATCACCAGCCGGATCGCGCCGAAGTAGTTGAGCTGCATGGTGCGCTCGAAGTCGTGGAAGCGGTCGGTCGACAGCTTGAGCGACCGCCGGATCGACCGCCCGGCGTTGTTGATCACGAAGTCGACCCGCTCGTGTTCGGCGGTGATCTGCTGGGCCAGCGCGTCGATCGCCTCGAGGTCGGACAGGTCGCACGGGTAGACGTAAGCGGTGCCTCCGCCGGCCTCGATCTGGGCGCGCGTCTCCTCCAGCTTGTCCTTGCCGCGCGCGACCAGGATCGGGACGCCGCCCGCCTGGGCGACCTTCAGCGCGGTGGCCTTGCCGATACCGGAGCTCCCGCCGGTGATGACGACGCGGGCGTCCTGGAGCACCCGGCGGGTCCGGTTGTCGCGCGCCGTGGTCGTGTCGAGGTGCTGCTCCCAGTAGTTCCAGAGGGTGGCCGCGTAGGTGTCCAGTGGGGGACACGACAGCCCGGACCCGGCCAGCGCCTTCGTGGTGGTGCGGCTGGCGAACGTCGTCGGCAGGGAGACGTGGCCGAGGATCTCGTACGGCACACCGAGCCGCCCGACGGTCTGTTTCCAGACCAGCTGGACCGGCGCCGAGCCGATCAGCGCGGACCCGGCGCGGCGCACCAGGTCAGTGCCCACCCAGCCGGTGGGGAGCAGCCCGGTGAGCCGGCGGTCGAGCGGCAGCGCGATCCGTGGTGCACCGGCGGCGCCGGCCAGGGTGTTGAGCACCTCGACGGTCGGCTGCGGATCGGGGTTGACCAGGTGGAACGTCTCGCCGTCGCGGCCGTCGACGTGCATCAGGTGGGAGATCGCGGCGGCGACGTAGTCGACCGGCACGATGTTGGTGTGGCCGAGGTCGACGCCCACCAGCGGCGCCCACTGCGGCAACGTGTCACGCAGCAGCTTGAGGGTGGGGAAGAAGTAGTACGGGCCGTCGATCTTGTCCATCTCGCCGGTCTCGGAATGGCCGACGACGATCGCGGGGCGGTAGATCCGCCACGGCACGGCGCAGTCCTGCCGCACGATCCGCTCGGACTCGTACTTCGTGCGGTGGTACGGCGACGGCAGGCCCTGGCCGACGTCGAACATCGTCTCGTCGAGGTCGCCGGCGTAGTCACCGGCCACCGCGATCGACGAGACCTGGTGAAAGCAGCCCACCTGCAGCCGCTCCGCGAGACCGATCGCCGCGCGGGTGCCGCCGACGTTGAGCAGCTCGTTGCGCTCGTCGGACGCCGTCATGTCGTACAGCGCGGCCAGGTGCACGAAGTGGTCGATCGTGCCGGTCTGGGCTTCGACCCAGTCCGGGTCGACGCCCATCAGGTCGGCGGTCAGGTCGCCGATGACGGGGACCACCCGGCTGGAGCTGCCCCAGCGCCGGGTCAGCTGCTCGAACCGTCGCAGCGAGCCCTTCCGGACGATGACGAAGATCGTGCCGTCGGTATCGGTGGCGGTGTCGGAGACCGGGTCGGCGAGCAGTCGCTCGACCAGGTGCCGCCCGATGAATCCGGTTGCTCCGGTGACCAGGTAGGACATGCCGGGATACTAGCGAGTATCCCGATGCACCCCGGTGCTGCGGGCTACTCCTTGGATCCGCCGAACATGATCTCGTCCCAGCTCGGGACGCTCGCCCGGCCGCGGGTCTTGCGGCCGCGCTTCTTCGGCCCCGGCGCGTCGGCAACTGGCTCGTCGGGCTCCTCGGGAACCGGTTGGTCAGACTCGTCCACTTCGGCGGCGGCCCGCTCGTCGG
>JBOHDE010000143.1:0-10196 GCA_050699035.1 Nocardioidaceae bacterium | reverse complement strand
TGAGCCCGACGCTGGACTACCTGACCCCGCTGGCTGTCGAGTCCGAACGGTTCGGCGACCTGCTGGCAGCGACCGACCCAGCGAAACCCGTGCCTACGTGTCCCGAGTGGTCGGCCGTCGACCTGCTGTGGCACCTGACCGAGGTCCAGCTGTTCTGGGGGACGATCGTGCGCGAGCGGCTGGCCGACCCGGCGGAGGCCGTGCGGCAGAAGCCGGACCGGCCGACCGACCTCGACTCTCTGCTACACCTGTTCGCGACCGCCGGGATCGCCCTGCACGACGCGCTGTCCACCACCCCACCCGAGATCCCGGTCTGGACGTGGGCCGACGACCGGACCGTCGGCTTCGTCCGGCGCCGGCAGGCACACGAGGCGCTGATCCACCGGGTCGACGCCGAGCTGACCGCCGGGGTCGTCCCGGGCCAGGGTGCTCCGATCGATCCGACGTTCGCCACCGACGGTGTCGACGAGGCGCTCCGGGTGATGTTCGGTGAGTTCGACGACTGGGGTGCGTTCACGCCCGACGGCAGCACCGTGCGCGTGGAAGCGACCGATACGGATGCGTCGTGGACCGTTGCGCCGGGGCGTTTCGTCGGCACCAGCCCGGACACCGGCGACGAGGTCGACGAGCCCGCGCTCACCGTCGTCGACGCGGCTGCGACCCCCGCGGCGGTTGTCCGCGGCGAGTCTGCCGACGTCGACTGCTGGCTGTGGGGGCGCCTCGGCCCCGGCCAGCTCGACCGCAGCGGCGACATGGAGGTGCTACGCCGACTGCAGGAGGTCGTCGACCGCGGCCTCGACTGAGACGAGGAGACGGCCCCACAGGGTGCGCGTCAAAGATTGCCCAATTGGGCAAAATTCGACCCGGATCAGCGAGATTCGAGGTCGAACTTTGCCCAATTGGGCAATCTTCGACCGGCCTCCAGCTGTCCTGCCCCGGGTCGGCTACGGTCACGCCGAAGCAAGCGTCGTCGGATCCGACGCTGCGTCTTCGGGGAACGGGTGGAAGGCTGCCGAGCACGCAGCAGTCGACACCCAAGGAGAACCCCGTGACGCAGTACTTGCTGAGCCTCCCCCACGACTCCGCCGAGGAGCCGACGATGGAGACCATGGACCAAGCCGCGCTGCAGGAGGTGTTCGCCGCGGTGGACGCGTTCAACACGGCCCTCAAAGAGGCGGGAGCGTGGGTGTTCGCCGGCGGCCTGAACCCGCCGTCGACCGCGATCACCGTGGACAACACCGGTGACGCCCCGGTCCTCACCGACGGCCCGTTCACTGAGGCCGAGGAGTACCTCGGCGGCTTCTGGGTGATCGAGGCGGACGACGACGATGCGGCGATCGAGTGGACGAAGCAGGCGTCGCGGGCCCTCCAGAGCAGGGTCGAGGTGCGCGCACTGCAGGAGCGTCCCGACGCGTGACTGGAGCCCCGCCGTTAAACCGCCGTCACACCGGCGACTCGGCCGGCTTCGTCGCGGCCAGCACGACCGACGACCCGAACGGCAGGTTGCGGCGCTTGAGCACCCGGACATCCAGCGCGCACAGCCCCATCAGCACCTTCTCCACGACCGGGGAGACCTCGGGGAGCGTGGCGGAGTCGGGCTGTGGCGAGCGTTGCAGCCGGCGCATCAGCCGCTCCGCCGCGAACGCGGGCAGGGTGCCGGCGAACGCGTGGGTCACCCGCTCGGGCGTCATGCCGCCGGCCGCGATGGCCCGCTCCAGCCGTTTGCGGGTGTAGCGCCGATGGTGACCGGCGTCGACGTCGAACTGGGTCCAGGCCCACTGGTACGCGGGCACGGAGACCAGCAGGCGACCTCCCGGCCGTAGCACGCGGACCAACTCGTCCACGGCCTGCGCCTCGGGCTCGCAGTGCTCGATCACGTCGAACGCCGCGACCACGTCGAACGACTCGTCGGCGAACGGCAGCGCCATCGCGGACCCGCAGACGCCGCCGGACGCGAGCCCGCTCGGGTCGATGTCGAGAGCGACGCGCTGCCCGTACCCACTCATCCAGTCGACGCTGGGACCGTCCGCGCTGCCCACGTCGAGGACCCGCGCCGGCTCGCCGACGTACGGCTGCAGGATCGTCCTCAGCAGCTCCGCCCGAGCGCGGTACCACCAGTAGCCAGGCTGCTCGATCGACGCCGACTTCGCCTGCACGTCACTCGTCACCGACACACCCTTATCTCGACGGAACTACCGGAAGGTCCAACTGTGGTGCACAAGATAGGCCAGCACTGGGACCGCCACAATCGTCACGGCCTGGGAGACGACGACGGGTACGTGGGCGTACTCGACCAGCAACGGCATCCCGACGACCGACACCGCCAGGCCGCCCAGCCACACGCTGTAGAAGCGGGTGAAGCCGCGCAGCCAAGAGACGTCGGACCGGAACACGAAGCGGCTGTAGAACGGGTACATCACCAGCGCGGTGAAGAGGTGGGCCAGCGCGGTCATCACGACGTACGGGATCGGCAGGAACGTCCACCCGGCGGTGAAGGTGCCGAAGTACAGCACCGACGTCGTGGCGCCGACGGCGAGATAGCGGACGCGCTGGTCGTGCGCCAGCGCCACGATGCGGTCGAGCACCAAGCCACCCTTTCCGGAAGCGACGCCTCGCAGTGTGTCAGAAGTCAGACCCGCGGCACGGCGCCGAACCGCTGGACCGCCGCCGCCACCGCCGCGTCCCGGGCGACCGACGTGTCGGCCTCGGTGAGAGTACGGTCCGGCGCGCGGAAGCGCAGCGCGAACGCCAGCGACTTGCGACCCGCGCCGATCTGCTCACCGGTGTAGACGTCGAACAGCCGCACCGACTCGCACAGCTCACCCGCACCCGAACGCAGCACCGCCTCCACCTCGGCCGCCGGGACCGATGTGTCGACGATCAGCGCGACATCCTCCTTGGCCACCGGATAGCTCGACACCCGCGGCGCGGCGACCATCATGTCGGCTCGGGCCAGCAACGCCGCCAGGTCGACCTCCGCCACGGCGGTACGGGCCGGGAGACCGTACGCCGTGCACACCTGCGGGTGCAGCTCGCCCGCGCGGCCGACCACCTCGTCGCCGAGGACAAGCTCGGCGCACCGGCCGGGATGCCACGGGTCCGCGGTGCCGGACCGCACGGTCAACAGCACGCCGAGGGTCTCGGCGACCGCCCGGATCGCCGCCACCGCATCGAACCAACCAGCGGCCCGGCCACTACCCCACCAGCCGGCCCGCTCCCGGTCACCGCACAGCGCGACGGCGAGATGCTCGGGTTGGTCCGGCAGCGCCGCCTCGATCGCGGCCAGCTCGTCGTCGCTCGGCCGACTGTCGACCGACGGGATCGGCGCCATCGCCCCGTCCCCCTTCGGCAGGAACACCAGCCCGGTCTCGAACAGCGAGAGGTCCACTTGCCCCCGGGCGACGTTGCGAGCGAGCGCGCGCAGTAGCCCGGGCAGCAGCGTCGTGCGCAGCGCGGGCTCCTCCTCCGACAGCGGGTTGGCGATCCGGATCGTGCGGCGGCGCGCGTCGTCGTCGGCCAGGCCGAGCCGCTCCCAGTCGCTCGGGCCGACGAACGGCTGGCTCACCGCCTCGACATACCCCGACCCGGCCAGCTGCCGTCCGATCCGGCGTCGCATCCGCTGCACCTCGGTCAGCCCGTGTCCGGCCGGCGCGACCGGCAACCGGGACGGAATGGCGTCGTAGCCGACGATCCTGGCGACCTCCTCGACCAGATCGTTCGGGTCGGTCAGGTCGGGTCGCCAAGGCGGGGGTACGGCGGTGATGCGGCCGCCGCCCACATCGACGGTGCACCCGACCTGCTCGAGGGCACCCACCGCCGTCGCCTCGTCGATCTCGAGGCCGGTCACCCGGGTCGGCAGGTCGGTCGTCATCGCGACCGGCACGGGTGCGGGTGCGCCGCCGACCAGCGTCACGCCGTCGTCGATGCGACCGCCGCCGTGAGCGACCAGCAGGTCGGCCACCCGCTGCGCCGCGCGGGCCGGGAGCGTCGGGTCGACCCCGCGCTCGAAGCGGCGCGACGCCTCCGACGGCAGCTGGTGCCGGCGCCCGGTGCGGTAGACCGACACCGCCGAGAAGTGCGCGGCCTCGATCAGCACGTCGCTGGTCGACTCACTCATCTCGGTGGTCTCGCCGCCCATCACCCCGGCCAGGCCGATCGGTCCGGAGTCGTCGGTGATCAGCAGGTCCTCGGGGTCGAGCGACCGGCTCACCCCGTCGAGCGTGGTGAGCTTCTCGCCGCCCGCCGCCCGCCGAACGACGATCGGACCGGACACGGCGTTGCGGTCGTAGCCGTGGATCGGCTGGCCGAGCTCGAGCATCACGTAGTTGGTGACGTCGACCGCCAGCGAGATCGGCCGCATCCCGGCCAGCTGCACCCGCCTGGCCAGCCAACGCGGCGTGGGCGCCGTGGGGTCGAACCCCGAGACCGTCCGGGCCGCGAACGCCGGGCACCCGTCGGTGTCGTCGAGCCGGACCGGGTAGCCGGCGTCGTCGGGTGCCGGGACCGCCAGGTCGGCCGGGTCGCGGAGCTCCACGCCGTAGGCGATCGCGGCTTCGCGTGCGACACCGCGCACGGACAGCGCGTACGCCCGGTCCGGGTTGATCTCGAACTCGATCACGTCGTCGCGCAGGTGCAGCAGCTCGGCCGCGTCGTCGCCGGGCTTCACGTCCACCGAGTCGGCCCTGCCGAGCACGATGATGCCGGCGTGCTCGTCACCCAGGTCGAGCTCGCGGGCCGAGCAGATCATGCCGTCGGACACGTGGCCGTACGTCGTGCGGGCAGCGATCTCGAACCCGCCGGCCAACGTCGAGCCGGGCAGGGCCACGACGACCAGGTCGTCGGTCGCGAAGTTGTGCGCGCCGCAGACGATGCCGCGTGGCTCAGCCTCGCCGACATCGACCTGGCACCAGCGAATGGTCTTGCCGTTGGAGTGCTGCTCGCTCTCGAAGGCGAGGACCCGGCCGACGACCAGCGCCCCCGTCACCTCGGCGCCGGCGGCGTGCAGCGCCTCGAGCTTCAGGCCGAGCGCGGTCAGCCGATCGGCCAGCGCGGCGGGCGTGACGTCGGCCGGCAGGTCGACGTACTCGCGCAGCCAGGACAGCGGGACCCGCATCAGATCTCCATTCCGAACGGCACCGTGAACCGGACGTCGCCCTCGACGATGTCGCGCATGTCGTTGATGCCGTGGCGGACCATCAAGGTGCGCTCGATCCCCATCCCGAACGCGTAACCCGAGTAGCGCTCCGGGTCCACCCCGCAGGCGACCAGCACCCGGGGGTTGACGACGCCGCAGCCGCCCCACTCCATCCAGCCCTCGCCCTTGCAGGTACGGCAGGACGCGAGGGCCGGCTGCTCGCCGCGACAGGCGATGCAGACCAGGTCGACCTCGGCACTGGGCTCGGTGAACGGGAAGAACGACGGGCGGAACCGGGTCGTGATCCCGGCACCGAACATCGACTCGGCGAAGTAGTCCAGCGTGCCCTTCAGGTCGGCCATGCTCAGGCCCTCGTCGACGGCGAGGCCCTCGACCTGGGTGAAGGCCGGCGCATGCGTCGCGTCCAGGGTGTCGGTCCGGAACACCCGACCGGGACAGACGATGTAGATCGGCGGCTCGCGGGTCAGCATGGTGCGGGCCTGCGCCGGAGACGTGTGCGTCCGCAGCACCAGCGCCGCGGCGGCCGGCTCCAGCCAGAAGGTGTCCTGCATAGTGCGCGCGGGGTGGTCCGGGCCGAAGTTGAGGGCGTCGAAGTTGAGCCACTCGGCCTCGACCTCCGGGCCTTCGGCGACCTCCCAGCCCATCGCGACGAAGACGTCCTCGATGCGGTCCTGCAACGTGCTGAGCGGATGCCGTGCACCGCGGGGCTCGCGGTCCCACGGCAGCGTGACGTCGACCGACTCCTCGGCCAGGATCCGTTGTTCACGCTCGACCTCGAGCACCCGCTCGCGCTCGGTCAGCGCCTTCGCCACCGCGCCCCGCGCCTGGCCGACCCGCTGGCCGGCCTCCTTGCGGGCCTGCGGCGGCAGCGCACCGATCTCGCGGTTGGCCAGGGCCAGCGGTGACCGGTCACCCGCATGTTGCTGCCGTACCTGCTTCAGCGCCGCCAGGTCGCCGGCCGTCGCGACCGCCGCGAGCGCGTCGGCGCGCATCTTCTCGACCTCGTCCGCACGCAGCGGGGTGACCTCGACAGGGTCGTAGTCAGAGCTGGGACCCGACATGTGTGCCTTTCGACGCGGACGCTCGGCATGGTTGGAACTGCAAAGTCTAGGAAGCGGACAGTTCGGCGCGCCATCGGGTTAGTCGAGCGCGGCCGGCTCACCCACCGGGAAAGTGGCCCGGAAGCGCGCGCCGCCCTGCTCGGTGTTGTCCACCTGCACCCGGCCGCCGTGCGCGGTGACCAGCCCGTGCACGATGTAGAGGCCGAGACCCGTGCCGGTGCGTTCGCCGTGCCGCCAGTACTTCGCGAACACCCGCTGGCGCATGTCGTCCGGCACTCCGGGCCCCTGGTCCTGCACCCACACCTCCACGGCGTCGTCGGAGTCGGCCGACCGCCGGACGCCGACCGTCACGACACCCTCCCCGTGCCGCACCGCGTTGTCGAGCAGGTTGGTGAGCACCTGGGTGAACTTGTCGGGGTCGACCCACACCTCGGGGACGTCGTCGACCTCGAGCGCCAGCGCGCGGCTCTCCGCGAGGGGGTACGACGACAGCAGCCCACGGGTGACGGTGCTCAGGTTGACCGGGCGGCGGCGTAGCTGCAGCCGACCGGAGTCGATCCGGGCGACGTCCAGCAGCTCGGCGATCAGCCGGGTCAGCCGGTCCGCGTCGGCGTCGACCGTGCGCAGCATCAGTTTGCGCTGGTCGTCGTTGAAGCGGTCCCACTTCGTCAGCAGCGTCGAGGTGAACCCCTTCACGCCGGTGAGCGGCGACCGGAGCTCGTGCGCGACGGTCGCGACCAGGTCCGACCGCATCCGGTCGATGCGGCGGCGCCCGGAGGCGTCCCGGATCGACAGCACGAGGCGCTGCACCGGTCCGCGGGCGGTCTCCCGGACCAGCCGGCCGGTCAGCAAGATCTCGCGGCCGTCGGGGAGGTACCAGGCCGACTCGACCAGCCGGCTCCGACTGGCCAGGCCGTCGTACGGCAGGGCGCACGCCCACCAGCCGCGACCCTCGAGGTCGGTCAGCGACAGGGCCGCTCCGACATGCTGCCCGACGAGCTCGTCGGCGGGCCGCCCGAGGAGCGTCTCGGCAGCCGCATTGAGGCTAGTGACGGCCGCGCGCTCGTCGGCGACCACCACGCCGTCGGGCAGTTCGTCGTACGCGCCGCTCACCGGACCGAACCTACTCCTGCACCCGGGCGGACGCGTAGAGGCAGACCGCGGCGGCGGCGGCCAGGTTGAGGCTTTCCGCGCGGCCCAGGATCGGCACCCGCACCACGTGGTCGGCCAGCGCCGCCAGCTCGGCCGGCAGCCCCCAGGCCTCGTTGCCGAACAGCCAGCCGACCGGCTGTGACAGCAGCCCCGAGCGTTCGGCCTCGAACAGGTCGAGGTCGCCGTTGCCGTCGGTGGCGAGGACGGTCAGGCCGGCGGCGTGGGCGGCGTCGACGGTCTGCTCCACCGAGGGGCCGACAGCCAGCGGCAGATGGAAGAGGCTGCCGGCGCTCGCGCGTACACACTTGCCGTTGTACGGGTCGACCGAGGTGCCCGCGAGGACCACCGCGTCGGCGCCGGCCGCATCCGCACAGCGGATCACCGCGCCTGCGTTGCCAGGGTCACGGACGTTGGCGCAGAGCGCCGCCAGCCGCGCGCCCGGCGGCAGCACGGCCTCGAGTGGTTCGTCGAGAAAGCAGCAGACCGCGACGACCCCTTGGGGCGTCACGGTCTGGGCGAGCGTCTCCAGGACGTGATCGGGGACCTGGTGCCAGGGCACGCCGGCCGCCGCCGCGGCGGCGACCAGCCCGGGATGACGCTCCTCGCTGTCGGGGGTCGCGAAGACCTCGACCACGCTGCTGCGGCCATCGGTGCGGTGGGCGAGCGCCTCCCGGACGGCCTGCGGGCCTTCGGCCAGGAACTGCCGCTCACGGGCCCGGTGGCTGCGCCCGGTCAGTCGCCGCGCGGCCTTCACCGTACGACTCGTGGCGGTCAGCAAGGATCGTCCTGGCGCCGGGCAGTCGGGTCGTTCAGGCAGCGCTGCTGGTGGAGGGCAGGTTGGCCTTGGCGACGTCGACGAGCTGGGCGAACGCCGCGCTGTCGTTGACGGCGAGGTCGGCGAGGATCTTGCGGTCGACCTCGACACCGGCGATCCGCAGACCCTGGATGAAGCGGTTGTACGTGATGCCGTGCTGGCGAGCCGCGGCGTTGATGCGGGTGATCCACAGCTTGCGGAAGTCACCCTTGCGGGCGCGGCGGTCCCGGTAGCTGTAGACCAGCGAGTGGGTGACCTGCTCCTTGGCCTTGCGGTACAGCCGCGAGCGCTGCCCGCGGTACCCGGACGCGCGCTCCAGGGTTACCCGGCGCTTCTTACGGGCGTTGACGGCCCTCTTGACGCGTGCCACTTGTCTTACTCCTTATCGATCAGGGCGAGCTCAGGTGCTCAGGTCGTCACTTGCCGAGAAGTCTCTTGGCCATCTTCTGGTCGGCCTTGGCGACCTCCTCGGTACCGGACAAGCGACGCGTGACTTTGCTCGACTTGTACTCGAGGTGGTGGCGCAGGCCGGACTTCTGCCGACGGAGCTTGCCCGAGCCGGTCACCCTGAAGCGTTTGCCGGCACCGGAGTGCGACTTCATCTTGGGCATCGTGTTCGCCCTTTCTGGTTCGTTTGCGTGGTCAGGTGCGGCCCGGAGGCCGCGGTTGTCACATATCGGGGTCGAGGTTCTCCGAGCGGCGACGCGGCTTCTTCTCGGCCGTGGTCGCGGGCTCGGACTTCTCGGTTCGTTCGGCCTCGCGGTCAGCTTCACGTGCGGCGGCGACCCGTGCCTTCTCGGCCCGGACCTCGGCGCGCGCCTCGGCCTTCTTCTTTGTCGGCCCGAGCACCATGATCATGTTGCGACCGTCCTGCTTCGGAGCCGACTCGACGAAGCCGAGCTCCTCGACGTCCTCGGCGAGGCGCTGCAGCAGCCGGAACCCGAGCTCCGGGCGGTGCTGCTCACGACCGCGGAACATGATCGTGATCTTCACCTTGTCGCCCTGTTTGAGGAAGCGGACTACGTGACCCTTCTTGGTCTCGTAGTCGTGCTGGTCGATCTTCGGTCGGAGCTTCATCTCCTTGATGACCGTGTTGACCTGGTTGCGACGGGCCTCGCGCGCCTTCTGGGCGGTTTCGTACTTGAACTTGCCGTAGTCCATGAGCTTGCAGACCGGCGGGCGGGCGGTCGCGGCAACCTCGACCAGGTCGAGGTCGGCCTCCTGGGCCAGCCGCAAGGCGTCCTCGATACGCACGATGCCGACCTGCTCGCCGTTGGGACCGACAAGCCGCACCTCGGGGACGCGGATCCGGTCGTTGACGCGCAGCTCTGTGCTGATGGGTCCTCCAGTGAGTCGTATGTCTTTGGTAACCACCGGCGAAGACTCGTCCGACAACGAAAAAGCCTCCGCCGACACTAGGCGGAGGCCAACGCTGGACCCGCGTCACGGGGACGCGGACCAACCCGAAGCCCGAGGACTTCGAGACCTTGACCCGACAGCCGGTGGCTGATGCGGGTGGGAGCTGGGCTCCGCTTTGTGGATCCCGAGGGATCAGTCGGCGCCCAGGGTAACAGTTCAGACCGTTCGCTCGCACATTGTTGCCGCGTGCGACGCTACCCGCATGAGTGAGAACGCCGGCCCTGACCCGAGCATTCCCTCGCGCGACATCGCGGACGTCCCGGCCGTGGAGATCGTCTCCACCGCCGCTCTGCATCTGATGAGCTCGGCCGCCGTCCAGCTGGGCCTCGCCGAGGACCTGTCCGACCATCGCGACCTGGACGAGGCGCGGACGCTGATCGACGCGTTGGCCGGGCTGCTCGACGGTGCCGTGCCGCGCCTCGGGCACCACCACGCCGCGCCGTTGCGGGACGGGCTGAAGAGCCTGCAGCTGGCGTTCCGCGAGGCATCCCACCTGCCCGACCCGCCGGGTGAGGGACCGGGCGAGCGCTACACGGGCGCGATCGTCCCCTCCTCCCGGTGAGTGTGACGAGTTGGTTGCGACACGCCGGCGTGT
>JBOHDE010000142.1:0-10209 GCA_050699035.1 Nocardioidaceae bacterium | reverse complement strand
CGCTGCTCGGCCGGCTTCAACGTCACCGGTGGCTACGTGCTGACCGCGGGGCACTGCACCGAGGGCCTGCCGTACTGGTACGTCAACACCGGTGGCTCGCCGCTCGGCCCCAGCCTCGACAGCAGCTTCCCCGGCGATGACTTCGGCGTGATCCGCAACGACGGCGGGGTCTCCCAGCCCGGCGTGGTCTACCTCTGGAACGGCACGAACCGCGACATCACCGGTGCGGCGAACGCCGTCGTCGGCCAGTCGGTTTGCAAGAGCGGCAGCACGACCCGGCTCACCTGCGGGACTGTCACCAGGAGAAACGTCACGGTCAACTACGGCGGCGGCGACATCGTCTCCGGGCTGACCGAGTCCAACGCCTGCTCGAACCGGGGCGACAGCGGCGGCTCTTGGTTCGCCGGCAACACCGCGCTCGGCCTGATGTCCGGCGGCAACCTGATCTGCGGCGCCGGCACGCAGAGCTTCTTCCAGCCCGTGGTCGAGGCGCTCAACGCGTACGGCGTCTGGGTCTACTGACCGGGGGGCGGGCGGACCACGGCGCACCCCCGTGGCCGCCCGCGCAGTCCTTAAGGCCGACCTCCCGGGTCGGGGCGGCCGGCCGCGCGCGAGTCCGGAAACCTCCGGGCCACCCGATAGCTCACGGCGTCGGACAGCCGCGGGGCGACCAGCCCGGCGACCTCCGACACGGTGCCGACCAGGGTGTTGACGTGGACCGGTCGGTCCTCCAGCGCGCGCACCACCCGCACGGCGGCCTGCTCGGGGCTTAGCGCAGGCGCCCGCCGGTAGGCCTCGGTCGGCCCGATCATGTCGGTGCGGACCAGCGGCAGCCGCAGGTTGGTGAACGTCACGCCGCTGCCGTACGTCTCCCGGCCGGCGATCCGGCTGAACGTGTCCAGCGCCGTCTTGGACGCTATGTACGCGGCGAACTTCGGCGCCTGCACCTGCACGCCCCAGGTGAGCACGTTGACCACATGGCCGGACCGCCGCTCGACCATGTGCGGCAGCAGCCCGAGGATCAACCGCACGGCGGCGAGGTAGTTGATCGCCATCGTCCGCTCGAAGTCGTGCGCTCGGTCGTACGACAGCGCCAGCGACCGGCGGATCGAGCGGCCGGCGTTGTTGACCAGCATGTCGATCGCATCGTGGTCCGCGAGCAGCCGCTTGACCAGTGCGTCGACCTCGTCGCCGTCGGTGAGGTCGCAGCGATGCGCGTACGCCTCGGCGCCAAGCTGCTCGATCTCGGCCCGGACCTGCTCGAGCCGGTCCTGCCGCCGCGCCACCAGCACCGGCGTCGCGCCGCGTCGCGCCAGCTCGATAGCGGTGGCCCGACCGATCCCCGACGACGCCCCGGTCACCACGACCGTGCACCCGACCAAGGGGCTGGGAGGTCGCATCCGCGCGGGGAGCAGGGCACGGGCTCGACGCCGCGCCCGCGCCACCGGCGTCGTGAGGAGGCCGACCATGCGCGCAACGGTAGCGGGGGCGACGACGTAGGCGGACGGTGGCACTCTGGGAGGCATGGCCGACATCGCCGCCGCGCTCCGCGCCAAGCACGACGCCGTCGCGACTGAGCTCGATGTGCTCACCAGGCCGAATGAGGATCAGGGCAGCATCTCGTTCGGCAAGCGGGTCGGCGAAGGCACCAGCCAGGCGGTGGACCGGCTGTCCGACGTCGCGGCCCACGGGCGGTTGCGCACGATGCTCGACGAGATCGAGCGCGCCCAGGCCAAGCTTGCCGACGGCAGCTACGGCCACTGCGACGTGTGTGGCAAGGCGATCGGCACTGACCGGCTCGAAGCCCGTCCGTGGGCGACGCGCTGTGTCGAGGATGCCCGGACGCCTCGATGAGCCCGTCCCGCGCGGCCGTGCCGGACCGGGTGCGTTGGGCGGTGGACCTACTCGATCCTGGGCCGGGCGATACGACGCTGGAGATCGGTCCGGGTCCCGGGGTCGCCGCTGCGTTGGTGTGCGAGCGACTGACCACCGGGAAGCTGCTGGCGATCGACCGTTCGTCGGTCGCCACGCGTCGCACCGCCGAACGCAACGCCGTACACGTGGCGTCGGGTCGTCTCGAGGTGCGCACGATCCCGCTCCATGCGCTTGAGCTGCCCGACGGCCTCCTCGACGGAGCGTTCTCGATCGACGTCAACCTGTTCTGGACCCGGTCGCCCGCACCCGAGCTGAACCTCCTGCTGAACGCGCTGCGCCCTGGGGGTGCTTTGCACATCTGCTACGGATCCGCGGGGCCGCAGACCAGCGAGCGGATCACCGCGCCCATCGCGGCGGCCCTGACCGTGCACGGGTTCGTGGAGGTGGCGGTGCGCGCCGAGGCCGACGGCACCGCCGTGTCGGCACGCACTCCCGGGTGAACGAGTGCAAGAGACCGGGTGGAATATTGCCCAATTGGGCAAAGTTCGACCCCGATCCGCGAGTTCGAGGTGGAATTTTGCCCAATTGGGCAAAATTCGACGCGCATGTGAGGCCGAGTTCTCGGGCGGTACGGGGAACGGACGGTTACGCCCCGTTCACGACCGGGGCGAACGGGCGCACTGGAGCGGGCTACGCGCCGAGCCGCGCCGACTCGTCGGCCGCCCACAGGCCCACCAGCCCGCGGAAGTGCGCGAGGAAGCGGTCGTGCTCGTGCGCCGGGTAGGTCGCGCTCACGGTGTCCTGCAACAGCCGGTCGAAACCCGGCCCCGAGACCCAGTCGAGCACCTGCTCCTCGAGGTGCGGCAAGTGCTCGGCGCACCACTGCCGGTAGAGGTCTGTCTGGAACCACTCGTCGGCGAGCTGCTGGTACGCCGCGAGCTTCGCCTCGTACCCCAGATCCTCCCGGTCGGCGATCTCGAAGTACCGGTCGGTGTGCAGGTCGACGCTCGTGCGCCGGCCGGTGACGAGGCAGAACGCCGACCAGCGCACCAGCGCCGTGATCGCCCACGGGAAGTAGTAGTGCAGCGAGGTCACGGCGACGTCCGGGCAGGCGTTCGCGTAGTCGATCGGGTAGACCTCGTCACCCTTGACCAGCATCTCGGCGGAGTTGAACTCCCACCCGAAGAACGCGTTGACCACCCGGCTGACCGCGACGCACTGATCCCCGGCGCTCGGGCTCAGGAACCCGTGGGTCACGGCGTAGCGGTTGTGCATCGGCTCGTCCGGCCGGAAGTCCATCACCATCGTCTCGGGCCCGATCGACAGCGCCCGCGCGAACACGTCATACTCCACGGTCGCCTGCAGGTGCATCAGCATCTCGCCGGACTCGTCGTACGCCCGGTGCAATGCGTCTTGGTCGTTGATCCGCGAGACACCGCGCCAGCCACCACCGTCGAACGGCTTCATGTAGAGCGGGTAGCCGAGGTCAGCGGCGATCGCGTCGAGGTCGAAGGGACGGTTGTACGTCCGCGACGTGTACGCCCACCGCGCGTTGTCGACCGGGTTCTTGTACGGCACCAGCACGGTGCGCGGGACCTTCAGCCCGAGCCGCAGCATCGCGCAGTACGCGCTGTGCTTCTCCATCGCCTGGAACGTGAAGGGCGAGTTGAGCAGGTACGTGCCGTCCATCAGCGCGGCCTTCTTCAGCCACTCGCGCGGGTGGTAGTACCAGTGCGCCAACCGGTCGATCACCAAGTCGGTGCGGACCGGGTCGGTGAGGTCGAACGGCTCGATCGTCAACCGCTCGGACGCGAGCTCGTGCACCTGGCCGTCGGCACCGGTGATCGGCCCGACCCGTCGCAGGATCTCCTCGAAGGCCCGCGGCCAGTCCTCCTCGGCACCCAGCAGCAGTCCGATCAAGTGTCGCGAACGGTCAGCCACAACGCCCTCCAGGTTGTCGATCGGTCAGCAGAACCTCGGCAGGTGGTGCGCGATCTGCCGTCGCCACCACGGCCAGTCGTGGGCGACGTCGTGGCCCCATTCGTCGAGTTCGTGGGGAATGCCCTTGGCCCGCAGCAGCGCCGCCGTGTGCCGTGCCGACGGCAAGGACCCCGTGGGGTCGGTCTCCCAGTCCCCCTGCCCGACGACCAGCAGCGCGAACACCTGGCCGCGCAGCCAGTCGAGGTGGTCGCCGTCGAGGTGCTGCAGATAGTCGGCGGGGTTGTTGAAGTACGCGGCGTCGGCGCGCTCGCCCCACGCGTGCCACTGCGAGGCGTCGTAGTTGCCGGACTGGCAGATCGCGACCGGGAACAGGTCGGCCCGCTTGAGCGCGAAGTTGAGGGCATGGAACGCACCCAGACTGCAGCCCGTCGTGATGATCCCGGCCGCGCCGGGCGAGTCGGCGGCGATCGTGGGTACGACGTGGTCGCAGACCCATGACTCGTACAGCTGATGCCGCCGGGCGCGCTCCTCGAGCGGGACGGAGCGGTCTGACCAGGTGACGTGGTCGAACGAGTCGACGCAGTAGAGCTTGACCCGGCCGCCGTCGACCAGGTCGGCGACTGCATCGACCATGCCGTTGCTCTCGTAGTCCCAGGCCCGGCCCTGCTCGCTCGGGAACACCAGCACCGGGCGGCCGTAGTGGCCGTAGCGGATCAGCGTGCCGGGCCGGTCGAGCCCCGGTGCTTCGAGCTCGGTCTGCTCACGCTCCATCGGCGACCTCCCACACCCGCCGCAGCAGCGTGCCGAGGTGCGGGTCCAGCGCGTCGCGCCACGAGGTGAAGTTGTGCACGTCTGGAGTCTCGCCGTAGGAGACGTCGTAGTCGAGGGCCCGCAGCCGATCGGCCAGCACCCGGTTGTTGTGTACGTTCTCCTCGGTCGCCCCGGCGGTCATGCCGATCGCCGGGCGGCTCGGCGCCGCGTCCGCGCCGAGTACCTCGCCGACGAACGCGGTGACCCGGTCGAACTGTTCGAAGTCCCGCTCCTGCGGATCGGTCGCCGCAGTGAAGAACGACCCGGACTGCAAGAACAGCCCGGCGAACGTGCCGGGATGCCGCCACTCGGCATGCAGCGCGGCGAGCGCGCCGAGGCTCGTCCCCATCAAGACGGTGCCGCGGGTGGTCGTCCAGCCGTCGTGGACGGCGGGTACGACCTGGCGGGTCAGCGTCTCGGCGTAGTCGTCGTTCGCGGAGTACCAGTCGTTGCGCCGGCCCGGCGCGAGCAGCGCGACCCGCAGTGGTGGCAGCGCACCGGTGGCGACCAGCACGCCGACGAAATGGGTGAGGCCGGCGTACGCCACCAGCTCGGGGCCGTCGTGCGCGACGAGCAACGGCAGCGGCTGGTGGGCCGCGGACCCGGTCGGCGACCAGACCTGCACGCCGACGTCACCGACGGGGGTGCCCATGACCGGGAGTGACTCGACGGTCCCCTCGACCGGCACGTCGGCGACCCAGGACGGCGCGACGTACCCGGGGAGCTCCAACACGGAGTGCTCGCCGAACGGCCCACCGACCCGGGCGGGGTTGCCGGGGTCGACGACGGTCGTTGTGTCGCCGTCGGCGTCGGTGATCTCGAAGAGGTACTGGATCCGCTGCACCGGCGGCTGCGGCAGGCGTCGCTCCCAGCCACCCCCGACCGAGGCGAGGTCGACCGGCTGGTCCGCCCGGCCCAGCATCTGCCGCACCCCGACCGCGGCGAACGTGTGGTCCGGGTCGGGCATCCGGAACACCACGTCCGTACCCTCGATCCCGCTCGCAGGCGGTGACGGTGAATCGACGTCGGCCACGGAACGCAACCGTACAGGCGAGCTCAACGTCCGCTTTTAGGCATATATCTCAGTACGGTGGGTAGGCGCATGCTGTCAGCCCTCGACTACTGGAGGTAACAATGTCTGGGCGTGTACAAGCTGTTGACTGGGAAGCGGGGTTGTCCAGCGCATGGGAATCTGTCGCGGACATCGTGCCGAAGATCGTCATCTTCCTGGTCATTCTCGGGATCGGCTGGTTCATCGCCAAAGCGGTCTCGAAACTGGTCGGCAAGCTCCTGGAGCGGGTCGGCTTCAACCGCATCCTCGAACGCAGCGGGTTGAACAACTTCTTCTCGCCGACGTTCGGGCCATCAGAGTTGATTACCAAGCTGCTGTACTACGGCATCTTGCTGCTCGCCTTGCAGCTGTCGTTGTCGGTGTTCGGTCCCAACGCGATCAGTGACATCGTCAACGACATCGTTGCCTGGTTGCCGAAGCTGATCGTCGCGGTCGTGATCATCGTGATCGTGGCGGCCATTGCCAAGGCCGTGAAGGACGTGCTGACCGACGTCCTCGGTGGGCTGTCGTACGGCGGGACACTGGCCAAGATCGTGTCGGTCGCGATCATCGCGCTCGGCGTGATCGCCGCCCTCAACCAGGTCGGGATCGGCACGACCGTCACGATGCCGGTGCTGGTCACGGTGCTCGCCACCGTCGGCGGCATCCTCGTCGTCGGTGTCGGCGGCGGACTGATCCAGCCGATGCGCCAGCGCTGGGACGGCTGGCTCGGACAGCTCGAGCAGGACACCGCAGCGGCCAAGGACCACCAGCAGCAGCGTGCCGCCGCACCGGCGGAGTACGCCGACCAAGGTGGGTACGACACGCAGGGCGGGTACGCCGACGAAGGCGCGTCCGCCGAGCAGGGTTCGTACTCCGACCAAGGCACGTATCACACTCAGGGCTACCCGCAGGGTGGCACCGACCCGGGTTACCCGCCCCGATGAGCCGTCTCGGCTGAGTGAGCTGACCTCCATCGACAGCCCGCCCGGGTCACCCGGGCGGGCTGTCGCGTGTCTGGCCCTCGACGCGAGCGAGGAAGTCGACCACCCGCGGCCACAGCTCGGCCGCCTGCTCGGGCTGGTACTCGGCCGGCAGACTCGGGTCGGTGAACAGGTGACCCGACCCTTCGTAGTCGTAGAACTCGAGATCGGCGCCGGACGCCGCGACGGCGCCGACCGCGGCATCGATCCACGCCTGCCCCCGGAAGGGGTCGTCGACCGTGTAGTGGATCTGGACCGGGACCGTGGACGGCCACTCGGTCACCCCGATCTCGGCCGGGTCGATGGCACCGGACATCAGCACCGCGCCCACGACGCCGGGCCGCTGCGCCGCCACGAACTGCGCCATGCCGCCGCCGTTGGAGAAGCCCGCGCACACGAACCCGTCGGGCAGGTCGGCAACCGCGTCGAGCGCCCGCTGCATCAGGGCCGGGAAGCCTAGCTCCTCGACATAGGCCGAGGCCGTCTCGTAGTCGTCGAAGACCTTCCCGTCGTACTGGTCGACGATGCGGACGTCGTGGCCGTGCGAGCGCAGCAGGTCGGCGGCGGCGTGCACCCCCGGACGGACGCCGAGGACCGAGTGGTAGAGCGCGATCTGAGTCATAGACCCAACCTAGGACGACCCGCTGACATTGCGGATGTTCAGTCGGTTTCCCAGCGGAACATCCAGGTCGCGATCGCACCGATCACCAGCGTGAACGCCAGCAGGATCGCGATCGGGACGGCCGCGGCCACCGGACCCTCGCCCCGCACCATCACGTCGAGCATCCCCTCGTTCAGGTAGCGCAGCGGCAACACCGCCGAGACGGTCTGCAGCCAGCCCGGCGCGACGTCGAGCGGGATGAACGACCCCGACAGGAACGCCATCGGCAGCACGATCAGGTTCGCGATCCCGGAAGCACCTTCGGCGGTCTTGGAGACCGCCCCGGCGAGCAGGCCGATGGCCATGAACGACAGCGTGCCGGCGGCAACCAGCGGGACCGACATCCACCACGCGTCGGTCAGCTTGAGGTCGAAGACGGCGATCGCGATGCCCACGAAGATCATCATCTGCACCGCCGCGACGGCCAGGCTGACGAGCACCCGGGCGGCCACGATCGCGCCGGTCGACACCGGGGCGAGACGAAGGCGTCGCAGCAGCTTGGTGGTCCGCCATTGCACCAGGGTCAGCGCCGCGCCGAACGTCGCGCTCATCGCGATCGCCCACCCGAGCAGCCCTGGTGCGAGGTACTGGATGGACTCGAGGGAGTCGTCCTCCACCTGCTCCGGCGTCAGGGTGTACGTCGGCGGCTGGCCCGAGGCCGCGAGGTTCGCACCGTCGACGAACGAGCTGAACGTGCCGAGCACGGTCGCCGCCTTGACCTGGTCCGCGCGGGAGAAGTGCAGCACCAGCTCGTCGCCCCGCTGCTCGACCGCCGCGTCGACGTCGCCGCTGCGTACGTCGTTGATCGCCGCGTCGAGGTCGGCGGACCTCCGTACCTCGAACGCGTCCCTGAAGGCCTCCTTGGCACTGCCGGGCAGCTCGCTCAGCAGCGGGACCTCGCCGACCTCGACCAGCGTCGACCTCGACTGGCCCTGGTCGGAGAAGATCCCACCGAAGAGGAACAGGAACATCAGCGGGAACAAGATGGTGAAGAACAGCGCCATCTTGTCGCGGACGAAGCCCCGCCACATCGCGAGCGACAGCGTCGACATCGACGTCATGCGCGGTACTCCCGTCCGGTCAGAGTGAGGAAGACGTCCTCCAGCGTGGCGCCGCGCACCTGTAGCCCGTCGAGCGCGTCCCGCTCGGCCAGTGCCGCGAGCACCGGTGCCGGCCGCCGCGTCGACAGCACCAGCGAGTCACCGTCGTACGCCGCATCTTCGACGCCGGCCAGTGCGGACGCTGTCTCGAGGTCGAGGCTGTCGGCGGTGACACTGATGTGCGTCGCCGCGTCGAGACCACGAGTGAGCGCGGTGGGTGTGTCGAGGTCGAGGATCTTGCCGTGGTCCATGATCGCGACGCGGTCGCACAAGACCTCCGCCTCGTCCATGTAGTGCGTGGTGAGAATGACCGTGCGGCCGCTGTCGTTGAGCGTGCCGAGCAGGTCCCAGAGGTTGCGGCGTGCCTGCGGGTCGAGCGCGGCCGTCGGCTCGTCGAGGAACACGATCTCGGGATCGTGCACGAGCGTGCAGGCGATCGACAGGCGTTGCATCTGCCCGCCGGACAGCTGCTCGGTCCGGGTGTCGACCTTGTCGGTCAGCGCGACCTGCTCGAGCATCTCGTCGCCGCGTCGCGCGGGTACGCCGTACAGCGATGCGAAGGTGTGGATCTGCTCGCGGGCGGTCAGCCGCTCGAAGAACGCCGACGCCTGCAGCTGCACCCCGATCCGCGGCAGCAGTCGTGAGTTGCGGGGCCACGGCCGCTCGCCCAGCAGCTCGACCGTGCCGCCGTCGGCCTCGCGCAGACCCTCGATGATCTCGAGCGTCGTGGTCTTGCCGGCGCCGTTCGGGCCGAGGATGCCGAACAGCTCCCCCTGGTTGACGTCGAACGACACGCCGTCGACCGCGTGCACCGAACCGTATGTCTTCTTCAGGTCCTGGACCTGGATCACTGCCCCCATGACCGGTGACCTTACCGGCGGCCCGCCACCCACCGGACCGGCCGAAAGTCGGCAATCCGCGATAACATTCGTCCCCCCGCCCGCGCCGAACTGTCAGTACGCCGCCGCCGAGATCTCAGCCCACCGAGATGGACGAAGTCGGGGTCGGTCAGGTTGGTCTGACCACGATTTCGTCCATCTCGGCACAGGGTCTGAGATCGCGACGGCCGCACGCCCGTTCAGCGGCGGCACGCACGCCCGGCGACGGTCACCCCGTCGCGTCTCATCGCCAGCGGTGCGTCGGCGGCGGGCCCGAACATGACACGCGACCGCGGACCACGTCTCTCCCGGGCGTGCTGGCCGCCGCCGGGCGAGCTGATGGCGCGGTCAGCCCGGTGACTGCAGCAGCGTTCGTACGACCCGCAGCCCCACCGAGAGCCGTGCGAGGTCGGGTACGTCGTCGGACCAGATCTCTTCCAGCGTGCTCGCCGCCCGGCTCAGCACGAGCCCGTCGGCCTCGGCCCAGTGCTTGATCCGCTCGTCCGGCTCGAGGCCCGAGTCGGTGCCACGGAGCACCTGCGCGGTGATCTGCGCGTGTACGGAGCCGAGGTCGTCACGCAGCGCGGCGCGCGCCATCGTCTGCCACCGGTCGGTGCGGGGCAGGGCCACGATCCGCTGCGTCAACGGGCCGATCCCGAGCTTGTCGCCGATCGCGAAGTGCACCTTGGCCACCTCGTGCGGGTCGACGCTGTCGCGCTTGGCGGTCTCCACGATGCTGAGTGCGGAGTACGCCGGCGGGAGCACCGAGATCGCCCTGGCCAGCTCCTCCGGCACCTCCATCTCCAGCAGCGAGCGCAGCCGCTCGTCGTACAGCGTGGCCTCGTCGCCGGTCAGCACGTCGGGCAGCACCGCCACCACCCGGGCGAGGTCGGCACCGAAGTGGTCGACC
>JBOHDE010000141.1:0-10232 GCA_050699035.1 Nocardioidaceae bacterium | reverse complement strand
CGGGTCGTCCCGCCGGCGAAGTCGAGCTGATTCATGACCGCGGTCAGATCGTCTGGTGCGAGGTAGGCCAAGATCGCCTTTCCGACGGCGGTGAGATGGGCGGGTGCGCGTTTTCCGACGTAGGTGTCGAACTTGACGAGGCCCGGGCCGTCGACCTTGGAGAGATATACCGCCTCCCCGAGCTCGAGACCGGCGAGATGCACCGTGAGGCCGGTGCGCTCGACGAGTTGGTCGAGGTGGGTGCGGGCGACGCCGACGAGGTCGGCCTGACTCATCGCGCGCATGCCCAGCGCGAAGAGCTTGAACGTGAGGCGGTAGCGATTGTCCCCGTCCCGGGAGAGATAGCCGAGGCGTTCGAGGGAGCGCAGTAGGACGAAAGCCGACGTTTTCGGCAACGCGAGCTGCTCGACGACGTCGACCATGCGCAGCCCCTGAGAGTGGCGTGAGACCAGCTCGAGCACCGCGAAGGCCTTTTCCACCGCAGGTGTTGCGTATCGCTTTTCCTCCATGCGACCTCCGTGATCTTGTAGCTGCCCAACCGCTGTCATGTCGCCGACCGTGAATGGAACTCCAGTATCGCAGCCGTGACCGCCTCAACGACCGCCTCGAGATAGCGTTCACCCTCGTTGGCGTCACCCCGGGAGGGATCGTCGGTATACCCGTCGTTGCGCGACCAAACGGACGGATCGTCCACCCGGTACGGCGGGTGGAAACCTCGTGGGTCTGCCATTCGCGTGCTCTCGCGGCGTGGTGGGGGAATCGCCCCGGCCGCAGGCAACGCAGCCGCGACGAGCGCGGTCTCGAAGGCGCCGGCGTGGCCTGGCAGCAGACCGCGCTCGTGTGCGCCCAGTGCGACCAACGCGTCCCATGCGATCGTCCAGTACGAGCCCGAGGCGACCGGAACGCCCGATCGTGTGGACACGTCGCGAGCAACATCGCCGATCACGTCGATGTTGCCGCCATGCCCGTTGAGGAGGAAGAGTCGCCGAAAGCCGCTGCGCACCAGCGACTCGCAGCACTCGGCGAGGTAGCGCTGCAGCGTCTCGCTCGACACCGAGATGGTCCCGCCGAAGGCGACGTGGTGCTCGGAGCTTCCGGCCGCGACGGTGGGCGTCACGAGTACCGGAAACTCCGTGACCCGGCCGGCCGCACGCGCGGCGACCAGCTCGGCGAGCATGAAGTCCGTACCCACCGGGAGGTGTGGCCCGTGCTGCTCGCAGGCGCCGACGGGGAGTACGACGACGGCGGCGTCGGCCAGCTCCCGAAGCTGCTCCCGGGAGAGGTCACTGAACCTCATCGGCCTGCTCCCTTCATCGCAGCGACGACCTGGTGGCATAACGAGAGGCTGGCGAGACCGTCCGCGGTGGTCGGGCCGCGCGGCTGCCCGGACCGTACGGCTTCGGCGAACGCCGCCAGCTGAGCGTCGAACGCCTGCTCCACCCACGGCCGGTCGAGCTCGATCCGCTCGTCCTCGGCCGCGGGCGACTGCAGCGTGGCCCATCCCTCCGCCCGGTTGACGCGCACGCTGCCCTTCGGCCCGAAGATCTGGAAGTCACCCCTCGGGAGCACCGGGAACATCCACGTGACCTCGAGTCTGGCCACATTGCGATTGTCATATCGGACGAGCGCGCAGGTGTAGTTCTCGCTCGGGAACACGGAGTCCGACACGAGGCCACGGGCCACGACGTCGACCGGGGTACCGCCGCCCAGATAGGCGACATAGTCGGTCTGGTGCGCGGCCTCGTGCAGAAACGCCGGACCGTGCTCGAGGAAGTGGAGGATTCGCTTGGTGTGTACGTCGTTCGCCGGGTCGTACCGCTCGTCGTACGTCGACAGCGTGAACAACAGCGGGTGGCCGAGCCGACCCTCCCTGATCCACTGCCGGACCCTCGCGGTCACCGGGGAGAAGCGGTTCACGAAACCGACCTGCACGATGCGGTCGGTATCGGCAGCCGCGTCGTGGACCAGGGCCGCCTCGGCGAGGTCGACGGCCATCGGCTTCTCACACAAGACGTGCAGACCTCGCCGTACGGCATCGATGGTGATGGACGGCGTCGCCTCGGGTGGGGTCGCCACGATCACCGCGTCTGCGCCCCATGACGCGCCCCCGTCGAGATCAGACGCATCGGGTACGTCGAGCTGCGCCGCGAGCCGACTCCGGTTGCTGCTCGCCGGGTCGACGAGACCGACGAGCTCGACGTCTCCCGAGCGCGCGATGGCCGGAAGGTGTGCGCTCTCGGCGATGTCTCCGCAGCCGACGACCAGGAGTCGCACCGGAGGTTCATGACGTGCCATCGAACCGCTTCCAGTTCTCGTGGAGGATCTGGTCGATGACGTCATCGGGGATGCGCGGCAGCGGCGTGCCGTCGACGACTCCGTTGACACCTCGTAGCCCAGCGATCGCGTCGGCGGTCGAGGCGTTGGGAAAGTCGCTGCCGAACAGCAGCTTGTGCGTCACGCCGTACTCGTACGCCGTCACCATCGCCTGCCAGAACCGCCATGGGCGGAAGTGCAGAGCGGACACGTCGGAGTAGAGGTTGGGAGTCTTGCGCACGAGCGCGACGACGTCCTCCTCCCAGGGATGTCCCAGGTGGGCGATGATCATGCGCAGATCCGGCAGCTCGGTCACGAGGCGTTCGAGCTGCAGCGGCTTGCCCCACTCGAGCCGCGCTCGCGTGGGGTACGTCGTGCCCTGGTGGATCATCACCGGCAGACCGAGCTCCGCGCAGCGCCGGAGCAGCGTCCAGCGGCGTTCATCGTGCGGGTCCCAATGCTGGTAGACCGGCGCGACTTTGAGGCCCTTGAGCCCGAGGTCCGTCACGCAGTGGTCGAGCTGGTCCAGGCAGTCGGCGTCGTTGGGGTCGACGGATGCCCATCCTTCGAGGCGATCGGGGTCACGCTTCACATAGTCGGCGATCACCTCGTTGGGTACGTCGATCCCGACCGCCCGCGCCCTGATGCCGAACACCACCACTTTGTCCGCAGCGCTGGTCGCCAGGTGATGGTCGTCGGGCCGGGCGTCATTGGCGTGGCGGTCCTCGCGCTCGAGGAAGGCCTTGCCACCCGATCGCGCCGCCTTGACCCGTTTGGCCGCGAGGGCGTCATCGACGACCTCGTCCGAAAGATGGTCCGGGTACCAGAAGACATGCGTGTGGATATCGACGATGGTCATATCGAAGACTTCTCCGGAACGTCGAGTGCCGTGGGATACACGTACCCTGCGACCGCGGCGGCCACGATGTCACGGCACCGGGCGCAGGCCGGGTCCGCGCATGTACCCGCGCCGGGGTCGGCCCGGAACGCCTCGGTCGCCAACGTGAGCAGGAGCCTCGCGTCCCACACCCGCCAGGTGCTCGCACCGACGCTGACCCGAGTCTCGGCGGGCGCCACGGCGTCCGCGAGCCGTTCGAAGCCGCGCGAGCAGCCGCCATGCTCGCACTCCACGACGCCGTCGGCGGTGAGCGCCCATCGCCGCAGCAAGCGCAGTCCGGCCTCGCGCTCGGCCAGGTGAAGCAGGGTGATTGTGTCAAGCCCGACGCCCATGGCGATGACTGCTCCGCCGAGCCGCGCCAGCCTGCGCAGCGGGTTGAACACGTCGAGCGGACGCTGCCCTGCCACGAGATTGGCCGCGAGCGGCCCGAGCGCCGCGAACGAGCTGAGCGGATGGTCTCCGCGGACGCATCCCGCACGCTGCAGGACTTCGGCCGGAAGCATGCCCATCGCCGGATCGACAAAGGTCGCCGCCGGATCCCACGCCGCGGCTGGAATCTGACCCGGCGCGGGCACGCTGCCGTCGTCTTCGGAGTTGAACGGCCTGCTCGCGCCGGGCGGCGGGGCTGCCATGCAAGTGCGGAAGCTCGAGACCGGGGCCAGCACGGTGGCCCCGGTCCCGAGAACTCCGTCGACCACGGTCGCAGCGCCGGAAGCGAGGCGGCCGAAGGAGCGCAGGGACGAGTGGACGCACAGCGGGCGCCCGGCCGTCCCTGCGGCCTCCAGTCCGGCGACCACGTCGCCCGTCGTCACGACCTCGTTCACCGTGTTGATCTTGTCACCGCGCCGTCCGGTAGAGGACCTTGATGCTCACGTGCCCGGTCAGCCCCGACAGGTCGACGGTCTCGTCGTCTCGGTCGAACTCCTTCCAGGCGCGCCCGTTGACCAGCACGTACGCCATCTCCTTGCCGCTCGGCACGCGGACGCGCAACGACAGGTGGTCGATGGCGTCGCGTGACGGAACATCGACCTCGGCCGTCACCTGGTGGTGGTCGATGTTGGACGTGATCTCGTACGCGAGCGTCCCGAACTCGGTCGGCAGGTCGGCGACCCGAATCGACTTGCCCTGCTCGAGCCAGCCGCGCGGGGTCGCGTAGGCCAGGTTGAGCCCGGTCGGCCGGTCCAACCGGTCGGTGCGGGTGTGGACGAGCATCAGTCGCAACGCCTCCAGGAAGGAGGTGTTGTTCGCGCTGTTCGGCGGCATGTACATCGCTCGGTAGTACTCGTCCTCGGTCCAGCCGTCGGTGACGCTCGGCGGCACGCAGCCCGGCTTGCCCCGGCAGGTGGGCCACTTGGTGAGGATCGGGCCGACGTTGTGGGCCTCGCCGGAGACGAACGTCCCACGCGTCATGCCGTGGGCCAGCTTCCCGTACAGGCTGAGGACGAGCTGGTCGGCCTGGTCGTTGTCGGCGAGGAACTTCAGCTGCTGCACCTCGTACACGTTGGTGTTGCCCGAGTCGCGCGCGCGGAGCAGTCCGAGCAGCCGGGCTCCGTGGTCGTAGTTGTACTGCAGGGTGCGCCGCGCCTCCTCACTGCCGGGTGCGTACACCTTGGCTCCGAACCCGTAGTGTGCGACGAGGTTCCAGTACCCGCCGAGCTTCTCGGCCGTGATCGGGTCCCATGGCTGGAAGCCATCAAGCAGCATGACTGGCGTGAAGAGCGAGCCGTCCGGCAACGTGACCTGCGACGCCTTGACCGCATCCTGGTAGCTCGACTCGAGGCTTGCGGCGAAGTCGGCGGCGCGGTTCGCGAGGTCGGCCTTGCCCAGGTCACGCCATACCTCGGCGATGGCCTGTACACCCCGCTGGGCGACCCCGATCTGATGCAACCCGTAGACGCCGAGGGGGATGTCGCTGGAGTACTGCTGCCGCGCCAGGAGGTGGTTGGGGTCTGCCGCGTTCTGGGCGACGAGGTCGTCGAGGTAGCGGACATGCGTCGCCTCGTTCTCGTCGATGAAGGAGCGGTCCTTCGTCAGCCGGTAGTAGTCCGCTGCGTGGAAGAGCTTGGTGCCGATCTCCCAGTTGCGTCGGTTGGCAGCCTTTGACTTGGGCAGCAGATCTACCAGCGCAGACCGGTAGACCTCGTTGAAGCCCAGGTGCCCCAAGGTCTCCACCGTGTCATTGCTCTCCGGCTGATAGAAGGCCTCGTACGCGTTGCCGAGGCTGTACCGCCAGGTCGTCAGGAGGTTCTGGACTTCCAGGCCCTTGACCGCGTTCGTCACCAGCGGTTCAGGGACATCGATTGTGGCGCCGTCGGAGAGGCGCCCGTCCCAGTACGCCGTGGTGCGTGCCGAGGCGGCGGTGTGCCCGGCCTCGTCGGCCCGCACCTCGGGTGCTGGAGCGGCCTCGTTGAGCCGGACCAGGTAGACCGTCTGCTCGCCACCGGACAGATCGAGGTCGTAGCTGAGGTCGGTGCCGTCGAACGACGCGCCGGGTCCGAAGTAGAGGTACGTCTTGCCGCCGAGCACGAGCCGGTTGCCCTCGACGACCGGGTGGCAGTTCACCCCGCAGAAGTCACGCAGCCGGATCACGGCCCGGTGGTCGTCGCCACTGGCCTCGGCGGTGATCTTCACGTAGCTGGCGAGCTGGCTCGTACCGGGGAGGTAGGTCGCGAAGGACTCCTGCTGGTACGTGACGCCGTCGGCGTCGGTGTAGCCGACCTCGAGCACCGGAAGGTAGCCGTCGCCGAGCCGCGGGCCGTCGAGGGCGCCGAGGCACTCGCCGTAACGCTCGGTGCCGTCGCCGACGAAGACCTGCAGATCCCGGTGGCTCCACTGGTTGGTGATGATCTGGCTGCCATCCGCGACATGCAGTGCGATGGACCCCCGCCCGGACAGGCCCTGGGGGACTCCGAAGGGGAGGTAGTAGACCTCCGTCGCCGTCATCGGGCCACGGGTTGCCGGCTGGCGGACATGCATGAGTGGCGTCAGGTAGTCCTTGATGTTGTCGTACGTCGGGCCTTCGGGCCGGGACAACAGCTCTTCGCCCCACACGTCGGGGCCGGACTCGAGTGCGGCGCCGACGGCAGTCTTGTAGTCGGCGCTCAGGGTCGGTGTCGACCGGTCGGGTCCGCAGACATCGGCCGGATCAGCGCTGGCGGTGCCACCGATCGCGGTCGCCGCCAGCGGCACGAGCAACGCGGTCGACAGCAGCGCGGTTAATCTGACCCGGCGGCTGCTCGGTGTTCGGGTGCGCCGTGGGATGGGCATTGTCGGTTCCTCCCGCTCCGTGTACCTCAGACAGGGACGTGGCGCAGCCCGTGCATATCTCGTTCAGTATTTGGAACGAGAGTTCCGCAGGTAGTAATCTAAGCAACGCTTCGGGAGCAATGTCAACGGGCGGGCGACGGCCACGCGCGTGCGTGGTCAGTCAGGAGATCAGATGCTGGTCGGTTGGGTCAGCGACGAGAACTTCGTTGCTCTCGCCGGCGCCATGCTCGAGTTCCAGGGTGCCGATGGTACGTACGAAGGCAGGTCGTCGGCGTCGGGCGCCGTCCGGGTGGGGTTGCCCGCGGGCGACTACGACGTCGCTCTGGCCTGCGCGGGGTACGGGAGCAAGCTCACGCGGGTTCGAGTTGCCGACGGCGAGCCGGTGCAGTTCAGGCTGCTCCGCGACCAGCTTCTGGGATACGTGTGGCCGAAGGCGGCGCGCGGGGGAGAACGGTGCGAGCTGCGGGTCTCCTCGCCGAGTGCGTATCGGGCCGAGCTCTGGCGCTACGGCCTGACGCCCGAGTTCGTCGCCCACGTCGGGCATGGCGAGCATCCGCCGGGTGGCCTGCGCCAGGCACTCCCCGACGGCGACTTCGTCGCTACTGGCGTCGGCTGGAGTCAGGTCGGCCTGACCATCGGGCCCGGCGTCGGCGCCTCGCCCCGCCTGCTCACCGCACCAGACCGCAGCGGCCTGTACTTCGTCCACGTCCATGCCGAGGACGGCAGTGTCGTCACCTGCCCGTGGGTCGTGGCCCCGCCGCAGCCGGCGTCCGACATCGCCGTGCTCGCATCGGACCTCACGTGGAACGCCTACAACTCGTTCGGCGGCCGCAGCAACTACGTCTACGCCGAGTCCTTACCCCCGTTGCCGGACGTCGACCGGCGCGTCAGCATGCCGAGGTACCGCGAGCGCGGTCACGAGGAGTGGCGGTCAAGCACCTATCCGCCCCTGACGTTCGACCGACCCGAGCCGGGCAACCAGGTGGCGGTTGGCGAGCAGGTCACCGATCCCATTCTGCGGCGCGACGCGTGCGCGCTCGCTGCCGCCGAGTGGCGGCTGCTTGGCTGGCTCGAGCGGGAGGGCTTCGGGTACGACCTCTACGCCGAGAGCCAGCTGGCCCGCGGAGAGCTCGACCTGTCGGCGTACCACGTGCTCATGCTCAACACGCATCCCGAGTACTGGACGGTCGGGATGTACGAGCGGGTGAAGCAGTGGGTCCGCGAGGAAGGCGGGCGGCTCGTCTACCTGGGCGGCAACGGGGTGAACTGTGCGGTGGAGCTGCACGATGACACCGCCACCATGACGGTGCTCAACGGGGACGCCACCGAGCTCGAGCCCCGCCGCGCCGAGGTCGAGAGCCGGTTCGGCCTTGTCCACGAGCCGGAGGCCGCGCTGCTCGGCGTGGGCTACACCCGGGCCGGGCTGCTCACAGCCGCTCCGTACGAGGTCGTCGCCCCGGACCATTGGGTGTTCGCGGGGACCGGGGTCTCGGCCGGTGACCTGGTGGGGGACGAGTCGCTGAACACCAGGATTCCCGGCGGCGCCTCCGGGCACGAGACGGACAAGCGCTCACCGAGCTCGCCCCCCGACCTCGAGGTGGTGGCGCGAGGCACGAACCCCGATGGGGGCGGCGCCGAGATCGCGACGTACTCCACCTCGAGCGGGGGTGCGGTCTTCGCGGCCGGTTCGATCAGCTTTGTCACGTCCCTGCCCATCGACAGGGTGCTGTCGCAGGTCGTACGCAACGTGCTGGAGCGGTTCCTGACGAAGCAGGGCTGATGGTCAGCTCGCCTCTCGCCCTTGCTGGATCGGCTCGACAGTGAGCTGCCCGTTCACGCGGCGCCTGATGCCCCAGGGATTGGCGTTGCGCAATGGCGGGGGCAGCAGTTCGTCCGGGACGTTCTGGAAGCACACCGGGACGAGGAACCGCTGCAGGGCCCCACTTCCGACTGACGTGGCTGCAGGCGTCGTCGACGTCGGGTGGGGCCCGCCATGGTGCATCGCGTGACGCACCGCGACACCGGTCGGCCACCCGTTCACGATGACCCGACCAGCGCGCGTGGAGGCGTGTGTCATCAAGGAGGGGGCCAACGGGTCACCGGAGGAGTCGGCGTGCACGGTGAACGTCAGCGACCCGGGGACCAGGGCCAACGCAGCGAACAGCTCGTCGTCGTCGGCGTACTCGACGATGACGGAGACCGGGCCGAAGCACTCATCCAGCAAGGCGCGTCGGCTGTTGGCGAGGTCGCTCGCGCGGATGCGGAACAAGCGCGCCGGAGCGAACAGGCCACCCGTGGACTCGTCGCCTTCGGCGAGCGACTCGACCCCGTCGAGCTGCTCGAACCTCGCAACGCCAGCGGCCAACGCGTCACGGATCTGCGGCGTCAGCATGAACCCGCCGGAGATGTCGGCGACCGCCCGGCGCAGCGGTGCGTCGAGCCCGCCGCCGGCCGGGACGAACATCAGCCCCGGCTTCGTGCAGAACTGGCCTCCGCCGAGCGTGAACGACGCGACGAAACCCGCCGCAATCTCGTCCGCGCGCCGGCGCAGCGCCGCTGGCGTGACGACGACCGGGTTCAGACTGCCGAGCTCGCCGAAGAACGGGATGGGCTCGGGCCTGGCGTTCGCCAGATTCCACAGGGCGCGACCGCCCTGCTGCGAGCCGGTGAAGCCGACCGCGCAGATCTCCGGCGCCCGGACGAGCGCGGAGCCGGCCTCCCACCCGTGCACGACGGCCAACGTGCCCTCCGGGGATCCCACCGACGCCAACGCCCGCTGCACGACGCGGCCCGTCTCGGCCGAGAGGCGCGGGTGCCCGGGATGGGCCTTCACGACCACTGGGCATCCCGCGGCGAGGGCACTCGCGGTGTCGCCTCCCGCGACCGAGAACGCGAACGGGAAGTTGCTCGCGGCGAAGACCGCGACCGGTCCGATCGCCCGTCCGGCCCGACGGAGGTCGGGAACGGCTCCCAGCGCGGTGGCCTCCTCGGCGAGGTCGATGGTGGCATCGAGGAACGAACCGTCGCCGATGACGTCGGCAAGGAAGCGCAGCTGGTGAACCGTGCGGGTCAGTTCGGCGTTCAGCCGGGCTTCGCCGAGGGCAGTCTCCTCGTCGGCGAGGAGCACGAGAGCCGGACGGCTGCGTTCCAACGCGCCGGCCACCGCCTCGAGCAAGTCCACCCGTTCGGCGAGGGAGCGCTCGGCCAGCACCGAAGCGGCCTGGCCCGCTTGCCCGGCTGCATGGGTGACGTCGGCTGCCGTGGAGAGCGGTACGCCGGTGCCGACCTCGGAGCGGTCTCGCGGGTTGACCCAGCTGATGTCCTGCACGCGCTCACGGGACGTGCCTTCTTGCGTCATGTCGCCTCTCATCAGTCGTGGATGATCCACCGGACCGGATCCGCAGTGGCCGGGATGCACCCAGGGTCTTGACACTCGGGAAGGTAGCCGAATAGATTCCCAATAAGGAAGTTCGGTTCAGTATTTTGAACCTTCAGGAGGCGCGATGCTCGACTCGGTCGGAACTCGGGGGCGTCGTGCCCTTGCCGCAGCTGGACTCGAAACGGTCAGTCCTCCGGCGGTGGCCGACTCACCGGGGACGTTCGAGGACGGGCGACCGTATCGAATCGAGATCGCCTCGGTCGAGGGCCCCGAGGCTTTCGAGGCGATCCTGGAGACCGCCACCGAGCTGGGCGTCCGGATCGACCGGATCAGCCAGGGCAGCGGGATCATGCTCCAGACCGACGACGAGATCCG